>NZ_DATDGQ010000147.1:0-3205 GCF_036522015.1 Binatus sp. (SeqCode)
GTCCGGTAGTAACGTCGGCGAGTTTCGCGGCGGCGTCGAAGGAAGCGCTGAAGAGTATCGGTCGGCACAGCCTGCGCGGAGTATCTGAACCGCAGGAAGTTTTCGCGCTGAAACTCGATGCAGGGTGAACAGGATCGGGCAAATCATGACGATCTTGGAACGTCAGATTTTGGCGGGAGGGCGAAAACATACAACCTGTTGTGGTTATGGGAGGGTCGGATACCATCGGTAGTTTTGTTCCGTCAGAAAATGTTTTCGTGCGGAAGCATTCGACGCCGCGATGCTTCGGAATTTGGGCAAGACAATAGCGCTCTGAGTTTTCGCTCATTCGTTATTAGTAACGCGGCCGATGATCCTGCGTAAGGCTGAACAGTTCAGCCCTGAACTTTGGTGACATAGGCGATCAGGCGGAGGCAGAATCTTGAATCGTGCGCGAAACCTCACCCCTAACCCCTCTCCCTTCTGGAGAGGGGAACAAAGAGCGCGCTGCAAAAGGACCCTCACCTTCGATCCTCTCCCTCACAGTGAGAGGGGGAGAGCAGCGAGGGAATTTTATGTGTCTCGATACTGACGCAGGTCGATTGACCGTCGTGCGCGCTGCTCGCGGGGACTATGAGGTGGTGATGGCGCTCCTGCGGGAAGCGGCGGATTGGTTGAGCGAGCGTGGTATTCAACAGTGGTACCACTGGTACATGGACGTGGGAGAACAGATACTCCGCGAAAGCCTCGAACATCATGAGGTCTATCTTTTCCACGGTGACAACGGCCGGATCGGCACTCTGACCATCCAATGGTCTGATCCTGACGTGTGGGGCGAACGCGGCATCGACGGGCTAGCCCGTTACGTTCATGGCATGGCGGTCGCGCGGAGCGCGGGCGGGATGCGAGTTGGCGAGCGGATGCTGGAATGGGCGGTCGGTACGATCGGCGCGCGCGGCCGGCGCTTTGCGCGGCTGGACGCGATGGCGTCGAACGCGCGGCTGTGTCGCTACTACGAGCAACGGGGGTTCCATCCGCTTGAGACAGCATTGCTGCCGGGCAACTTCACGACGCGGCTGTTCGAACGGTAACTCTGAAGACCTCCGTCATCCTGAGCGCAACTAAGAATCTCGCACCAAACGCGCTTTCGCAGACGCCGGACGCAAGAACGTCCGTCGAGATTCTTCGCCGCCGCGGCTCGGAATGACGGGAGAAAGTGACTAGTCGGGCTTCTGCGTGGCGCCGTGCGGCTGAGTCTTCAGGAATTCGTCCGCTTTCTGCGTTTCCAGGACTGGGCGGAAGCCGTTGCGGGCCAGGTCGGGGCGGACTACCTCGATTGGATCGCGCGTGTCGTCGACATAGCCGAGGGCGTAGGCGCCCAATCGGTAGCCCATCAATCTAAGAAGGTCGACGGGAAGGGTGCGCGCGATTTCGAGCGGGACCGACAAATACTGGTTTTCTTCCTGACGGAGCCACGAAACGTTGTAAGTGATGTTGATTCCGGTGCGGATGTTGGTCGAGCGGTTCGCGCCGCCGCCGTGGTAGATGCTTCCGGTATAGAACAGCACTGATCCTTTGGTCATCTCGGCCGGCTCGGTGTCGGCCTCGCTGAAGCGCAGGCGGTCGTCGAAGCGGTTACTGCCGGGGATAACGCGGGTCGCGCCGTTTTCCTCGGTGAAGTCGGTCATCGCCCAGATTGTGTTGCACTGGACTTCGTAGCCGCGCGGGAACGGGAAGAAATCGAAGGCCCACTGGTCGCGATGAATTGTCTGGGCCGGCTCGCCCGGGCCGATCGAGATTATTTGCGTGAGGTGGAGCTGAAAGCTGGTCGCGTGGCCGAGCAGTTTGCCGACCGCGCCGAGCACCGTGGGATTCATCACAAGCTCACGGGATTTTGGCGAGCGCGCGATCAGGCCGCCGGTCCTGCGCGTGCGGCGGCCGCTGAAGTCGTCGGGGCCGAACGGTGTTTTTTCGGTGAAGGGACGCAGCTCGGCGGCGACTTCGTCCATGATTTCGGGGCGCACGACGCGATCGACGACGACGCATCCGTCGTCGGCGAGGGCCGCGCAGATTTCGTCGGCCGAAGCCGACACGGGCAAGTGTTTGATGCTCATGTTTTTTCAGCGGGCTCCGGCTGGAGATTGTATCTCGCATCGTTTGCTAGATCGATGCGATGAGATCGCAATGACACTACAAGGAGCGCTTCGCGATTTCAAAAACCGGTACCGGCTTCGCTGGCGCGAAGCTGTCCGAGGCCCGTTCCTCCCGTCGCTAACGCTCCCGTCGTCAGGGTGACAAAGAATGCGAAGCTGTCCGGAGGCCCGCCCGCTCGCGTTGTTCGCTTTGTCAGGATGACAGAGTCGGCGCTTCGCCGATCAGTCGTCGCGGAGCGGGCCGGGTTGCATGAACGCGATTGCGACGCCGTCGAGCGGATCGACGATTCGCGCGATCTGCCCACCCTGAATCGCGAGCTTCGGCTCGGTCGCTTGCAGACCGTTCGCGCGCGCGGTTGCGACTGCCTGCGCGATGTCCGTGCACATCAGCGCGAGGCCCCAGCATCCGGGACGTCCGCGCGTCGCGGGTCCGACGATTTCGAGCACCGTCTGCTCGAGCTTGAAGAAGGCCTGTCGCGCCCCGTTGCCGACTTCGCGGATTCGCTTGCACGGGACACCGACTGCTTCGTTGGCGGCGATCGCGTCGCTCAGCACCGGAGTCATCACGACGATGTGCTCGAGATAATCGACGGTGTTTGCATTGGTCCCGCAAAGCCGTGCGAGTGCCTGGCGGCGCGACTCGATGTCGAGACTGATGGGAGCGGCTGCGGTTACGACGCCGGGCAATCCCGATGAAAGCATCTCGGCCTTGATGAAAGGCGGCGAGAGCGCCGGCAGCAGGATTGATTCTGATGGGGCCGTGCGCGGCTCACGGTCGTCCGAGATCAACACGCCCTTTACACCCCAAACCCATCCGATGATGCTGCCGCCGCTGTCATTGGTGGTCGCTTCGCGCAAATGCTGCGCGAGAGGCGAGACGGATCCGGCGGATTGCATCGCGCACAGATCGATTTCCACGGCACCGGCGGCCATCCGCGCGATCCCGATGCCGTCAGCGGCGAATTCTTTGTCGTCCGGCGCGACGGCGAACCCGGCGCGTCGCCAATTTTCGCGCGCGGCCGCCAGATCACGCACGGCGACGAGGACTCTTTCGACACAAATTATTCCCAATC
>NZ_DATDGQ010000148.1:0-1880 GCF_036522015.1 Binatus sp. (SeqCode)
GAAATCCAATCGCGCTCATGCGTACTCGATGGCCGTGGCAGGCCCTCGCGATTGCAATCGCGATCGGCGCGGTCTGGTACGTGCCGGCCGCGTTCGTCGGCGGTCACAAAATCGTCAGGATCATTTTCGCCGAGAATTTCGGACATTTCATGCCGGCCAAACTCGGCGGCACCGGCGAGAGTTATCGACCCTTCTACTATATAGGCGCGCGCCTGCTCGGCGGTGCTTTCCCGATGACGCTCTTGATCTTGCCCGCCGCGCTGGCCTTCTACACGTGTGAGATTTCTGCCGACAAGCGCCGCCCGGTGATCTACCAAATCAGCATGTCACTCGCAGTGCTGCTGTTTTTTTCGATCGCGAGCGTCAAGCGCGACGACTACATCCTGCCCGCGCTACCGGGGATTGCGATCCTGTGTGCGTCCCAATTTTCGCTTGATGGGATCCGCGGTGCCGCCGCGAAGCTGCGCGACGCGCTGGTTGCGGCGTTCGTCTTCGCCCCGATCGTCGTCGTCCTTTACGTCGCGTTTTTCTCCGACCATGCGCCGCAGGCGAATCTTCAGTCGAGCGACTCCGCCTACTACGCCCTTTTCAGGGCGATGCGCTGGGCGAGCCCCATCTCCGATTTGTTCGACGTCTGGCTGGTCGCCGTCACCATCGAAGTACTAATCCTGAGCCGGCCGCAACGACGCAGTACGCTCGGAGTCGGCATTGCGTTCGGTCTTACCGCGCTCGTTCTCTCTCTCTTGTGGACCATGACGTTGCGACCCATGCTCGCCGAAATGCGCAGCGTCAAGAGTTTCGTTCCGACCATCGCCGATCACGTCAAAGCCGACCAATTATGCGTTCCGAATGGCATCAACTACGAGCTGTCGTACTACTACGGCGCTGCGGTGCCCGATGTCAGCAATCCGCGATGCGCCTACATGCTCGCGACGCCGCGCGAGTTGGACGCGATGACGCCCGACTATCGGGCACGCCTCAAACTCGTCGAGAAGTCCAATCTCATTGGTGGCGGCGGCCCTCCGGCGCTATTTGAAATTTCGCCCGAAGCCGCTAAATAGAAGTAGAATGGCTGACCGCGCTGAACAGGCCGAGCATGCGATTAGCGCCCTGATGCGCTTCGTCGTCTCACTAATCATCCCTCTCTGGGCGCTCGCGATGCTCGCGCTTGGCATCGAGTATCGCTCGATTTGGTGGCTCGGATGCGGCGCTGTGGTCGGCGCGATTGGCCTGCTGTTCATGGTCGGGAACCCCTTGGCAAAGCCGGTGCTCGACATCCGCGAGAGTTGGCGGAAGTAAAGACGGGGCTGCGCGCCCCGCACCCGCGGCAGGGGTGACCCCTGCACCCAGTGTTAAGAAAGTGCTGGACACGAGACCGCTTCGCGTCCTCGCGCCCAAACTTCCTAACAGGGCGTCAGCCCGCATCCTTGCTTTCCGAATACCGGGTGCAGGGGTCACCCCTGCCGCGGGTGCGGGGCGCGCAGCCCCGCTTTGATCCTGCTGATTTGCGGGCGCTACCCGGGCAGGATATTCTTTAGATCCGATGCCGATTTTTGAGTATGAATGTGCGCGATGCGGGCTCGTCAGCTCTCATGTCGTGATGGGTTCGTCGCGTCGCCGCGAGCGCCTCGGTTGCCCGCAATGCAAGTCGGCGCGGCTACGGCGCGTGATGTCGTCCTTTGCCGTGGTCGAGAGCGAGGCGTCACGGCTGGCGAGTTTCGACGCGTCTAAGCCGCGCGACGATTCTTACTATCGCGACTCGCGCAACGTCGGGATGTGGGCGAAGAAGCGGGCCAAGGAGATGGGCGTCGATCTCGGCTCGAAGTTCGAGGCCACCGTCGAAAAAGCTCGGAGCGGCAAGCTGATCAAGGAGATGACCT
>NZ_DATDGQ010000149.1:0-13977 GCF_036522015.1 Binatus sp. (SeqCode)
GCACTATGTGTCAGTCACATTTCACGAGCAGGAATTTTAAGACTGCTTAACGACGCGGTCATCGGCGCATGCGATCGCGTCCGCTAAATCCTCCCGATCATCACATCCTAATTTTCGCGGAGGAAGTACCACGGTGAAACAGAGAAGACCAATCAACAAAAGACGGCTACCGAGCCTGATCGCTGGCGCATTCCTGCTGGCGACGGCGTCGGGCTCCGGCGTGCTCGCCGATCCCCACGGCAATGGCGGTGGCGACGATGGTGACCAAAACCGCATCCAGCATGTGTTGCTGCTCAGCATCGACGGGATGCATGCGCTGGATTTTCTCAACTGCTCAGCCAACGGCACCTGTCCGAATCTTGCGGCGCTTGGAAACCATGGCGTCAATTACCTGAACACTTCGACCTCGAAGCCGTCGGATTCATTTCCCGGGCTGATGGCGCTGATGACTGGCGGATCGCCGCGCACGATGGGCGTCAACTACGACGTTGCGTACGACCGCGCGCTCAATCCTCCTATGGCCGACACCGGCAACGGGTTGTTGGGCAGCGGCGCTTGCACGCCAGGAACCCCGTCCGGTACGAGCACCGAATTCGACGAAGGCATCAACATCAACAATATGCCGGGGGTCGGCTCTCAAGAGGATCTCAACGGTGGCGCGCCGAGCGGCGACGGCGGGATCAACTCGATCGATCCGACGCGGCTGGAACGTGACGCGAAATGCAATCCGGTCTATCCGTGGAACTTTGTCCGGGTCAATACGATTTTCGGAGTTATCCACGGCGCGAGAGGTTACACGGCCTGGTCTGACAAGCATCCCTCGTATTCTTCCGTGGGCGGCCCGACCGGTTCCGCGACTGACACCAATGTCGACGACTACTACGCGCCGGAAATTAACTCGAATTCCGCGAACTACCTGAACCCTGTGACCGGTGCGTTCCCGGCGCTGATTCCCCCCGGTTGCAAACCGCTGCCGGACCAATTCGCCGCAACCGCTGACGATGACTACACCGGGAGCTTCCTGAACATCCAGTGCTATGACGGCCTCAAGGTGAATGCGATCCTCAACGAGATTGATGGCAAGAACCACGACGGCACCGCCAAAACCCAAGTGCCGAACATCTTCGGCATGAACTTCCAGGCGGTGAGCATCGGGCAGAAGTTGATCTATCAGCACAATGGTGGGACCCCGCCTATCCCTGGGCTTTACAGCACCAGGGGCGGTTACACTGATTCGATCGGCACGCCCAGTCCTTCTCTGCTTCAGGAGATCGAGTTTGTCGATCGCTCGATTGGCGCGATGGTGAGCGAACTCACGAAGCAACACATGCTCGACTCGACGCTGATCATCGTCACCGCCAAGCACGGCCAGTCGCCGGTCGATAGCAGCCGCTATCAAGCGAACGGTTCTCCCAACGATCCGGTCTCGATCCTGAGCGCGTGCATCCCGGATTCCGAGCTGAACCAGATCGGACCGACAGAGGATGACGTTTCGCTGATCTGGCTCAAAAATACCTGCGACGTTGCGACTGAGGTGGGCGTGCTCGAGACCGTGTCTCCCGCGCTTCCGTTGTCGATGAATATCGCGGGCATCGGCGAGATTTTCTCGGGACCCTCGATTGGCTTGTACTACAATGCCGGAGATTCGCGCGCGCCGGATATCCTGATTACTCCGAACATCGGCGTGACCTATTCGAACAGCGGAAAGAAGCTCGCGGAACACGGCGGCTTCGCACACGACGACGTCAACGTCATGATGCTGCTGTCGAATCCGTCATTCCATTCCGCGACCGTATCGAGCCCGGTCGAGACCGCGCAGGTTGCACCGACGATCCTTACGGCGCTGGGACTGGATCCGAACGACTTGCAGGCGGTTCAGCACGAGGGGACGCAGGTGCTGCCCGGGTTGCCGATGGGCGGCCATTAGAATGCATAGCGGCAGCTCGGATCCTCACCCCCTGAGATCCGGGACTGTCTAACGCAGGGCGGGCGGGACTGCTCATCACGGTCGCGCCCGCCCTCATATTCAGAAGCTGATAACTGACATCGCTACCGCGAGATTCGATGCGCTCACTTCGCGCATTTCGGAATCTCCGGCACACTTATCTTTCCGATACTCGATGGAATGAACGCCATGCCGCCGGGATTGCCAAGGCCAGTGATTATCGGCGTGCTCACGCCCGTGCTGAAATCCGTCCGCCCGACGAAACCGAAAGTTCCTGTGTTATCCTGGAAGGCGGTGTATGCAGCCCCGATGAAGAAGTAGGAGGTCGTGATCTTGTAGACCGTCTGCAGACCCTTGTCCGCAAAAATTATGAATCCTGCGTTCGCGGTGGCAAACGCCGTGTCGTCAGCCATCAGGCCCGCAAATGTATCCGCCCCTGTCGGGTAAGTGAGCGGCACGACAAACGCGCTCTGGCACGATTGTCCGGGAAACTGCACCACGATTTCCTCGCCGTCACCCTGCGAATCGAGGATCAGCTCGCCGAATGGATCGAGGATCATCGAATCGGGATCCTGCAGGTTGAGCGTGACCGTCGCGCCCGTGAGAACGTTGGTCGCCGAGGCATTGCCCGCCAGCACGGGAGCCACGTCGAGTTTCTTGCCATCGAGATCAACGCTGACGATTGCCGGCTCCGTGTTCGGATTGTTCGCCGGATTCGACGCGCTGACGAAAGTCGCGCCCTTGGTGAAGACCACATCGTCGTAGCCGCCGCCATGAGGGGCGGGTGACGGAAATTGCGTCACGGTCTGCCCGCCATGCTTGAGGTCGATGACCACCAGGTTGGCATTCGCGTCCTCGTTCTGAAGCGCCCACAAATTACCGTCCGCCGGATTGATTCGCAGGCCGTCATTGTGCCCGACGACCGTAAACTTCGTGACCACTGTGCCGGTCATGTCGTATTCGACGATCGTGCTCATCGCGCCTCCAGAGCCGTCGGGCGCGCCGCCATTGCCATAGCCTATGAAGATATCGGTCGCGTTGAACGTGACCGAATCCGGATCGCTGTAACCGCTTTCGCTTTGCGCAAAGGTGCTCAGCACGTAGGGAGGCGACACCACCGGCCCCACGATTACTCCCGCGCCCGACGTACCCGCCGCCGCCGTTGAGGCTCCGATCATCAGCCCAAGATAGAGCGCGCCTGTGAACCTCGAAACTATTCTCGATTTCATTTGATCTCCTTCCGCCGGAAAAATCTCGGCAGTCGAAAATCAAACCGCACGCGACGACATTCGCGCGAGCAGGCCCGCGTTAAATCTGAAAAAACTTGGGATTAAATCTCGCTACCCCGGCGAAAACCGGCCCGGCGTACCGCCATCACGCCTTGATCAAGCCGTCGACGTTGCCGCTCGAGCGCGGACGGCCGGGGAATACTCGATCGAGCTGCGCGTCGGTGAATTGCATGTGCGAGCGCAGGACCGTCGCGATTGGCTCGCGGAAATCGGTCGTCACAGCGAGATCGCGCTCCTGGTAGAGGCTCGCGGTCGATAGCCCCGGCCATTTGCCGTAAACCTTGCCGCCCTTCACCGGGCCGCCCATAACCCACATCACGTTGCCGTGTCCGTGATCGGTTCCGCCGTTGCCGTTCTCATGCATCGTGCGGCCGAACTCCGAAATCACGAGGATGACGGTGTCCTGGTAGTTCGGGCCGAGCGACTTGGCGAGGCTCGCGAGCCCCTCGCCTAGCGGTTTCAGATGTCCTGCGAGCTGCCCTTGGGCCGCGCCTTCGCTGACGTGCGTATCCCATCCGCCGAGCGCCATGAAGGCGACGCGAATCGTGGGATCGCGTCCAATCAGCCGCGCCAGGCGGTCGGTGTCGTCGGAGAATCCTTGCGGTGACGGCGCGCCGGCGTTGGCTTCCGTCATATCCTGGGTCAGTTCGCCGATCAGCCGCATGCGTGCCTGGCGTCCGTCGCGATACGCGCGGCTGATCGAATCGTTGCCGACGTACATCTTGTCGAACGCCGCTTCTATCACCGGCCGGTCCATCGGCATCGGCCGCTCCGCCGCGCGCCCGAGTGCGATATTCGCGACCGGCACCTTGCCACTGAGAATCCGCGGCACCGTCGGCCCGAGACTCAACGCCTCGGTCGGGCCATGTGTCCCAGGAATCGCGGCGAGCGACCGATTCAGCCATCCGTCCTGCGTTGTTCTGACGCCGGGGGTCCCGCTCTCCATGAAATCCTGCGCGTCGAAATGCGAGCGCGTCGGGTCGGGCGAGCCGCACGCATGCACGAATGCGAGCGTACCGTCGCGCCATTGGGTCTGCATCGGCGCGAGCGCGGGATGCAATCCGAAATGTCCGTCGAGATCGATGAGCCCGTCGCTGGCGCCGATACGTCCGATCGCGATCGTCGGGCGCGCATCGTAGTACGCCGGCTCGCCATGCGGCACGACCACGTTGAGTCCGTCAACCGCGCCGCGCAGGAACACCACGATCAACCGGCGCTTGCTGTCGGTCTCGAGCGAGCGCGCGGCCCACGCATGCGGGCTGAGCAGCACGATTCCCGAGGCCGACAGCACGGCAGCGCGCCGCAAAAATGCGCGCCGGCTAAGAGCAGTCGCCGGGCGAGGATTGCAGGCTATGCACGCATTAGTGTTCTGAAAATTTTGCTTCATCTAAATTTCTCAGCGCTTCATGAACTCGGGACTGCCAAGAATCAGCGGCGCGCGAAGATTGGTCGGCGACGCCTCGACCGCGTTGGCCGTCGCTGGTGAAAAATAATCGCCGAGCGTCGCCGCAAGCTGCACGGGATCGGGCGGCGTCATCTTCGGTCCGTGCGGCGCGGGATCGAAATTGATATTCACTTTGCCGCCGCCCTTGCGCGGCACCGCCGGAGGCTCGGGACGCGGCGCGGCGCCTGCGTCTTCTTCGAACGGCGGATTTTCCAGCGGCAGATTTCCCGAGCCGAGCGCAGTCGCGAAACTGAGCCGCGTCATCATCGCGTCGGGATTGAGCCACGCGTCCTGGGTGTTGGCGTAGCCGTTGGGCGTCTGACAGGCGTAGAGCGGCATGCCGAGAATCTGCATCGTGCCGTACAGCGGCCGGTAGTTGCGAATCGGCACGCCGGTCGCGCGCACGCACGAAACCACGTATTCATAAGGCGTTTTGAATTTGGCGCCGTAGTTGCGCGGGTCCCAGAATTCCGCGCTGGTGAACATCGTCTCGAGCACCGCACGAGTCTCGCCGTCGGTCGCGAGGTAACGCTGCGCCATCCGCTCGACCAGCGCCTTGGGTGGATCGTCGGCGACGAAATATTGCGCCAACTTGAAACTCAGATGTTTCGCGGTGGCGGGGCTGCGCGCCAGGATGTCCAGCGCATGCTCGCCCTCGTCGATCCCGCCGCCTTCGATCTGATGGCCGAGAAGAGTTTTGTTGGAAAAATCGTGACGCGATTCGTCAAAATAGAATCCGCTCGGATCGACCGCCGCAATTCCCGGACGCATTAAGTTCTGCCGGCGACGCATGAATGGAAACATTCCCGCCATCTCCGCACCCGGCATACCAGCGGCGCCAGGCCTGCGATTCGTGCCTCCACCACCGCCGCCTGCGGGCTTGGGGAGTCCCCATCCGGTCAGAATATGCGCGAGCGCGATTACGTCGGCCTGCGAGTAGCCGCCGTTCACGCCGAGCGTGTGCAGCTCCATGAGCTCGCGCGCGTAGTTCTCGTTGATCCCTTCGAACTTGCCCTTCGAGCCGGGACTGCCGGGATTAGTGTTCTGCCAGTTGTCGAGATAGAACATCATCGCCGGATGATGCGCGGTCGCGCCGAGCAGCGTGCGGAACTTGCCGAAGGTATGCGGCCGAATCGCGGTCTCCTCGAACGCACCGGTCCAGATCAGGTCGAGGCCTTTGCCGGCGAAAACGTTGAAGTGATTGAACCAGAACGCGGTCATCACTTCCTGCAACTGCCGCGGACCCTCGATTGCGCGCATCATCCGCGCCTCGACCGCCTCGCGCATCACGACTCTCTGCTGGATTCGCGCATCCTTGGTCGCGTCCTTGATCGACGTCTTGTCAATCGACGCCTTGTCGCCGCCCGCGTCGGACTTGGCGTCCTTGCGCGCGAGATTGATCGGCCGCTGATACTCGATGAACAGCGCGATCGGATTCATGTGCAGCGTGTGTAGGTCGTTGACGCGCCGGGACAGGTCGCCGGGAATGGAAATCGACTCCGGATGCAATTGTTCCTGCACATAGCGTTCAGGTCCAATTGCGCTGACGTGCTCGAATTCGCCGGGCCGCGGCCCGAACGCGAGCCGATTGAGCACGTGCAGAATCCGGTCTTGTTTAGATTCTTCGCCGACCACGACAGATCTCTTGTTTAGATAGTACGAACGCGCATAGCAGAGGATTCACAGTATTATGACGTAGACGGGGCTGTTCCCGTTTACCGATCAAAGAGAAGAACAAGGAATTCGGACCCTCACCCGCCGCGCGCGGACGCGCGTCGGCCTCTCCCTGATGGGAGAGAGGCTAGGAAGGATCCGGGATTCTTCGCTTCGCTCAAGAATGACACCAGAAAAAGAACCTGAGAGCAAAGGGCGTCTTCGCCATTTTGCGACTAGTACTGGGTGCAGGGGGCACCCCTGCCGAAGGAAGTGTGAAACCCATCGCGGGTTTCACATTCAATTAAGTGATTTGTTTACCTCGACGCGCGACCCCAGGCCTCGATCAGGCGCTCGAACGCCTTGCGCAACTCGGGATCTTTCAGTTCCGGCAGCTCGATTGATTTTCGCGTTGCGCGCGGCACCGTGCGCAATTTCGGGCGCTCTCGCCGGCTCAAGCGCCCTTGCACGAAGCGCAGTTCGCGCACCACGTCGTCGCCGATTTGATTCGTCACGCGCGCGAGGATCTGCGACTTCATGAGATTCAGTTCTTGTATCCACATCGCTCCCGAAACTTTGATGACCGCGGTGTGGAATTTCAGCGACACGATTTCCGTGCGACGCGCGATCGTCTCGCCGACGATCTCAGGCCATGCTTTCGCGAGGCGCACGATCGCGAAATGACCTTCGCGGTCGATGCGATCGAGCAGCGGCTGCATCGCGGCGCCGATCTGTTCCGGAGCCTTGTGGCGTCGAGTAGGCATCGAGCGGTCCACGATAGCGCCGCCGTCGTCGGACGCATACCGATTGTATGGTTCTCGACTTTTGCCGAGCTTAAACCGGTCGCAATTATCTATTAGCGCAACTGATTTGAACTCATCGGTCAGTCACAATTTTTAATACGAGCGAACATTTACCAAAAGTTATCAACAACCTAATATATGGGTTGTGCACACCTTGTCCTACACTACCTGTAGGGGGTCGGGGCTTGACAGACCGCGCTAGCCGCGCGCATATTGTCGCCCACGACGCACTTGGTGACTCTAGATTACGTCGAAGCCATCCAAACCGCGGCGACGGAGACTAGTGAAACTAAATGTGGGCTTAACGCGCATGTAACTGAGGTGGGGAGGATGCGGTGATGGGTGGGGGAGCGATAGATTTTGAGATGGATTCCAAGTCAAAACTGACCGATCGTGCACCGGCCTCCAATGCGGTTACGGTTAATTCTGCGGCGCCCGGCCGCGGCATCGTGCTCGAGCGATTTTTCACGACCGCCGGCGTCGATCCATATTCGCAGGTCGAATGGGATCTCCGAAGCGCGGTTATCTCTGGCGAAGACGGGCGCGTGGTCTTCGAGCAAAAAGACGTCGAAGTGCCGCGAGCATGGTCGCAGACGGCGACCAACGTCGTCGTGTCGAAATATTTCCGCGGACCGCTCGGCACACCGCGGCGCGAGAACAGCGTCCGTCAACTGATCTCGCGCGTGGTCGATACCATCAGCGGATGGGGTGACAAGCAGGGCTACTTCGCCGACGCCGACGCGCGCGACACTTTCCACGCCGAGCTCAAGTTCCTGCTGCTCAACCAGAAGGCGTCGTTCAACAGCCCGGTCTATTTCAACGTCGGCATCGAGGCCAAGCCGCAGTGCTCCGCATGCTTCATTCTCAAGGTCGAGGACAGCATGGACTCGATCCTGAGCTGGTACCGCAACGAAGGGATGATCTTCAAAGGCGGCTCCGGCGCCGGCGTGAACCTGTCGGCACTGCGCGGATGCCGCGAGAAACTTTCGTCGGGCGGCACGGCGTCGGGACCGTTGTCGTTCATGAAGGCAGCGGACGCGAGCGCCGGCGTGATCAAGTCGGGCGGCAAGACCCGGCGGGCGGCCAAGATGGTTGTGCTTAACGCCGACCATCCCGACATCGTCGATTTCATCAAGTGCAAAGTCGAAGAGGAGCGCAAGGCGTGGGCGCTGATCGAGGCCGGCTACGACTCCTCCCTCGACGGTCCCGCTTACCGCTCCGTGTTTTTCCAGAACGCGAACAACTCGGTGCGCGCCACCGACGGTTTCATGCAGGCGGTGCTGGACGACGCCGATTGGCAGACGCACTTCGTCAAGTCGAGCGAGGTCGCCGAGACTCGTCCCGCGCGCAAGATACTCCACCTGATCGCCGAGGCCGCGCACGCATGCGGTGACCCCGGCATGCAGTTCGATACCACGATCAACCTCTGGCACACCTGCCCAGCGAGCGGGCGCATCAACGCGTCGAATCCGTGCAGCGAGTACATGCATCTGGACAACTCGGCCTGCAATCTCGCGTCGCTCAACCTGATGAAGTTCATCGACGAGCGCGGCGAATTCGACGTGCGCGCGTTCCGCCACGCAGTGGACATTCTGATCACGGCGCAGGATATCGTCGTTGATAATTCCTCGTACCCGACCGACGAGATCGCCAAGAACGCCAGCGCGTTTCGCGAGCTCGGGCTGGGCTATGCAAATCTCGGCGCGCTGCTGATGGCGCTTGGGATGCCCTACGACTCCGACCAGGGCCGCAGCTACGCCGCCGCGATCACCGCGCTGATGACGGGCGAGGCGTATCTGCAGTCGGCGCGCATGGCGGAGCAGATGGGACCGTTCGCCGGCTACGCGCCTAATCGCGAGCCGATGCTGAAAGTGATCGAGCGCCACAAGGCCGCCGCCTATAAGCAACTCGATCCTTCGCACGTTCCGCTCGACCTGCTGCGTGCCGCGCGCGAATCGTGGGACGACGCGCTCAAGGTCGGCACCGCGGCCGGTTACCGCAACTCGCAGGCGACCGTCATCGCGCCGACCGGCACCATCGCGTTCATGATGGATTGCGACACCACCGGCATCGAGCCCGACATCGCGCTGATCAAGTACAAGAAGCTGGTCGGCGGCGGGATGCTGAAAATTGTCAACGGCACGGTCCCGCGCGCGCTCAAGCGCTTGGGCTATGACTCGAAGGAAGTGCAGGAAATCGTCGAGTACCTGGACGAGAACGAGACGATCGAAGGCGCGCCGCAGTTGGCCGACGCACATCTCGCGGTTTTCGATTGCGCGTTCAAGCCGCGCGCCGGCGCCCGCACGATTCACTACAACGGGCACATCAAAATGATGGGTGCGGTGCAGCCGTTCATCTCGGGCGCGATTTCCAAGACGATTAACATGCCGGCGGAAGCGACGGTGGACGAAGTGGCCGAGGCGTACGTTACCGCGTGGAAGCTCGGGCTCAAGGCGGTCGCAATTTACCGCGACGGATCGAAGCGCACCCAGCCGCTCAACACCGGCAAGACTGAGAAGGCGGTCGAGACCGTAACTGCGGCCGTGATCGCGTCAACTGACGATCGGATGCAGCGGCGCAAGCTGCCCGACGAGCGCAAATCGATCACGCACAAATTCGATATCGCGGGCCACGAGGGCTACATCACCGTCGGCATGTACGAGGACGGCACGCCGGGCGAAATTTTCGTCACGATGTCCAAGCAGGGTTCGACTATCTCGGGACTGATGGACTCGTTTGCGACGGCGATTTCGTTCGCGCTGCAGTATGGGGTTCCGCTGCAATTCCTGGTGGACAAATTTTCGCACATGCGCTTCGAGCCCTCGGGCTTCAGCAAGAATCCGCAGATTCCGTACGCCAAGTCGATCGTCGACTACCTGTTCCGCTGGATGGCGTCGAAGTTCCTCGACGAAGAAGCAAAGCGCGAAGTCGGAATCATCGAAACCGAAAAGAGCCTGACCGCAAAATCGGATGTAGCGCACGTAACGATGGCTCCAGTAGCCAGCTTGCGCGACGGCAAGGACGGCGGCATCCGGCAGGCGTTCATCAACCAGGCCGACGCGCCGCCGTGTCCTGACTGCGGCAGCATAATGGTGCGCAACGGCGCCTGCTACAAATGCATGAACTGCGGCACTACGAGTGGGTGCTCGTAAGAAAGCGTTTCAAGGGTCCCGGGGAATGTGGGGAGGCGGTTTTCGAAGAGAACTGGCGATGATGAGGTGGATGCGGACGCGGATTTTGCCATTTGCGGCGCAGAAAGTTTCAGCCAGTCTTCGGAGAAAATGGGGATGACGAATTCTCCGGGACCCACTTACTAAAGCAGGCGCGACAAGACTCGCGCCCTGACGGTATGTGGTGGGGCGGCGGATGTGGTGACGGCAGGGGGCTGGGAGCAATCCCAGCCCCCAAATTTCTTTCTGGAGTATCCGCCGCCGTTCCGTTCCGGCCGCTGCAGCCTCCAGAAAACCTCTCCCGTGAAAATAACGGGCGAGGTATTGGAGGCCTCGACGGCCGGACGGAGTGGGCGAGGGATCAAGAGCCAAGCAGCGCGAAGAAAATGCGGGCGAATCAGAGCGGAAATCTGTTCGGGCGGTAGGGGACCTGGTCGAGGGTCGAGAAACCGGTCGGACGCGTCGGTCTGTGGCCGAGCAGATGCTCGTTGCGATCCAGGAATTCGACCAGCGCTCGCTTGACGTAGTAATTCCTCTTGTGCCCCGTTTCGAGCGCGAGGTTTTCAAGGCGCTGTTTCGCTTCCTTTTTCGTCATTTGAGCGGCGATCATAGTGCGGGCGCGTTCGAGTGCGAAGTTCTGAAAGCCTGCTTTTGTGGATAAACCGACCGATCTGTGGATAAAAGAAATGCTCAATCAAAGGAGCAAGCAGCGCGATGAAATGGCCGCCTGGATTCGAACCTGACAACTCTTCTGTATACGCGCGCAACGAGATTGCGATTGATGCGCCGCCGGAGCGCATCTGGCGCTGGCTCATTCGAGCGGCAAAATGGCCCGAATGGTACAACAACAGCGCCAACGTGAATTTTCTTCGCGGCAATCCGCCGGACCTGGCGCCTGACACTGAATTCAATTGGAAGACCTTTGGCGCGACAGTTACCAGCCGCGTGATCGCTTTCGAACCGTCGCATGAACTCGGATGGGACGCGCGCGGCGTACTGCGCGCCTATCACGGCTGGCTGATCGAAGCTGATGGCAGCGGCGGATGCCGGGTCGTCACCGAGGAATGCCAGAACGGGCTCGTGCCGAAGCTCGCGTGGTGGTATCTGCGTCCGATGCTCGAGCGCGGGCATCAGAATTGGGTCGAGAGCCTGAAGCGCGTAGCCGAAGGCGGCGAGCCGTCGTAGGCAGTGGCTATTCGTCAGCCAGGATCACTTCGAAGGCGGCGGTATTGTCGCGCACCATTCCCATCGACATTAGAAACTGACCCATCCGCAGCATCGGAGCGACGTACCAGTACTTGCGCATGGTCAGGCCGTTGACCTTGTCGCGTTCCTGCTTGTCGGTAATCGCGCGAACGTTGCCGTTGAAGACTTCGTTGCCGACCCGAAGCGAGATGGCGGGGCGCGCCTTCACATTGCGCACCCAGTTGCGCGCGGCATTCGCCGAGACGAGGTAGAGCCCATCTTGATCGACCAGGTACCAGATAGTCACTTCGTAGGGGCGGCCGCTTTTGCGTCCATAGTGAGTAAGACTGAGGGTCTGCCGGTCTCCGATTTTTTTTAGCCGTTCCAAAGATTTCGATGCCATCGTCATGCACCTCGAGTTCGGTCGTAATCTTCTCTCAGC
This sequence comes from Binatus sp. (SeqCode), assembly GCF_036522015.1. Lineage (GTDB taxonomy): Bacteria > Desulfobacterota > Binatia > Binatales > Binataceae > Binatus. The sequence goes on from NZ_DATDGQ010000149.1 coordinate 11,932, forward strand.
AGCGCCATCAAATGAACGTCGCGGTACTTTCCGTCCACGAAACTCTCCTGCCGCAGCAGTCCCTCGCGGACGAATCCGCATTTTCCGTAGCAGCGGACCGCGCGAAGATTGTCGGCGAGGGTGGTCAGCCACAAGCGATTCAGGTTCATTTTGTCGAACGCCAGGCGAATCACTACTCTGAGCGCGTCGGTGCCAAAGCCCTTGTCCCAGCACTGTTTCTCGCCGATCGTGATGAAGAACTCGGCCTTGCGGCTCTTCCAGTCGATAAATCTGATTCCGGTGTCGCCGATCAGCTTTCCGTCGAGCGTTTCGATCGCGAAATATTTCGCGTCGTCGCCGGATGCTTGCGCCAACTCGATGAATTTTTCCTGCTGCGCGCGCGACGGGAAATTGGGCGGCCCCAGCCATCGGGTGACCTCCTCGTCGGAGAACCAGCGGAGCAGCGCGTCGGCGTCGGATTTTTCGTAAGCGCGCAGCTTGACCAGCTTTCCCTGCATCTGGCTTCTCCGTCGCGCGACTGGCTATTCGCTCAATTAGCTATTGAGTAATCGTTTCCATCACGCTGCCGCTCGCGCCGTCGACGATATTGACTTCGACCGGCGATGAAATGTTGTTGTCTTTCTTGGCGCTGTCGATTCCCGCCTTCAGATCGGTCAGGAACTTGGCCTTCGCAAACGGGGGCATTTGATCCATCGGAAAGCTGTCCATCAGGACCTTGGCCTTGAGCTTGTCGGGCCACTCGACGGAGGTGACCTTGGGTCCGGCGACAGGCAGGCCCCGCACCATCGTTTCGACCGCGTCGTGAAAGTCGTCTTCGCTGGGCGTTGATGCAGCCGCGGGCGACGCAGATGATTTCGCCGCAATCGCTGCCGACGCCGCCGGAGAGCTCGCCGCCGCTGGACTCTTCGCGGCTACTGCTGCGGCCGGCGTTGCGGAGATCTTCGCCGCTGCCAGCGTCTTCGCCGCTGCCGGCGTCTTCGCCGACGCGGCTTGCATAGACGCGCTCGCCGCGGGCGCGCCGCTGAGTTTCGCCATCAGGGCTTTCACCTGATCGCGCGCCGTGTCGTCCGGCGCCAGCGCAATCGCCTGCTTGAGCGTGGCGGCCGCGTCGTCCGGCTTGTTCATCTGCGCATACGCGATTCCCATGTTGTAGTACGCCTGGAAAAATCCGGGCTTCGCTGCGATTGCTTTCTTGTATTGCACAACCGCCTGATCGGCGTTGCCGGTGTAGAGATACATCGTGCCGAGGTCGGTGCGAACTTCGGGATCGTCCGGCTTCTTTTTCAGGTAATGCTCGTACGCGGCGATCGCTTCATCATAGTGCTGCTTGTCGTAGTCGATATCGCCGATACCGCGCAGCGCGTCGAGGTTGTCGGGCTCGAGCTTCAGCACGTGGCCGTACGCGTCCTCGGCCTTGCCGTAGTAGGTTTGATCGAACATCGCCGCGCGCATCGAGACTGCGCCGAATTTGTTCCACGCCGTGACGTCTTTGGGTTTCGCGATCGCGTCACGTTCAATCTTATCGACAAAACTGCGAGCCTCGGTCGGCAGCTCGATCGTCGGATGTCCCGCCGGCAGACTCCCGCCCTGACTTCCACCCGCCGCCGGATTCGCCGGAACATTCTGCTGCGGCGCGGCCGCGCCCGGATTCAAGGCGGGAGCTCCTGAGGGGACCGTGGCGCCCGGCGGCACGCTTGCGATTTGCTCGCGCACCACTTCGGGCGTCTTCATCATGATCCACGCAGCAACCCCCAGACCCACCAGCGTGATCGTGACGAACACGAACACGAACGCCGTCGTTATATTGTTGCGACCGCCGCGTGCAGGGGCCCTCGCCGTGCCTGCATCTCCCGCGCCAGGCGCTGCGACGTCCAGCGCGCGTCCGCATTCCACGCAGAATTTTGCCCCGGCCAGCAGGGGCGCGCCGCATTGCGGACAAAATCGCATGGCAGATTCCTACACGACCGCTTCGATGGAGCGCAACACGCCGCGGAATTCGGGTTCTCGCTTTCAGGGCGCCTGTTGTATAGTCCCGCCCGAAGTCTA
>NZ_DATDGQ010000150.1:0-2050 GCF_036522015.1 Binatus sp. (SeqCode)
TGGTTCGGAGGCTCGCACTTTTCCTCCAAAGAAATGGCAACAATGCGCGTTTTGGTTTTACACGGACCGAATCTCAACTTGCTGGGCGAGCGAGACCCTTCGCTCTACGGGAGCCGGACGCTCGACGAGGTCAACGAGCTGATTTCTGCCGAGGCCCGGAGCCTCGGGCTCGACGTGTGCTGCGAGCAATACAATGGCGAGGGCGCGATCATCGACGCGCTGCACGGCGCGCGCAAGCAGTATGCCGCCGTCGTCATCAATCCTGGTGCGTACGCTCATTACTCGTATGCGATCGCCGATGCCATTACCGCGATCGGCATTCCCGTCATCGAGGTGCACCTGTCGAATATCGCGGCGCGCGAAGCGTTTCGGCGCAAGAGCGTGACGGCGTCTGCTTGCCGTGGAGTCGTCAGCGGCGTGGGCACCGCGGGTTACGTACTGGCACTGCGCGCGTTGGCCGGAATCCTCGAAAAGTGACGGCTGCCGGCCGGAAGGAGCGCCCATTCTGCCTGCGTATATTCCTTCCAGGCGGCTGTCCCGTTAGAACGATAGATCGATCGTGCCGCTACAGGAGATGCGAGGTTGACGAAAGCGGATGTGATTGATGCCGTCGCCACAGAGGCCGAGCTTTCGCGGCGTCAAGTAGGTGAAGTCGTCGATTTGGTTCTGGACAACATCAAGACGGCGTTGCAGAAGGGCGATCGAGTAGCACTGACGCCGTTCGGAAGCTTCGTTGTCCGGTCGCGTCAAGCGCGCGAAGGCCGTAATCCCAAAACCGGAGAGAAGATCAAGATCGCCGCGCGCAACGTACCTGCATTTGTTGCGGGCAAATCGCTCAAAGATGCGGTCGGCGGGACGCGTTCGGGAAGCAAAAGGCGTAAGTAAATCGCGCGGGCTGTAGCGAAGCTTGGTTATCGCGCTAGTCTGGGGGACTAGAGATCGCTGGTTCGAATCCAGTCAGCCCGACCATGAAAAACCCCGAAGATTCTTTCGACGGGGTTTTTAACTCACTGCATTGGGCCTCGGGGGACGCTTGCCGCCCGCGCGCGAACTGGCGAATTCCAAGGATGAAAATCGGAACGCTCGAGATGAAAATCGCTCGCGTTGAGGGCTTCCAGGTCAGCGTCCGAACGCTGAGCGGCCGCGATATTCGCTCGGACCGGGAAGGGATGCCGCCCTGGCCGTACGAGAAGGGCGCGCGCGACCGCTGGTCGGTGGCCCGCTGGAAACAGGAACGCTTCATCAGCCTCTATCCCGGCTTCGACGTCGACGTGCTCGACGGGGACGGAGACGTCGTCGAGTTCGGACAGACGCTCCTTGAAACGGTGCGCGAGAGTTACGACTGAAGGTGTTCGAGGCCGAGCTGCCGCAGCAGCGCGGCGACGGCCGTATCCAAATCGCCGATGCTGTTGGCAATGTCGGCGAACTCAGCAATGATGCCATAGTGGCGCAACTCTTGCGCGAACTCCGGATGCTCGTGCTCGACCGACGCCAGCGTTCGTAGCACCGACCGCATTCGCTCGTTGAGCGTCTTCGCTCGCTGTACGATCGTGTGAACGTCGGAATGCAGTTGTGCCTTGGCATCGTCGTTCATTACTGTGGCTCCGCGGTAGGTGGTGTCGTAGGTTGTGGCGAGGCGCCGGCTTGATCGCGCATGCGCTCGAGCACCGGCTCGAGATAATCCGGATCGCCGGCCGCCTGGTGGCGCTCGTAGGCGGCTCTGTCAAAGAGCCAGTCCGGAAGCGTCGCCGGGAGCGCGATCTCGTCGGTTTGGACGTCGAACGCGAACAACGCAGGCGGATTCAGATACGTCCACAGCGCTCGGGAGACGACCCAGCAGCCGACGACCCCGCGGAAATACACGGTGACGTCCGTGTGGCTTGGGACGTTGTCCGGAGTCGGTGCATACATCCCAACGAAATGCGCTTTGAGCAGATCGTAGGTCTGCGCGTCAATCCACAGGTCGCGCAGATTATGCCTGCGCGGGTCGCTCGAAGGATTCAAGCGCAAGTGATATGCAGGGCGTCCGCCGACCTCTTCGGTTACGGCA
>NZ_DATDGQ010000151.1:0-10786 GCF_036522015.1 Binatus sp. (SeqCode)
GTAATAGAGTCTGAAAAGATCGAGCTGCACCCGTTCGAGAAGCCGGTTTATTTCGAAGGATGCATGCCGATTGAGGAAATGGCGCGGCGCGGCCCGATGACGCTTGCGTTCGGCCCGATGCGCCCCGTAGGGCTCTCAGAGCCACGCAGCGGCCGGCGCCCGTTTGCGGTCGTGCAGCTCAGACAGGACGACGCCGGAGCCCGTCTCTACAACATGGTCGGCTTCCAGACCAAGATGACGTACCCCGAGCAGCGCCGCGTGCTGCGAATGATTCCCGGACTGGAAAAGGCCGAGTTCGTGCGCCTGGGCTCGATCCACCGCAACACGTTTGTCGATTCGCCGCGGCTGCTCCGTTCCACGCTTCAGCTCAAAACGCGCGACGATCTGTTTCTCGCGGGCCAGATGGTCGGGGTCGAGGGCTACGTGGAGTCGGCAGCCGCGGGATTACTAGCTGGAATCAATGCGGCGAACCTCGTGATGAATCGCGCACTGGTCGTGCCACCGCCGGAGACCGCGGTCGGCTCGCTGGTCGCATATATCACCGACTCCACGCGGCGCGACTTTCAGCCGATGAACGCGAACTACGGCCTGATGCCCGACTTGAAGACCCGTGCGCGCGGCCGTGAAAAGAAGATCGAGATGGGCACCCGCGCGCTGGCGGCCATCGATGCGTGGATCGAGCGCAATCAAATCGGACTGCCCGCATCTATGGCTCCGCGCGAAGTTCGGCTATAGAAAATCGCTGGAGGTCCCGCAGATGACCAAAGCGGAATTGATTGACACGATTGCGCGGTCCACCGATCAGCCGAAGAAACAGGTCGCGGCCACCCTGGACCTCGCGTTTGAACAAATCGCGCGTTCGATTCGCAAGGACAAGCGCTTCTGGGTGCCCGGCTTCGGAACCTTTTCGGTGCGTCGGCGCAAAGCTCGCGCGGGGTTCAATCCTCGCACCAACGCGCCGATGATTATCGCCGCGTCTCGCACGGTAGGCTTTCGTCCCGCGCCGCAGCTAAGGAAGGGTCTCTGACCACGGCCGCATCCAAAGCCGACGAGCGCGATCCGCCTCGCGAAACTACTCGCAACCAAACGAACTCTCGTCCGATCGTTACGGCCCGTGCGCTAAGTATCCTCTTGCTCATCGTCGCTCTCGCCGCGGGCGGCGCATTCCGCTTCGCGAATCTCGGCGCGCTCGAAATGTCGCCCGACGAAGGCGCGTCATGGGCCGCCGCCTCCGCACCGAGCACCGCCGAAGTGATCGCACGCCAACCGTCGCTCAATCCCGGCGAGCTGCCGATACACGATTTGATGCTGCATGGCTGGATCGCGCTTTTCGGCTCGAGCATGGCCGCGATGCGCTCGCTGTCGGCAGCACTCGGCGTCTTGTCGATCCTGCTGGTCTACCTCGTGGTCTTTGAACTGTTCGAGAAATCCGCGCTCAGCCGGGACGACGTCAAGATGATTGCCGGGCTGAGTGCCCTGGTCATCGCAGTGAACCTCGTCACAATCAAGTACTCGCGTGAGGCGCGGATGTATCCGCTGATGCTGGCGGCGATCCTCGCGCAAGTGGCGATGCTTCTCCGCGCGCTTAGGGTTGGCGGGATCGCGAACTACGCGGCAGTCGTTGTGCTGACCGCATTTGCGATCGCGTCGAACTTCGCCGCCGTACTGATTCCCGATACAGAATGCCTGTGGCTGGCGTACTTGATAATTCGCGAGGGACGGGCTGGATGGCGCAAGGGGAATGCGAACGCGCGGCGCGCGCTCAATATCCTTGTCGCGCTCGCGGCAGCGGGAGCGATTCTCCTTCCCAAAGTCTTTTCGTTGATGCACGCGGCTTCGTTTGGAAGCATCGGCGGATGGCGCAAGGCTCCCGCTTTTTACGAGCCCTTCGCGCTGTTCAACAAGGCCACCGGCAGCTTTGCATTCCCTATCCTCGCGGCGCTGGCAATCTGGGGCGTGCTCCGCGGATGGCAGCGTGGTGCGCGCGATTCGATCGCCTTCGCACTGCTCTGGATGTGGGCGCCGCCTGTGATGATGGTCGTCGCGTCGTACGCGATCGCGCCGGTCTTCGTCGAGCGCTACGCGTTGTCGTGCTTCGTTCCGTTTTTCATCCTCGTCGCTCTGGGAATATTCGAGTTGCCCGGCCACCTCGTGCGCGCCGGAGCGCTGGCGCTCGCTGTCGCGTTCTCGATCGGTCATATCGTTTCGTACGATCGCAAGCCTCACGACGCGCAGTATCGCGAAGCGATCGCGGCGGCCGATTCCGCCCTCAAACCGGGCGAAGTCATGACCGCGATCCCGTCCTATTCGATCCAGGTGCTCCGATACTATCTTCCAGGTGATCAGCTCAATCGCGCGGTTCGCTATGATCCCTCGGCATCGCCGGCTGCCGTGTTGATTCTTGGCGATCAGAACCTCGCGCCTGGCGACGCCCAGTCATATAAAAAACAATATCCGCAAACGGTCGCGCGTCTGCGCGGCGTAACAGTGCTGCGAAGGTGAAATCACGATGAGCGACCGGAATCCCGACGATTTGAAAATGAAGGGCCAGCAGAAGGCCGCGTGGGACGACAGCGCCGAGGGTTGGAAGCGATGGTGGCCGACCTTCGAGCGCGCCGCGCAGACCGTCAACGATCGGTTGGTCGAGCTGGCGAGCGTTCGCGCCGGCAATCATGTGCTCGATATCGCGACTGGCAGCGGCGAACCGGCGCTGACCGCTGCGCGCGCCGTTGGACAGTCGGGAAAAGTCGTGGCCGTCGATATGTCGCCCGGGATGCTCGCGATCGCGCGCGAGCGAATCGACGCGGCGGGCTTGAAGAACGTCGAACTCGTCGAGTCGGACGCAGAATCTCTAAGCCTCGACGCACATTCCTTCGATGCGGTGCTCTGCCGATGGGGTCTCATGTTCATGCCCGACCTCGACGGCGTCATGCTCGCGATGCATCGCGCGCTCAAACCCGGCGGACGCTTCGCGACCGCAGTCTGGTCGGTGGCGGACAAGGTGCCGATGTGCGGACTCGCGCGCGACGCGATCCGGCGAATTACGGGAATCGTGCCGCCGCCTAACGCGCCCGACCCGATCCGGCTAGCGGACGCCTCGATCCTCGAACGCGCACTGGGCGCTGCAGGCTTTCGCGACGTGACGATCGAACGGATGATCGTAACGTTCGAATTTCCGTCGGCGGACGCATTCGCCGACTTCCGCAGTCAAATCGGCGGCACCCGCGCGACGTTCTCTAAGATGCCCGCCGAAGTTGCCCGCCAGGTGCGCGACGCAATCGTGACCTCGGCGCGCGAATTCGCGACCGCCGCCGGCGTCGTGCGGCTGAGCAACGAGACCATCTGCTTCGGCGCGCGCGCATAGCGGGATACCGCCATGCCCGCCGGCCCCGCTCGCGTCTCGCTCTGGCGCTACTCGCCGGCACTCGTCCTGTTCGCGATCGTGATCGCGGACATACGCCAGGTCGGCGATCCCGATCTGTGGGGACACATTCTGTTTGGCCGCGAGCTGCTGGTTCATGGATCGCTGCCGCCCAACAATGTCTATTCGTATTCCGCGCCGGACTTCCGCTGGCTGCACCATGAATGGTTGAGCGAAGTCTTGATGAGCGCGACCTTCGACCGGTTCGGGCCGTTTGGCTTGAAGCTGCTCAAATTCCTGTGCACCGCCGGCACCGTTTCCTTTGTCGTTCTCCCCGAGTCCGAAACCGCCGCGCCCGTGAGCGTGCAGGCCATAATACTGGTGGTGGCATCGCTGATCTTCGTGCCGTCGATGCAGTTCCGGCCACAAATATTCGACTTCCTGTTCCTGTCCGCGATAGTCGCGATGCTTTCCCGTCACAACTGGCGCGGTTCGGCGCCGCTGTGGATCGTAATTCCGATCATGGCGATTTGGTGCAATCTTCACGGCGGATTCTTCATCGGACTGGTCGCGACGGCCGTGTACGGAGCGACAACTATCCTGACCGACGTTGTGAAGGGTCACGGGACGCGTCGCGGACTCGGCATCATCGCAATTACCGCCGCCGCTACCGCATCGACGTTGTGCACGTTCCTGATCCCACCCGCGCGCGAAACGTGGTTCACGCTGATCTACTCGATTCGGAACCCGACGACGCACACCAACATCGTTGATTGGAAACCGCTGATCGCCTCGCTCACGACCGCGCCCGCCGGGAGCCTCGAGCAGAAGTACTTCGCGATCGTGCTTCTCTTTTTCGCCGCCGCCGTTATATCGGTGATTCTCAGACCACGAGGTGCGGACGCGCCGCTGGTTGCGGTCGCCGCCGTACTGCTTGCGACCGCCTTCGCCGCCCAGCGCAATATCGCGATCGCGACGATTGCGATCGTTCCCGTGTTCGCCAAACACCTGGGCCTGCTGCTGCGTCCGCGCGAGGCCGCCAATACTGCAAGCGCTCGTGCGATGCCGCCTGTCGGTCGTTGGGTCGGCGAAATTCTGATCGCCATTATCGCCATCGGATTCGCGCGGTACAGCGGAATCCTGAAGCCCGGAATTGACGCATCAGGCAATCCTGCCGACGCCGTCGATTTCATGAACAACCACCGGCTGGCGGGAAACGTGCTGGCTGACTACGCCTGGGGCGAGTACCTGATCTGGCACGGAGGGCCCGGCACGAAAGTCTTCATCGATAGCCGCTATGATCTCGGCTATCCGCCGCAAGTGATCGCCGATTTCCTGGAACTGGACAAAGGCAAGCCTGACGCAGCGCATACTCGCGCCGCTTATAGGACTGATTTCGTTTTGGTCAAGCGAGATTGGCCGAGCGCCAGACTGATGGATTTTCAGCCCGATTGGCGGCTCATTTATAGTGACGACGTCGCCCGGCTCTACGCCCCCGTGAACTCGCCTGCTGCCCGGCTCGACGGCGTGCCATTCAAGGGCACGGTCCGGCCCGCATCGTTCCCGTAACTCATTTCTGCCGAGGGAGATTGAGAGTTAGACCGGTTGACGGGGTTCTTGAATCGAATTCGTCATATGGGTAATTTACAGCCGATCGCATGATCGCCAACCTGGGGGGGAACGATGACGATCGAAGACGCACTGCGAAAAATCGCACTGTTGCGCAGGGTCAGCGCCGACAAGGGAGCCCTCGCGGCAGAGAGAGAGACTGCGCACCGCTTGCAGAAGGTGCTGATGGAGCGCTACGCGATCAAGGCTCAGGATGTCCCTGAGGGCGCGGCGGCCGCACCGACTACACCCTTTCGCTTGAACTGGAATTACTGGCAGGAACTGCTCGACGAGTTCAACCTGCGCTTGAGCCGTTTCGGCGGCCGCGGCAGCGCCGAGATCGGGAAGAACACAGTCGCCTACATCAGGCTTGCTACCAACCAATGGTGGATCGAAGAAAGGTCTGCGCGCGGTTGGCAGACCACGATTCGCGACAACGGTCTCGAATCGCTGCGCGCTTACCTTAAAGAACACGCGCCAAAGACTTACTCCTTCTCGACCGCTGACCGCCGCTTCCGTTAGCGCGCTCTGCTGCGTCCTCAGGTCTCTCTCTGTTCCCCTCTCCAGAAGGGAGAGAGGTTAGGGGAGAGGTTCTGCGCGCGACTCAAGATTCTGCCTCTGTTCCAGAAGCTTCAACCTCGACGCTCGACGCGATGGCGGCACTGGCAATGCACCGTCAGTGTGGTAATTAAAGTGATCGCCAGTACGCTCGCGCGGCGCACGACGTTTTTCTTTTTCACTGCTCGCGCGCGCGGCAAACTTTATCGCCACACTCAAGGAGCACTCAGAATGAAAGCCGCTGTTTTCCACGGGCCCAAGTTGCCGCTCAGTATCGAGGACGTCGAACTCGACAAGCCGCAGGACCGCGAAGTCCTGATCAAAACCGTCGCCAGCGGCGTATGCCACAGCGACCTGCATTTCGTTGACGGCTTCTATCCCTATCCCGCGCCCGCGGTGCTCGGTCACGAGGCCGCCGGCATCATCGAGGAAGTCGGCAGGCAGGTGACTTACGTGAAGCCCGGCGATCACGTCATCTGCTGCCTGTCGGTGTTCTGCGGCAACTGCGAGCAGTGCATGTCGGGGCATCCCAATCGATGCTCGAACAAGGCCGCCACGCAACGCAATCCAAATGACAAGCCGCGCATCTCGCAAAAGGGCAAGCCCGTCAACCAGTTCCTCGACATCTCGTCCTATTGCGAGAAGATGCTGCTGCATGAAAACGCGGTGGTAAAAATTCGCGAGGACCTGCCACTCGATCGCGCCGCGCTCATCGGATGCGGCGTTACCACCGGCGTCGGCGCGGTGCTCAACACCGCGAAGATCGAGCCCGGCTCGACGGTCGCGGTCTTCGGCGCAGGCGGCGTCGGACTCGCGGCTATCCAGGGCGCACGAATTGCCGGCGCGCGCAAAATAATCGCGGTCGATATGTTCGAGGGCAAGCTCGCGATGGCCAAGCGGATGGGCGCGACCGACACCGTTGACGCATCGAACAGCGATCCCGTCGACGAAATCCGCAAGATGACCGGCGGCGGCGTCGACTACTCGTTCGAAGCGATCGGTCTCAAAAAAGCCGCCGAGCAGGCATTCAATTCGCTCAAGGCCGGCGGCACCGCGACTGTGATCGGCATGATTCCGGTCGGCCAGAAGGTCGAAATCGACGGCTACATGTTTCTCACCGAGCGCAAACTGCAGGGCTCCAACATGGGCTCAAACCGCTTCCGCATCGACATGCCGAAGTACATCGACTTCTACCTGCAGGGCCGGCTCAACCTCGACGACATGATCAGCCAGCGTCGCAAACTCGAAGACGTCAACGACGCGTTCCGCGCGATGAAGGCCGGCGAAGTTGCGCGCACCGTCCTGATGTTCAACTAGCGTTGATTCACTAAAAAAAGAAAGAATTCGAGGTTCTAAAAAAATGAAAGCTGCTGTCTTCCACGGTCCCGGTCAGCCACTCACGATTGAGCAGGTCGATATCGACGAACCCAAAGAGCGCGAAGTCGTCGTGCGCACCGTCGCCAGCGGCGTGTGCCACAGCGATCTCCATTTCGTGGACGGCCTCTACATGTGGCCGACGCCCGCAGTTCTCGGCCACGAGGCCGCCGGCGTCGTCGAGAAAGTCGGCTCGCAGGTGTCCTACCTCAAGCCCGGCGACCACGTCATCGCATGCCTGTCGGTCTTCTGCGGCTACTGCGAGGAATGCATGTCCGGCCATCCCAATCTTTGCTCGAACAAGGCCGCCACGCAGCGCGCCGCCAGCGACAAGCCGCGGCTCTCGCAAAAAGGCAAGATGGTCAATCAGTTCGCCGACCTGTCGGGCTACGCCGAAAAAATGCTGCTGCACGAAAATGCGCTGGTGAAAATCGCCGACGACGTGCCTCTGGATCGCGCCGCGCTGATTGGATGCGGCGTCATGACCGGCGTCGGCGCCGCGCTCAATACCGCGAAAGTTGCACCCGGCTCGACGGTCGCCGTGTTCGGCGCCGGCGGCGTCGGCCTCGCGATCATCCAGGGCGCACGAATCGCGGGCGCACGGATGATCATCGCGGTCGACAAATTCCCCGCCAAGCTCGAACTCGCCAAGAAACTCGGCGCGACTCACGCCGTCGACGCGTCAAAGGGCGACGCAGTCGAACAGATTCGGGCGCTCACCAACGGCGGCGTCGAGTATTCGTTCGAAGCGATCGGCCTCAAGGTCGTAGCCGAGCAGGCGTACGAATCGATCGCCCCCGGCGGCATCGCCACGATTGTCGGGATGGTCCCGCTCGGCCAGAAGGTCGATGTCGACGGCTTCTCCTTGCTGTTCGAAAAGCGCATCCAGGGATGCTTCATGGGCTCGAACCGCTTCCGCATCGACATGCCGCGCATCATCGAGCTCTACCAGCAGGGCCGGCTCGATCTCGACGACATGATCACCCGCCGCGGCAAACTCGAAGACGTCAACGAAGCGTTCCGCGCAATGAAAGCCGGCGAAGTCGCGCGCACAGTGCTGATGTTCGAATAACTCAAGTTCGCCTAACGCAGAAAGGGCCGGTCGGAATCCCCGATCGGCCCTCGTTTTTCCACCCTCTCCCTCGGGAGAGGGCAAGGCGCGCCCAGCGCCGCGGGAGAGGTTGCTCGTCTACATCGATTGCTTCAACAGTTCCGCGATGCCTTCCTCGATCGATACGCGCGGGCGCCATCCAAGCACTACCTCCGCCTGCGTCCGATCGGCGAGCGTGTCGCGCATGTCGCCGGCGCGTCCTTCGTGGTGAACGATTGGCCCGCCAATCATCGCGGCGATTCGATTCAGGCTGACGTTTTCGCCGCGCCCGACGTTGATCGCACGACCGTCGGCGATCTCGCAGTCCATCGCGAGCATGTTGGCCGACACCACGTCGCTGACGTGCGTAAAGTCCCGCGTCTGTTCGCCGTCGCCGTAAATTTCGAGCGGCCGGCTCTCGCGCCGCGCCTTCAGGAACGCCGCGATCGCCAGCACGTACGATCCCTCTTGAGCCATCCTCGGCCCGTACACCCCGAAGTATCGCAACGTGATCGTCTGCATCGCGAACAACCGATGAAACATGCGAGCGTACTGCTCACTGACATACTTTTGCAGCGCGTACGGATTGAGCGGATTCGGCGTCATCGTCTCGACCAGCGGTATCGTTGCCTGCTCGCCGTACACCGACGACGATCCCGAGTACACCACGCGCCGCACTTTATGATCGCGCGCCGCGATCAGCACGTTCAGCGTCCCGACCACGTTGGTCATGTGCGTCTCGACCGGCTTCGCGATCGAAAGCGGAATTCGCGGCTGCGCCGCGACGTGGAACACCGTATCGACACCCTCGAACGCATCGGCAATCGACGACGCGTCCCGGATGTCTGCTTCGACGACTTCGGCCGCACTGTTCACACCTTCGCGCCGGCCGGTGGCAAAGTTGTCGATCGTTCGCACTCGCAATCCGGCGCCGACGAGCGAGTCCACCAGATGCGATCCGATAAATCCGGCGCCTCCAGTCACCAGCACGAGGCGTCCTTGCGATTGCGATTTAGTGCTCATTGAGAGAAGTGCTCGCGAATCGGACAAAATTGCGCGGTTTGCATCGCTAGGATAACTTAGTGGTTTACCGCCCACATCCAAACGGGCATCCAACAATGACCACCGATGCGCACAGGATCAAGCTCCTCAAGGAGTTGCTCGCCGAACGAATCCTCGTTCTGGACGGCGCATTTGGTACCTTCGTGCTCGGCGAAAATCTGAGCGCGGCGGACTACGGCGGTGCTCGATACGAAGGATGCAACGAAAACGTCGTGCGCACGCGGCCGGAGCTGATTCGACGCATGCACGACGGCTTTCTCCAGGTGGGCGCCGACATCGTCGAGACCGCGAGCTTCCAGGCCAGCCCCATCGTGCTCGCCGAGTATGGTCTCGAGCAGGACACGCACGAGCTCAACCGCATCGCCGCGACGCTCGCGCGTGAAGAGGCCGCCCGCTTCAGCACTACCGACAAGCCGCGCTTCGTGGCCGGCTCGATGGGCCCGACGACCAAGAGCATCTCGGTTACCGGCGGCGTCACGTTCGATCAAATGCGCGACGGCTACCAGTTGCAGGCCGAAGGGCTGATCGAAGGCGGCGCCGACATCCTGATTCTCGAAACTGTCAACGACACGCTGAACTGCAAGGCCGGCCTCGTCGGCATCGAGGCCGCGATCGCAAAACTTGGCGTCGCGCCCGCCGTCGCCGTGTCGGGAACGATCGAGACGATGGGCACGCTGCTCAGCGGGCAGGACATCGAGGCGTTTTACACCTCGCTCGCGCACCGCGATCTGCTCTGGATGGGCCTCAACTGCGCCACCGGTCCCGACTTCATGACCGATCACCTGCGCACTCTGTCGGGCATCTCGAAATTCTTTGTCGCCTGCGTGCCCAACGCGGGCCTGCCCGACGAAGAAGGGCATTACAATGAGACGCCCGCGATGCTCGCGGGGAAAATCGCGCGCTTCGCCGAAAACGGATGGGTTAATTTAGTCGGCGGATGCTGCGGGACGACGCCAGAACATATTCGTCTGCTCGTTCAAGCCGTGGCGGGGAAGCGTCCGCGAGAACGCTCGAACGTTAGACGTTCGGTGGTTTCGGGAATCGAGACTCTAGTTATCGACAACGACACGCGGCCGGTGATCGTCGGCGAGCGCACCAACGTGCTCGGCAGCCGCAAGTTCAAGCGGTTGATTGCCGAGGGAAAGTTCGAAGAAGCTTCCGAAATCGGGCGCACCCAGGTCCGCCGCGGCGCCCAGGTTATCGACGTAAACCTGCAGGATCCGGATCGAGACGAGATGTCGGACGTCACCCGCTTCCTCGAAATCGAAGTCAAAAAAGTCAAAGTGCCTTTGATGATCGATTCGACCGATCATCGCGTGATCGAAGAGTCGCTCAAGCGCACGCCGGGCAAGTCGCTGATCAATTCGATCAACCTCGAAGACGGCGAGAAGCGCACCTCGAAAGTTCTTCCGATGGCCAAGCGCTACGGCGCGGCGGTCATCGCCCTCACCATCGACGAAGACGGCATGGCGCTCACCTGGCAGAAGAAGCTGGCCATCGCCAAGCGCATCTTCGATCTGGCGGTCAACAAGTACGGCATCCGCCCGTGCGATTTGATTTTCGACGCGCTCACGCTGCCCATCTCGACTGGCCAGGACGACTATCGCACCGCCGGCATCGAAACGCTGAAAGCGGTGAAGGCGATCAAGACCGAGCTGCCTGAGGTCAAGACCATCCTCGGCGTCAGCAACATTTCTTTCGGGCTGAATGTTTATTCGCGCCGAATTCTGAAC
>NZ_DATDGQ010000152.1:0-1744 GCF_036522015.1 Binatus sp. (SeqCode)
ACCAGTTGGGCTTAATCCCGACTTCCAACCCCGAGGTCTGACCCATGGCGATTGACTTCACGATGCCTCCGCACGTGCTCGAAATACGCGACAAGGTCCGCGCATTTATCCAGGAAGAAATCGAACCGGCCGAAGCCGAGATGCGCAAGAACGGCAACTGGCGCGACGGAATAATCGAGCTGCGCCGCAAAGCGCGCCAGCGCGGCCTCTGGCTGCCGCACATGCCCAAGGTGTTCGGCGGCCTCGGACTCGACGCGATGGCGATTGCGGTGATCTCGGCGGAATGCGGCCGCACTCGCCTCGCGTCGTTCATCCTCAATGTGCAGGCGCCCGACGAGGGCAACATGCACACGATGCTGCATTTCGCGACGCCCGCGCAGAAGGACAAATACCTGCGCCCGCTGTGCGACGGGAAGATCAGGTCGTGCTTTGCGATGACCGAGCCGGAAGCGGCGGGCTCCGATCCGACGCAGCTCAAGACGGCGGCGGTGAAGCAGGGCGACAACTGGGTGATCAACGGCCACAAGTGGTTTATCTCGGGCGCGCACGGCGCCAAGTTCGCGATCGTGATCGCGAAAACCGATCCCGACGCCGATCCCCCGCAGGCCCGCACCTCCGCGTTCATCGTTGACCTGCCGAATCCCGGATTCAGAATCGTGCGCGACATCGACACGATGGCGGGCAAGGGCAATCACTGCGAGATAATGCTCGAGAACTGCATCGTGCCCGCCGACAACATGCTCGGGCCGCGTGGACAGGGGCATACGCTCGGGCAGGTGCGGCTCGGTCCCGCGCGGCTGGCGCATTGCATGCGATGGATCGGCAGCGCGGAGGTCGCGCTCGAGATGCTGGTGAAGCGCGCGATGGAGCGGCAGGTGCAGGGCGGGCTGCTGGTCGATAAGCAGGGCATTCAGTTCATGATGAGCGAATCGGCGATGGAGCTGTACACGGCGAAGCTGATGGTGCTGCACGCCGCGTATCTGATCGAGAACAAACTGCCGTTCAAGCAGGAAGTCTCGATGGCGAAGCATCACGTGGCGAACATGTTGTGGAAGATCACCGATCGCGCGATCCAGGTGCACGGCGCGCTCGGCTACTCGACCGACACGCCGCTCGAATCGATGCTGCGGCATGCGCGATCGGCGCGGCTGGTTGACGGCGCCGACGAAGTGCACATGACGCAGATCGCGCGCCACGTGATCGAGGCATTCAAACGTGACGGCTCGACGCGCGCAGCGACCGGCGCGGGCCTGTTGTAGGAACTCCGCGAGAGCGCCCCATGAATACTGAGAAAATCGAACCGTTCCGCGTCGAGGTGCCCGTCGAAGTGCTGGCCGACTTGCGCGCGCGGCTCAGCAGCACGCGCTTTCCCGACGAGGTTCCCGACACCGCATGGGAGTACGGCACCAATCTCGCCTACCTCAAGGAGTTGGTTGAATACTGGCGGACGAAGTACGACTGGCGCGCGCATCAGCGCGCGATCAATCGTTTTGCGCAGTTCAAAGCGAGTGTCGATGGGCTCGGAATTCATTTCATCCACGAGAAAGGCAAAGGACCTAATCCGAAACCGCTGCTGCTGATTCACGGATGGCCGGGATCGATCTACGAGTTCATGGAACTGATCCCGATGCTTACCGATCCGGCGGCGCACGGCTGCGAAGCGAAGGATTCGTTCACCGTGATCGCCCCGTCGCTGCCGGGGTACGGATTCTCGGATCATCCGCGCGTTCGAGCGATGAATATC
>NZ_DATDGQ010000153.1:0-7437 GCF_036522015.1 Binatus sp. (SeqCode)
GAAGAATTCATCGAATGGGCGTCGCACTATGATGACGGCACTCGCGAGGGCCGCAATCTCGCGCGCCACCAGACGTGGCTGGCGGCGCTGCCGTGCCGCGTCCTGCGTCTCGACGGAACTCGCCCACTGCACGACCTGGTCAAGGAAGTCAGCTTGGCGATTCAAACGTAAAGCGCGCAGGATAAAGTGGCTCGCTGAACGTTTCGGGAAAAACAGTTATGGCTTCAAATGTGTACGGCGATGCTTCAATCGCGAGTGCGCTTGAGCGCGGGAACACTTTGCCCGCTCGATGGTATGTCGAGCCGGAAGTGTTTCGGGCTGAGAAGGAGCGCATCTTCCACCGGACCTGGCAGTACGTGGGACATACCGGGCAGGTGTCGAGCGTTGGGGACTTTTTCACGACGCTTCTGGGCGATATCCCGGTCGTGGTGGTGCGGGATACTGAAAAAGCGATTCGCGCGTTCGCCAACGTCTGCCGGCATCGCGGGAGCGAGGTTGTCCTCGAATGCGCCGGCAATCGGAAGACGCTGCAGTGCCACTATCACGGCTGGACTTACAATCTGGACGGCACGCTGCGCAGCGCGCCACGTGAGAATG
Organism: Binatus sp. (SeqCode); assembly: GCF_036522015.1. Lineage (GTDB taxonomy): Bacteria > Desulfobacterota > Binatia > Binatales > Binataceae > Binatus. Next base: position 598 of record NZ_DATDGQ010000153.1, read on the forward strand.
AGCAGCGCGAGTTCGCGAAAGACACGCTGTCGCTCGCTCCGTTTGCGGTCGAGACCTGGGGGCCGCTGATTTTCGTCAATCCATCGCGAGCCGCGCCTCCGTTGCACGACGTGATCGGCGAACTACCGGCCATCTTCGAGCGTGCGGGAATCGATTTCGCACAAATGCGGATGCTGCGGCGCGACGTTTACGAAATCGCTGCGAACTGGAAAATCGTCGTCGAGAATTTCAACGAATGCTACCACTGCCCGATCGCGCATCCGAAATTTTCAGCAGTAATCGACACCAACGCCTACCGCGTCGAGACCGATCACGAATATTTCTCGACCTACTACGGTCCGATCCTGGGATCGCCCGACAATGGGGTCAACTACGCGACGCTGTGGCCGAATGTATTGTTCTCGCTCTATGGGAATCCGCCGAATCTGCAGGCGATAACTGTGGTGCCGATCGACGCGGGACACTCGCGGCAGGTGGTTGACTATTTTTTCGCGGGCGATGCGAGCGAAGCGCAGATTCGCAGCGACGTCGAATTCAGCGACCTGGTGACGCGCGAAGACATCGTGCTCTGCGAATCAGTGCAGCGCGGACTGCGCTCAGGCGCGATCGAACACGGCAAGCTGATGCTGTCGCGCGAACGCGGAATCCAGCACTTCCAGAAACTCGTTTACCGGTTCCTCGGCGGCGAGTAACTGATCTTCCGCGCTACGCGCCGAATTGTTTGCGCACGACCGCGAACGATGGCTCGGGATCGGAAGACCGGTTCTTTTGCTTCTAACTTCATTATATCACAGGCCGCTCGCGATCCGAGTCTCGACGACACCAGGACGACCTGGTTAGCGTCCCCAACAGCGCTGGTTTGCTATCGCGGTTGGAATGCGCCAGCCGCGGTCGTCTGGAATGTGAGCAAACCGAAACTGACCAGGGGGAAACCATGCGAACCGAATTCGGAGCTGAGAGGACGAGTTGCGCGTGCGATGCCTGTCGCCGATGCTGTCGGTTCCTGCCGGCTTGGCTGATCCCTGCCGACATCGAGCGGATGATCCCGAGCGGCACCGATCCATTCGAATGGGCCGAGTTGAATATGCTCGCGTCGCCGGGCCCGCTGGTCGCACAAGTTGTCGAGAGGCTGTTCCGCAGCCAGCGCGAACCGGAGAAATACGAACGGCGATTTTATCGGAGATGGTTCCGCGTGCCGAGCCTGGTCCTGGCGGCGAAGCCCGACGGCAGTTGCAAGTTTCTCAGCGAGGACGGCGCGTGCACTATCCATGATATCAGTCCATTTGGATGCGCCTTTTTCGACGGCCACGCTCACGCCTCGTCGGCGAGCGATCGTCTGGTGCGCGCCGGGTTGGACCAGTCGATCAAGGCAGGTTCGCGGCATCTTTATCACCGGCTCCGGCGGCATTTGATCAGCAAGGGCCTTGTCTCGCGATCGCCGGAGGTGGAGCGCGCGCGTATGCGCGGAACTACATCGCAAACAACGGAGGCATAGGCGCAACCTACGCGCCGAATTGCTTGCGCACTGCGGCGAATGCCTGATCGGTAACGTTCAATGTTTGCTCGATGTCGCGATCGGTGTGCGCGGCCGAGATGAACCAGTTGTGGCGCGGCGCGAAGTACACACCGCTGCGCGAGCATGCGCCGGCGAACACCTTCGCGCGATCGAAATGACCCGCGTCGGCCTTGAACGTCATGTACGGTAGCGCCGGCGGTCCCGAGTACGTCACCTCGATTCCGGCGCTGCGCGCCTGCGCGAGCAGACCGGCGCGCAGCTTCTCGCCGGTCGCGCGCATCCTCTCGATTCCGCCGCTCGCCTGCAGCTCCTTGAGATTCGCCAGGCTCGCCGCCATGGGCACCGCGCTGGTGAAGTACGAGCCAGTGAAGAACACTTCCAGCGCTGCCTGCTTCAGGCTGTCGCGCCCTAGGCATGCGGCGAGCGGATAGCCGTTGGCGATCGCCTTGCAGTAGGTCGTCAGGTCCGGGCGCACTCCGAACAGTTCGCCCGAGCCGCCCATGTGCAGGCGGAAGCCGGCGCGAACATCGTCGAGGATGAAGACCATGCCGTTGTCGTCGCAAATCTTGCGCACGCCCGACAGGAATCCTTCGACCGGCAGCTCCGAGTCGTGTCCCGCATCGTGCTTGAACGGCGATACGATCACGCCGGCGACCTTGCCGCTGTTTTCCTCGACCGCGCGCCGCAAGCTTTCGAGATCGTTGAATCGAAAATTGACGACGTTAGCGCGATCTTCCGGTGTCACGCCGTTGGGCATCGGCGTGCACCACGCATGGGTGCCATGGTAAGCGCCGGAGCACATCGCAATCTTCGGGCGCCCAGTCGCATGGCGCGCGACCTCAGTCGCCCAGGTGCATACGTCGGAGCCGTTTTTCGCGAAGACCGTCCAGTCGGCAAATGGCGTGATCGACACCAGATGCTCCGCGAGCTCGACCCACACCGGCCCCGGCGCGTTGAAGCAGTTGCCAAGGTCCATCTGTCGGCGCGCCGCCTCCTCGACCTTGGGATGCCGGTGGCCGAGCACGATCGGGCCGTAGGAGCACATGTAGTCGATGTACTCGTTGCCATCGACGTCCCAGATGTGCGAGCCCTCGCCGCGGGCGAAGAACGACGGGTATGCGCCCTTGGTGAGAACCAGCGGCGTCTGATGTCCGTAGATGCCGCCGGGAACAACTTTTTTCGCGCGCTCCATCAGCGCGTCACTGTTTTCGAATGTGCAGGGTTTCAAGGCAACTCCTGTGCGATGATTTTCGCCGCAATGCAGGTCGCGTCTGCTGTCGATCAGACCGTCAGCGAGAATCCTATTTGCAGGCGCGAGGGTCAAGCCTGCAAAAGCAAACGGGCCGCGAGTCGTTACAACTCACAGCCCGCATCATATGCGATGAATCCTGACTAGTGGCGATACGCCGGGTCGCTCGGCCGCTGCGACAACGGCAGCGCGCCGACGCGCACCAGCTCGTCGCGCAGCTTGGCGCGCGAGAGCGGCTTGCACAGCACAGCGGACGCGCCGAGCTGATAGCTCTCAGCAATGTCGCGGTCGTAGAGCGAGCTGGTAATCACGAACATGGGCACGCCGGTGAGCGCTTCGTTCGCACGCGTCGCCTGCAGCACCGAGAAACCGCCGTTGTCGGGCAGGCGTAAATCCACCAGGAACAAATCCGGGCGATCGTGCTCAGTGAACTGGGCAATCATCAGCAGTGCTTCGTCGGCATTCGCTGCATGCACCAATTCGATGTCGTCGCCGAGCACCTGCCTGACTACTGTGAGCGCGATGAACACATGGTCGGGATTGTCTTCGACTAGAAAAATCCTGACCGCAGGACTCAACTGATCGAGTTCTTTGTCTTGCTCTTTTTCTTTATCTTGCTCGTTCATAATCCCCCATCACTGATGAAATCCGGGTCCCGCGGATTTCAGAATAGACCAACCGAGTTGTCCGACAGAAGCTTGGTGATGCCTCTGATGGGGGGATGATCCAATTGCCGTGCCATTTCCTTAGGGTTCGGTTTGGAGTCATCGCAAAGCGAGGAACAATGCGCCTAGCTGACGTATGATGTCGCGAGGGCAATTGAAACGCTCGATAACTCGCAAATCTCAGATTTGGACATCGAATATCCGTTCCATTCTGCACACGCTGGCGAAACGTCGGCTGAGTCAATGTCCCGCAACGAATTGCTTGTGGCAATCCTGCTACATCGGTCGCTGCGACTGTGCCACGCCGATACATAGTGCTAAACATCAAGACCGCTAAATGACTCATCCGACCCCGCTCCGGGGAGGGAAAGGATCGTCTCATTGGGAATCTTTGCGAACTTACTGGACTCTAAATTCTCTAAACATCCATTGCTGCGAAAGTACACCGCCCTGGTCAGCGAAGATCTGACGGCGACGTACTCACGCGACATCCAGAAGTGGCTGCTCGTGGCGCCTATTATCGGCGTTCTCACCGGACTCATCATCACAGGGATTGCCGTGCTCGTTCTCGACGTCATCTGGGCGGCTCTTCTTCCCTACTACCTTCATCACCATTGGGCAATCGTAGTCGGACTCGTCGCCGGCTTCTTTGTGACGGGCCTGATAATGCAATTCCGCACGCCCGACCCCGACGAACACTCGACCGAGGAGATCGTCCGCTCCTACCACGAGCATCAGGGCGACATCGACCTCGGCCCGTTCTGGTGGAAGCTGCTCGCCGCAGTGACCACCGTCGGCTCGGGCGGGAGCGCCGCGCTGGAGGGACCCAGCATCTATAGCGGCGGCGCGATCGGCTCGTGGCTGTGGACCAAGCTGCGACGATTCGGCCTCGAGGCGCGCGACCGGCGCATCATGTTGATCAGCGGCGCGGCGGCCGGCATGTCGGCGGTCTTCCGCGCGCCGCTGACCGGCATCGTGTTCGCGCTCGAGATGCCGTACAAGGACGACCTCGCGCACGAAGCGCTGCTGCCATCGCTGATTGCGTCGGTGGTCGCTTACGCGACGCTGGTGTCTATCGTCGGCGCGCAGCCGCTGTTCGGGTTCGCGGGCAGCACCAGCTTCCGGGCCAGCGACATCTGGTGGTCAGCGCTACTCGGCGCGGGCATCGGGCTCATCGCGATCGTGTTCGACATCACGTTTCGTCGGGTGCGCAGGTTTGCCATCACCAGCCGGATCCCGCACTGGCTGAAGCTCACGATCGGCGGACTCGGTACCGCGCTCTGCGGCCTCGCATTCGTGACGATTTACGACGGGCCGCTGATTCCGATCGGTCCCAACTACGAGGCCGTGCGCTACGTACTCGCGCATCCGCTACCGACCGAAGTGCTGCTGTTATTCGTCGTGTTGAAGCTGCTCGCGACAATCTTCACGCTCGGCTCGGGAGGCGTCAGCGCGATGTTCGTGCCGCTGCTGCTGGTCGGCGGCGCCTTGGGCAACGCCTACGCGCAATCCGTGGTTCACGCGCCGACGCACGATCTCTACGCCGCGGTCGGGATGGCGGCGTTCATCGCGGCCGGATACAAAGCGCCGCTCACAGCCGTGGTCTTCGTGGCGGAAACCACCGGCGGCCATTCGTACATCATCCCGAGCCTCATCGGCGCCGCGGTCGCCTACGCAATTTCAGGCGAGGCGTCGGTCTCCGGCGACCAGCATCTTCATGAAACCGCCAAGCTGGCGGAGCTGTCGGGGATGACGGTGCGGGACGTGATCCAGCGTCGCGTAATTTCGGTGCAAGCCAAATCGACGATTCGCGAATTTGTCGCGAGCGTCGCGGCCCATCACCGTCACACGATTTTTCCAGTCTACGAAGACGAGAAAGTCGAAGGGACGGTTTCCGTATCGGACGTCAGCCGAATCGCCCCCGAGGAATGGGACAACACCACCGTCGGCGAATTCGCGGACCGCGCCGCAATCCGGGTGATGGAGGACTGCGATCTCAGCGAGGCACTGCGGCTCCTGGTGCGCGAGCGCGGCGCACAAATGCTGCTGGTGACCGACGACGCCGGCGTCATGCTGGGAGTCGTGACGAAGACAGACATCTTACGCGCAGTGAAGATGTCGTCAGATGCGCCGCGTCACTAAAATTTCGGCATAACGCGGTCGGCGAACAGGCGCATCGCGGCTAGCACATTCTGATGCCCGCTGATGCCGCCGATTTCGAACCAGCAGACCAGCCGCGAGAAACCGAACTGCTCTTTCAGTTGCGCGATCCGGTCGATGCAATACTCGGGGTCGCCGAAAATCCCCATGATTGAATCGACGGTCGAATAGTCGATCGTGCGGAGACGATCGCGGACCTTCTGGAATTCCGCCTGGGCGCCGGCGGCGAGGCTCTCAGGCTCGATAATTTCGCCGACCGCGTTGAAATAATTGCGCAAGCTCGGCTCAATCGTCGCCCGCACCTGCGCGCGATCGCGTCCGACGAACACCATCAGCGCGGCAGCCAGCCAATCGTCGGGGCGCTCGTGTCCAGCGGCCTTCAGCGCGTTTTCATAAATCTTGAGCCGCTCGGCGAGCACGGGAATCGGATTCACCGGGCCGCCGGCGAAGATTGGATAGCGATTCGCTCCCGCGAAAGTGAAAGTGTCAGCGCTGTTGGCGGCGAGCCGAATCGGCGGATGAGGCCGCTGGATTGGCTTGGGCACCACCTCGACGCCGTCCACGCGTTGCTGCGTCCATGCCACTTTGATTTTTTCGAGCCCCTCCTCGAACAGCTTGCGGCTGTCCGACATCTCGACGCCGTAGCCGCGGTAGTTGAGCGGGAATGCGCCGCGGCCGGCCCCGAACTCGACGCGGCCGCCGCTCAACACGTCGAGGGTCGCAACTTCCTCGGCCAGCCGAATCGGATGATGCAGCGGCATCAGGTTGACGGCCATGCCGAGCCGGATGTTGGCCGTGCGCTCTGCGATCGCAGCGAGCAGCATCAGCGGCGTCGGCATCACGGAAAAGCGCGGCGCAAAATGGACCTCGGCGAGCCACACCGTGTTGAAGCCGAGGCGGTCGGCCTCCGATGCTTCGGCGATCAGCTCTCGATAGCGCTCGGTCGTGATTTGATTTGCCGCTTCGGGGAGCTGGTAGAAGATATCGAATTTCAAACGGGATGCCTCAATACGCGCCGAGCGTCGCGACGCGCTCGCGATGGAACGACGGCGAGCCGAAGTAGGACTCGTTGAAGCGCGCGCGTTTGAACCATAGATGCATGTCGTGCTCCCAGGTGAAACCGATCCCGCCGTGCATCAGAACGGCGCGGTCGGTGCCGCGGCTGTAGATATCGCACAGGCGCGCTTTCGCCATCGCCGCCGTGCGCGACGCGTCGGCGGCGCCAGTGTCCTGCGCGTAGGCAGCATACC
>NZ_DATDGQ010000154.1:0-1807 GCF_036522015.1 Binatus sp. (SeqCode)
CATTGGCGACCATCGGGGCGAACAAACCGGGCATCAGGCTCCATGGCGTCGTTGGCGGAACCAGCTCCAGGACTGCCGGCTCGGCGACGATCACGCCGCAGTACATGAATCCGGAAAGTGTCGCGGCAACTCCTTCATCGAGGTTGGAGGGATAGTCGTCGTATTGAAGAGGACTGCGGCGGACCAGCAATCGCATCCGGCGGAGTTTTTCAGCGGCGTCTATTTCGAGGCGGCTGTAGTAGTCGAGATTGGCGGGGTGGAACAGCGCGATGGTGGCGAGTGCTGCGCGATCGCGATGGAACGCAAGCATCGCGCTGAGATCGAGATCAAGAATCGTGTCGCTATTGGCGATCACGAATGTATCGTCGCCAAGAAAGTTGCGCAGGCCGTTGAGCGGGCCTCCGGTGCCCAGCAATACGGGCTCGGGCGCATAGGTTATATGCAGGCCAAGTTGCGAGCCGTCGCCCAGTCCGCGCTGAATTGCAGTCGCCAGGTGATGAAGGTTGATCGCGACTTCGGAAATACCGGCGCGACGGAGCATCGCGAGCGGATAGTGGATGAGCGGACGGCCGCCGAGCTCGAGCATCGGCTTTGGCGTCACGTCAGTCAGCGGGCGAAGCCGCTCACCCATCCCGGCCGCAAGTATCAGAGCTTTCATGGCATCAGCCAATCAGCGCCGCGCAGAGTTTGGGGAAGTCGGCGCGCATCTCGGGTAACATCCGGCGCGCCTGTGCGAGTGCATTTGGGATGTAACGACGATAGCCGGTCTTGCCGTTGCGCTCGAAATTTTCGAAGCGTCCGATCATCTTGAGCGCATGCTGCAAAACGCAGAGGCGATAGCTGAGCATGAACTCCGCGGCGTCGAGCGCAGATGCGCCACGACGCGCGAGCGCGGCACAATAGAAGTCGAGAATGCGGCGCTCGATTGCCGGCGTGATAACTTCGTCGGTGTCGCGCGTCGTCAGCAGCACGGCGAGGTCCTGCGCGGCAGGGGCCATGAGCGCGTCCTGAAAATCTATGATGCGAATTCGCGGACCATTCTGGTTTGAGAGATTTTGGATGAAAAGATTTTCGCGATGATAGTCGCGATGGGAGAACACGCGCGGGAAACGATCGAGCCGCGTGGCGAGGCGAGTCAACTCGGGGGCGATAGAAGAGTAGTCCGCACCGGGAGCCACAGCCTCGAGGCCGACTTCCGCAAATTCCTTCAACTCCCATTCGAAGAGCCGGCCGGTGTAGGAAATCTCGTGCGCAATACATCGAGCGTCGATTCGCGCGGTGCCGTCAACGTGCAGCCGGACCAACTCGGTGGTGGCGAGCCGGAATAGATCCGCGGCGTCGGCGCCGGGACGGCGGACGGTGTCGAGCAGGGAGAGTTCGCCGGCATCTTCCACCAGCATCGCGCGCCGCGCTGGATCGGCGTCGTAAAGCGCGGGAACCGGCGCGCCGATCGACTCAAGGAAGCGATGCAGGTTGATCCACGGCGGCTCGGTGATAGGCGAAGGCAGAAGATTGAGGACGCGAACGTAACGGGGTAAGTCATCAGGGCCGAGATCGACGAGGATGGCGGTGGCAGGGGCGGCGGTTCCGGTGCGCGTCGCGATAGCGACGCGCCAGAAGCGACGGGTCGAGAGATCGCCGCGAAGCGCGGCGATGTTCTCGACCCGTGCCTGCGGCCATCGCTTCGCGATGGCCGCTGCTGCCCATGCCTGGAACGCGCCGCTGTCATCCATCCGAGATGGATTCTAGCGGCGCGGGGCATGCTCGCGCGAGTGTGACTCGCGCAATAGAAAACCGGCGCGGCCAT
>NZ_DATDGQ010000155.1:0-9280 GCF_036522015.1 Binatus sp. (SeqCode)
CGGTTCGCGGCCCAGCAAGCTGGCGTTGGCGCAGGCGGCAATCGTTCGCGACCGTCTGACTGCGCAAATTCCGGGAGTCGAAATAGAAATAATCGAGATCCGCACCAGCGGCGACAAGATTATGTCAGCCTCGCTCGCGGACGTCGGCGGGAAGGGCCTCTTCATAAAGGAACTCGAGCAGGCGCTGGATGATCGCACGATCGATGCGGCGGTCCATTCGATGAAAGATCTTCCGGCCGTGCTGCCGCCGCAATTTCGCGTGGCGGCGGTGCTCGAACGCGAGAATACGTCGGACATCCTGGTGACGCGTGACGGTTCGACGCTGTCCGCCCAGCCAGCAGGCACTCGGCTCGGCACCTCGTCGTCGCGCCGGCGTTTTCAGGCGCTGCGGGTGAATCGCGGACTTGAGATCCTGCCGTTGCGCGGCAATGTCGATACGCGATTGGCGCGGGTCGCCGACGGCAGCTTCAACGCGATCATAATCGCGATGGCGGGCTTGAAGCGCTTGGGCCGAATCAAAGATGTAAAATTCGTCGAGCTTGATGCGCGCGATTTCATTCCGGCCGGAGGGCAGGGGGCGCTCGCGATCGAAACGCTCGCCAAACGCAAGGGAGACGAACTCGATCGCGAGCTCTCGGCGATCAACGATCCACGCACACTTTATGAAACCGCCGCTGAGCGTGCCTTCCTTGCCGCGCTTGGCGCGTCGTGCACGACTCCCGTCGGTGTGCGGGCGTTTATGCCGACCGATGCCATCCGGGCCGATACACTAGTAATCCGGGCAATGCTGTTTAGTCCGGACGGCTCGCGAGAATTGTCGGACGCGATAATCGAGGCGCGTGACCCCAGCTTGGCGCCGTCAGCGGCCGAGAATTCCGGTAAGCGGTTCGCGGAAGTGATGCGCGCGCGCGGCGCCGACGCTCTGCTGCGTCCGCAATGAGCCCGCGCGCCGGCCAAAAAAGCGGGCGCGTGTTTCTCGTCGGCGCGGGTCCGGGCGCGCCGGACCTGATAACGATTCGCGGGGCTGACGTTCTGAGCCGCGCTGACGTTGTTATCTACGACAACCTGGTGAGTCCGGAACTGATTCGGCTCGCGCCGGCGAGAGCAGAGCTGATTTATGCGGGGAAACGCGGCGGCTCTCAGAAAATTATCGAACAGTCCGAGCTCAACGCGATGCTGATCGCCCACGCGCGCAAGGGGCGCGTCGTCGTGCGGCTCAAAGGCGGCGATCCGTTTATCTTCGGGCGCGGCGGAGAGGAGGCTGAGGCGCTGGCGCGCGCGCGGGTCGAGTTCGAAGTGGTGCCTGGTGTCACGTCGGCGATTGCGGGGCCGGCGTTCGGCGGTGTGCCGCTGACACATCGCGAGCACGGCTCGTTCGTCGCGTTCGTCACTGGCCATGAGGATGAAAGCAAGGGTGCGAGCGCGGTGCCGTGGGACGACCTGGTCGCGGCGACTCGGCATGGCGGCACGCTGGTGATCCTGATGGCGACGGCGCGGATGCGCGCGACGCTCGAACGAATCCTCGCTGCCGGACTGCCGGCGGAAACTCCGGCCGTTGCTGTCCAGTGGGCGACGACCGCAGCGCAGAAGACGGTGAGCGCGACGCTGGCGAGCCTCGCGGACGCGTCGGCGCGCGAAGGAATCGGCGCGCCAGCGGTTATCGTGGTCGGAGAACTCGCCGCCATGCGCGAGAGTCTTAAATGGGTCGAACGTACGCCGCTGTTCGGCCGCACGATTGTAGTCACTCGCGCGCGCGCGGCGGCGTCGGAGTTTGCGACGGCGCTTCGGCGACTCGGTGCGGAGGTGGTTGAATTCCCGACGATCGAAACCGCGCCGCCGCGGAGCTACGCGGCGCTCGACCGCGCGATCAAACGTCTTCACTCCTTCGACTGGATAATTTTCACGAGTGCGACCGGCGTCGAGAGTTTTATCGAGCGGATGAAGTCCCGCGGCCGCGACATTCGCGCGCTCGGAGATGCGTCGATCGCGGCGATCGGACCGGCGACCGCGTCGCGGCTGGCCGACTACGCGCTGCAAGTCGCCGCGGTCCCCGACGAATATCGCGCGGAGGAAATTATTGCCGCGATCGGAATCAGGCAGATTCGAGGCAAGCGCTTCCTGATTCCGCGCGCTGAAGTTGCACGCGAGGCGCTGCCGGAAATTTTGCGCGAGAGAGGTGCGAAGGAGGTCATCGTCGCTCCGGCTTATCGGACGATCAAACCTAAAGGCGCGCAGATAGCTCGAGTCCGCGAGTTGATGTCGGCGGGGTCGATTGATCTCGTGACGTTTACCAGTTCGAGTACGGTCACCAATTTTTGTGAGATGATCGGCACCTCGGGTAAGGGAATCAGGGCGGCGGCGATCGGACCAATCACGGCTGCAACTGCGCAGCAGCGAGAGTTTGAAGTGATCGTGCAGCCGCGCGAGTACACGATCGAGGCCCTGACAGAAGCGATTCGCGAGTATTTCCGATTCCCTCGCCCCTCGAGGGGAGAGGGTTAGGGCGAGGGACATTTGTGCGGCGCGATTGGCTGTTGCGCCGCACATTCTGATCGCAGAATCTCAGAAAATTCGGTCCCTCACCCGCCGTGCTTAGAAGCGCGTCGGCGGGGACTCCCCCAACGTGGGGCGAGGCAATTCGTGAGGGCGCGCGCTTAGCTGCGGAGTTTGCGCGCTACTTCCTTTGCGAAATACGTCAGGATCAAATCCGCGCCGGCGCGCTTGATCGATGTCAGCACTTCCATCGTGGCGCGTTCTTCGTCGATCCATCCGTTGAGGCCGGCTGCGCGGATCATCGAGTACTCGCCGGAGACGTTGTACGCAGCTACCGGAGCGTTGAATTCCTGTTTCACCCGGTAAATCAGATCGAGATACGGCAGCGCTGGTTTTACCATCACGATGTCCGCGCCCTCGTCCAGATCGAGTGCTACTTCGCGCATCGCTTCGTCGCCGTTCGGCGGGTCCATCTGGTACGAGCGGCGATCGCCGAACTTCGGCGCCGACTCCGCCGCCTCGCGAAACGGGCCGTAGAATGCGGACGCGAACTTTGCCGAGTACGCCATGATCGCGACGTGACTGAAGCTATTGCTGTCGAGCGCGGTGCGGATTGCGCCGACCCGCCCATCCATCATGTCCGACGGCGCGACAATGTCGGCGCCCGCCCTGGCGTGCGACAGTGCCGAGCGCGTCAGCAGCTCGAGCGTCGCGTCGTTGTCGACGTCGTCGCTCGCGAGCGCGCCGCAATGGCCGTGGTCGGTGTATTCGCACATGCAAACGTCGGTGATCACCACCATCCCGGGCACGCGTTCCTTGATCTCGCGGATGGCGCGCTGCACTTCACCGTCGTCGTTCCATGCCTCACTGCCCAGCGCGTCCTTGCGTTCGGGAATTCCAAACAGGATGACGGCTGGGACGCCCGCGGCCCACGTCTCGCGCGCCTCCGCGACGATGTGGTCCACGGACATTTGCGCGACGCCGGGCATCGACTTGATTGCGTTCTTCACGCCGCGTCCTCCGCATACGAACATCGGGAGGATCAGGTCGTCGGGCGAGAGGCGCGTCTCGCGGATCATGCGGCGGATTGTTTCGGTGCGTCGCAGCCGGCGCGGGCGATTGATTGGGAAGGCCATCGTCGTGCTCGGGTGGATTATATAGGACGCGGAAACCTAACCCCTAACCCTTTCCCATAGTGGGAAGGGGGAGCAGATTGTCGAAAAAAGCGGTCAGGTTTGGCGGGTTGGTTTGATGTGAGTTTCGTAGTACGGGCGCATCGAGCGGAGCGCGCGCATCTGGTGATAGGCGAGCTCGTCGTCCGGATAGCGATGCTCGGGGCCAAGGACGCAGGCGGCGCGCGCGTGGCATCGCGGGGTGCAATCGAGCTCCAGTTCAACGCGATGGGTAAGACATTTCGGAATGTCCCAACCCGATTCGACGCTCACTGCGCTCGCGGGGCAGGCGGGGATACAGGTGCGCGCGGTGCATTCAGGACATGGGTCGAAGCCGAGCGCATCGCCCGGCGAATCGAGTTCTTCGTCGAGCAGGAGCGCGGCGCGAAACGCGATCCACGGTCCATATTTGGGATGCACCGTGACGCCGAGGATGCTTGGGCCGGCGATGCCCGCGACTTTACCGAGTTCGATAAAGCTTAGCGTGCGGCCGCTGCTCATGAAGGGGTACACAGTCGTGCATCGCGCGCCCGACGCGCGCAGCGGTGCGGCAATGTCGCGCTCGACTACTTCGCGGGTGAAATCATCGAGCGGATTTTCACGATTCCACCATCCGGGATTGCGCGCTGCGTGAGCCTTGAGTGCTTCCCAAAGCGCGCCGCCGCCGTTGCCGACTACGACGATCGAGCGCGCCAGCGGATCTATCGCAGAGGCGCGCGAAATCTCCGTGACCTTGTCGTCGTAGCGCCCGACCGGAGTCGCCGCAACGAGGTTCAGTCCATGCGGCTCAGCAGCGCGACGGATTTTATCCAGCGTCGATGACACGCACGTCGCTCAGGGAGGTGGCACGAGCGAGAAGATCGCGCCGTTGCCGCATTGCCCGCCCACTTCGGTCATCCCGTAGAGCGTGTTGTCCACCAGGATGACGTCGTCGATCGGCTTGGAGGCGTCGGGCGTACCCTGGAATTCCCAAATTCGATCGTAGTTGGTGCCGTCGGTATCGATTCGAAAAACGGTGCCGGTGCCCTTGCTGCCGCCCAATCGGGTCGTGCCGTAGAGCGTGGTGCCGTTCAGCAGCAGGGAGCCGAACGGATTTATGCCGTCGTTGGTGCCGGGTTTGCCGAAGCTCTGCAGGATTTTGAAATGCGAGCCATCAGTATGCATCGTGAACAGTGTGCCGTTGCCGTATTTGCCGCCGAAAGTCGTCAAACCGAACAGCGACGAGCTGCTCTGCACGAGCGTGCCATGGTCGGGGGTCGCGCCGTTATTGTTTTCGATACACATCGGAGCGCCGCTGCCGGAGCAACCGAATTGATGGAGCACTTTGTATTTGTTCTTCGCCATGTTGAAAGAAAACACGACCCCGACATTCGCGGCTCCGCCGACCGGCGTCATGCCATAAAACGTTTGGCCGTTGGGATCGAGAATGAGCTGACCGTGCGGATCGAAGCCGGCCCCGCCGTTGAAGGAGTGGAGCCGCGTGTAAGTGCTGCTCGAAGTATCGAAGGAGAACAAGTTGCCGTCGCCCGGCACGCCGCCGTTATGCCCACCCTGCGACGCCATGCCATAGAGCACGCTGCCGACCGCGAGGAAGCTACTGAACGGCTGATCGCCCCCGTTGTTAGCGGTGCTCGCGTCGAAGGAGAACAATAGCGGCGTCGAGTAGCTGGTGCCGTCATCGTTGATGCTGAATATAGAGCCGTTGTCATGCTGACCGCCGAGGAGCGTCGTGCCGTAGAGGACGGTGCCGACCAGCGTCATCGCATTGTACTGAGGATCGCTGCCGTCGGACTTCGCGCCGGTGAAGGAGTGATCGATCGCATAGCCGGAACCGTTGGGCATGATCTGGAAAATCGTGCCGAAGCCGTTGCCCTCCGACGTGGTGGTCGAGGTGAGGCCAAAGAGCAGTCCGGTGGCGGCGACGAAGGTCAGCGAGCCGCTGGGGTTCGCGCCGTCGCTGACTTTGCATTTGCCGGCGGTGGGTCCGGCGCCGAAGGAGTACAGCACGGTCTCGGTACCGGTCGGCATCGCGTCGGGGACGTCGTTGTGGGCGCGGGCTGCAGGAGCCAACGTCAGCGACAACGCGGCGATGAGCGTGGCAACAACGGCGAAGAAACACTTACGTTCGAATCGAATCCGGGAAAACATTTTACACACCCCTTTCTTACAGACCACTTAATTGTAGTGAAATCCGCCGCCGGTTTCAGCATGGGCTATCTTTCCCCTCTCACTGAGCTCTTCCTACGCGATTTTGTAAGTTACCAGCGCGTCGGCAATCAGAGCGTCGGACGAGTCACTGATCTCCACGCCGATACTCGCGATGCGCTTGCCGGTGCGCTTCACACGCGCGCGGGCGACCAGGTCGGAATTCACGGCGAAGCCGGTGTAGTTCACCGTGATTGAGATGGTCGCGCTGCGCGTCGTCGCGGCCAGGCTCCATACCGCCGCGCATGCGGCAACGTCGGCGAGCGCCGCAATCGCGCCGCCGTGAATGGGCGCAGTGGGACCGCCTTCGTTGAGAATGCGCAAATCGAACGGCATCCGCACCGTCGCGAAGCCTCCCGCGGCGGATTCGATCTTCAGGCCGAGCATCGTCGAAAACGGTGCCCGCTCGAGCAGTTCGATGAAACGCTTTCGATCCTGACCGGCGGACATTTAATTTCTCCGTCGCGAATTTGACCTCGCCAGCTTCAGCGCCAGCGCGACCGCTTGAGCGGGAGTGTCCGCGCGGCTCATCCCGTCAATTTCGGGCCACGAATCGAGCGCGACGATTGGCTTGCCGAATTTTTTCGCGAAGCCAATCTCGGCCAGCGTGCCGCCTTCGCCGGCCAGCGCGACTATCGCATCAGCGCTCGCGACAATCACGGCGTTGCGGGCCTCGCCGATGCCGGTGGCGATCGCGAATTCAATATGCCGGTTCGCCGCATGCCGATCGTAACCCGGCAGTATCCCAATCGTATGCCCGCCTTCCTCGCGCGCGCCGGCCGCGGCAAATTCCATCACGCCGCTGCGCCCGCCATTCAAAAGGACCGCGTCGCGCCGGGCGATCTCGCGGCCGAGCTCGAACGCAAGCTCGCAAACATCGCGCGGCGCGTCACCCGCGCCAATGACCGCTACAACTTGCCGCCTTTTTAGTGAAGCCGTCACCCGCGGGATTGCTCCTACAGGCCGAGCGCGGCGGGGAGTTCCGCGAGGTCCGGGATAATGATGTCGGGCGGGGGAATTCCGGCCGGCAACTCGTGGCCGTCCCGGCGAATCCACGCCGAATGCATCCCGACGCCTTTACTGCCGAGCACGTCGTCCAGCGGAGTGTCGCCGACGAACAGGATGTCGGCGGGCGCGAGGCGCATCGCGTCGAGAATTTTTTTGAAAATGAGCGGATTGGGTTTTCGGTAGCCGGTGTCGGCCGAAATAATTACAGCGGTAAAGAGCTCGCGGATACCCGTATCGCGCATGATCAGGTGGCCGGTTTCGGAGTCGTCGAAGTTGGAGATGAGGCCGAGCCGATGACGCATGGCGATTTTCTTCATCGCGTCGATTCGCGCAGGCGGCGCCTTGGTGACCTCGCGCACGCGTGCCATGTGGATTCGGCGCAGATTTTCAGCCAACGGCGCCGCGACGCGTTCATCAACGTCGAGAATTTTGAGCGTGCGCGCGAAGCGTTCGAGGCAGGTGATCTCGACTGCGTCGCGCTTTGAGCGCTCGGTGAATATCTCGCTGTAAACCGACGCGTGCGCCTCCGAGAATTTCTCGCGGTCGAAGCGGTTGCCCAGCGCGGCTTCCAGCGTCGAGTAGAGCAGCGGCGTCGTGCTGCGGATTTCGCGCCCCCGGAACTGCATCAGCGGCAAGCCGTCGGGATTCCACGTGACCAGCGTGTCGAACAGATCGATCACGACCGCCTTGTAACGACGCTCAGCCACGCGGGGTCAGCGCTCCCGCCGTGCCGGCTATTGCGGCGAGGTTCAACAACAGCACGGCGCCGTTGAGAATCACCGAATTGCGATGCATCTGGTCGAACTCCGTTTTTTTGACAGGGTCGGGATTTGGATCTTCATTCACTGTGCGGAGCGCGTCGGCACGCGGCAGGATGACGGTGCCCGCGTAGAAGGTCATTCCCAGCGCAATCGCGAGCGCGACCGTCGTGCCGCCCCACCATATCCGCGGCCCGCGCACCGCGGTGAAGTAGATCGCGAGCACGAGGCTGATTGTTCCCACGATGTAGCCGAGCATGTAGTAGCGCGGAAAGATTGCGGAGATTAGTTGACCGGCCTCGGGCCGCGGCAGAACCGTGAACACCGCCGGCGCGGTGAAGAACGAGAAGAACACAATTCCCCCGAGCCAGCATCCGAGTGCGGCGAGGTAAATCGTCAATGCAATGATCATGGTTTTCAGTCTTTTCAGTAGTAAGCAATCGGCGTGGCGATCAGTTGAGGTATCGGTTGGGTGCGCCGGGCAGCGGCTGGCGCTCGGAGAATCCAGTGTCCACGCTGTGCCACGCGACGACCCGCGACTCGCCGAACTGCCAGCACAGGAAAACGACGTCGTCGCCTGCGTCGTACGGGAAATCGATCAGGCCGAGGTCGATGTCCTTGAGGATGCAACCGAAGGATTCGATTTGCGCGGCGGCATCGGCCATGTTGGTCGCAAACGACCGCAGCTCGGGATAGCGCCCCACGATCTCGCTCATCGCGGAGTGTAGAATCGACGGATCGTCAACCGACAATTCGTCGATTCGCGCCCGCAACGACGTCGCCTGCATCTGGAGCTGGCGCATCAAAATTTCCAGCCGCGGAATCAGCTCGTTGGCTTCTTCCTCGCTGAACAGCTTATCAAATCCAATATTGGGCAACGTTTCCTCGTCGGTAGCGCGCACCGGCCTCCATGCTTAACTTCTTATCCAAGAGGTAACCTTGTCTGGCCCACTACCGTATATTACGGTGAAATTTGGGTTGCGGGGAATAGCGGCGGCGCGGCGGGGTCCCCTCCTTAAGAGGTTCGACTAATCTATGGCAGATAAACCCAAAGGGGAAAAACGCTTCGAGATTGAAGAGGACCTGAGCAAGGCCGAGATTCCCGATATCCTGCCGGTGCTGCCGTTGCGCGGCATCGTGATTTTCCCCAGTCAGATACTTCCGTTCCTGGTGTCGCGGCCGTCGTCGCTCAAGCTGATTGAGGAGTGCGGGCAGACCAACAAGGTCATCGCGCTCGCGGCGCAAAAAAATCCCGAAGACGAACAGCCCACCCCCGAGGGATTGTTCCCAAGCGGCACCGCCGTGCGCATCCTCAAGATGCTGCGTTATCCCGATCAAAGCGTGCGGGTGCTGGTGCAGGGCCTGGCGCGAATCGAGTTGGGCGAATTCACCCAGCGCGAGCCGTTCTTCCTCGCCCACGTCAACCGGCTGGTCGAGCCGGTTTCGTCCGACAAGGAAATCGACGCGCTGCACGCTCACCTGGTCAGCCAGTTTTCCAAATTTGTTTCTCTCGTGCCGTACCTGCCCGACGAACTGCAGGTGATGGCGATGAAGGTGAAGGAGGCCAGCCGGCTCGCCGACATGGTCGCCTCTTACCTGAAGATACCGATCGAAGAGGCGCAGGATTTGCTCGCGACGTTCGAC
>NZ_DATDGQ010000156.1:0-3051 GCF_036522015.1 Binatus sp. (SeqCode)
GCCGTCTCGCGATCGTGATTGGCGCGGGCGGCGGCGCTGCGTCATCGGTCCTCGCATGCATCCGGCTGGGCGCGAGCCATGTCGTGATCGCCAATCGCACGCCCGCTCGCGCAGCAGCACTCGCGCGGCGCTTCTCGGCCAAGGGCGCGCGCGCGTCGGGTGAGCCTCGCGGGCTGGACGCGCTGATGGATACGGAGCTGCTGGCTGCCGCGCGATTGATCGTCAATGCGACCTCGATGGGTCTCACGACGGGACGATTCGCGCGCCTCGACTACGGCTCATCGGCCGCCGATTGCTTGTTCTACGACCTGATTTACTCGGCGGAGCCTACCGAGTTCATCAAGCCCGCCCTTGCTGCCGGCCGGCCAGCGACCGACGGCGCCGGGATGCTGGTGAACCAGGGCGAACTCGCGTTCAAGCTGTTCAATCGAGTCGCGCCGCCGGCCGGCGTGATGCGCGCGGCTTTGTTCGACGCTCTGGGCCGCGCACAAAGTTAGTGCCTACACGAACGCTCCGATTGCCCGCCGCGCGAACATGATGCCGGCGGGCGCAACGAGCAGTTCTGGCTGAAGGACGATCACCGCGGCAACAGCCATGAGACCCGCGGCGATCAAGAGGTCGCGCTTGTCGACGTGGAAAGTCCAGCGCTCGCAATCATCGCAGTAGCTCGCCCGGAATCTTCCGCTGCTTTCGCACGAGTTGCAGGCCATAGCTTCAGCTCCTTCGCCGGACGGCGCGCACCTCAACCTTAGCCGAACATCTCCTTGAGCTTGTCCACGAAGCCTTTGGAGAGCGGATGGTTGACGGCCTTGCCGTCGAGCTTGGCAAATTCTTCGAGCAGCTCGCGCTGGCGCGCGGTCAGGCTGCGCGGCGTCTCGACGATCACCTTGATCAGCTGATCGCCGCGTCCGTAGCCGTGAAGATCGACGATGCCTTTGCCCTTGAGGCGCAAAATTTTTCCCGACTGCGTGCCCGATGGAATCTTGAGCTTCACTTTGCCTTCGAGCGTCGGCACTTCGATCTCGGTGCCGACCGCCGCCTGCGGGAAACTGATCGGCGCCTCGATTATCACGTCGTTGTCCTGCCGCACGAACATCTCGTGCTCCTTGACGTGGATTACCACGTAGAGATCGCCTTGCGGTCCGCCGCCGTAGCCGGCCTCGCCCTCGTTGCGCAGCTTGAGGCGCGAGCCGTTGTCCACCCCGGGCGGAATCTTCACCGCGAGCGATTCGGCTTTGCGGATTCGCCCCTGGCCCTGGCATTTGGGGCACGGGTCGGAAATGATCATTCCCTCGCCGCGGCATTGCCCGCAGGTCGTCGAGATCGAAAAGAATCCCTGCTGCGTGCGCACCTGGCCGCTGCCGCGGCAATTGGGGCACTGTTGCGCGCCACCGGAGCCGCCGCGAGCGCGCGTGCCGTTGCAGGACTCGCATTGCGTCAGGCGCTGGAACTTTACGACTTTCTCGATCCCGCGCGCCGCTTCCTCGAATTCGATTTCGAGATCGTAACGCAGGTCGTCGCCGCGCCGGGTACGTGAGCGCGAGCGTCCGCGGCCGGTACCGAAAAAATCGCCAAAGATGTCGGAGAAAACTTCCTCGAAACCCTGGCTGAAGTCGAAGCCGCCGAATCCGCCCGGACCACCCTGCGCTCCCTGGAACGCGGCATGCCCAAAACGATCATACTGTGCCCGCCGCTCAGGGTCTGAAAGAACCTGATAGGCCTCGTTGAGTTCTTTGAAACGCTCCTCGGCCTCTTTGTTGCCGGGATTGCGATCGGGATGAAACTGGATCGCGAGACTGCGGTAGGCTTTCTTCAGTTCGGCTTCGCCGGAGCCACGATTGACGCCGAGGACTTCATAATAATCTCGCTTTTGTGCAGACGGCATCGCGCAAAGATTCTATGCGAACACCCGCGGCGACGCCATTGTAGGCGCCATACGAATGGGGCCGCGCATGCGGCCCCATCGTCGGCTACTGATCTTTGACTTCTTTGTAATCCGCATCAACCACGTCTTCTTTCGCGCCCGCTTCGCCATTTCCGCTCTGGGAGCCACTCTGCCCGCTGGTGCCTTCCTGCGGACCGGCGCCTTCCTGCGGTCCTGCATTAGCCTTGGTTTTGCTGTACATCGCCTCGGCCAGCTTGTGCGACGCGTTCTGCAGCGCCTCGGCTGCGCGATTGATCTCGTCGGCGTCCTTGGACTCAAGCTTGGTCCGCGCCTCCGCGAGTGCGTCCTCGACCTGCTTGCGTCCGGCCTCGTCAATTTCTGCGCCGTGATCCTTGAGCGTCTTCTCGGTCGTATAGATGAGGTTGTCCAGCTTGTTGCGCGCCTCCGCCTGCTGGCGGCGAGCATGGTCCTCGGCGGCATGCGCCTCGGCCTCGCGCACCATCTTCTTGATCTCTTCCTCGTTGAGTCCCGACGACGCGGTGATCTTGATCGACTGCTCCTTGTTGGTGCCGAGGTCCTTCGCATGCACGTTAACGATTCCGTTCGCATCGATATCGAACGTGACCTCAACCTGCGGCATACCGCGCGGCGCTGGTGGAATTCCGATCAGGTCGAATTGGCCGAGCAGCTTGTTGTCCGACGCCATCTCGCGCTCGCCCTGGAAGACCCGAATCGTGACCGCAGTCTGATTGTCCTGCGCAGTCGAGAACGTCTGGCTCTTGCGCGTCGGAATCGTCGTGTTCTTTTCGATCAGCTTGGTGAACACGCCGCCGAGCGTTTCGATTCCGAGTGACAGCGGAGTCACGTCCAGCAGCAAGACGTCTTTGACTTCGCCCTTGAGCACGCCCGCCTGGATAGCAGCGCCGATCGCGACGACCTCGTCGGGATTGACGCCCTTGTGCCCTTCCTTGCCGAACAGCCGCTTCACGCGTTCCTGCACCGCGGGCATGCGGGTCATCCCGCCGACCAGCACGATCTCGTTGATCTCGCTAGCCTTGAGTCCGGCATCGCGCAACGCGGTCACGCATGGCGCGTCGAGCCTGTCCAGCAGGTCGGCGCATAGCGCTTCGAGTTTCGCGCGCGTCAGCTTGATATTGAGATGCTTC
>NZ_DATDGQ010000157.1:0-6475 GCF_036522015.1 Binatus sp. (SeqCode)
AGGGCCTCGAGGAGGCGCTGATCGCCGCCGACGTCGGCGTCGAGGCGAGCATGAAGATTTCGGCCGCGGTGCGCGCGAAGTTGGGCAACGACAATCGCCCTGACGCGATCCGCGACGCGCTTAAGGCCGAGATCGCCACTATCATGACGTCCGCCGATCGTGCGCCCGCCGACTCGGGCGACGCGCCGCTCGTTATCATGCTGGTCGGAGTCAACGGCGTCGGCAAAACGACGACGGTTGCGAAACTGGCGGCGCGGCTCAAGGCCGAGCGCGGCAGCGTGATCGTCGCGGCGGCGGACACGTTTCGAGCAGCCGCAATCGAGCAGCTCGAAGTATGGTGCGATCGCGCCGGCGTCGACATTATCAAGCAGTCGCAAGGCTCGGATCCTGCCGCGGTTGCTTTCGACGCGGTCAAGGCCGCAGTCGCGCGCAAGACTGGCGCGGTGCTCATCGATACGGCCGGGCGGTTGCAAACCAAAGTTAATTTGATGGAAGAGCTCAAGAAGATTGCGCGCGTCGTCGCGCGCGAGTTGCCGGGCGCGCCGCATGAGACGTGGCTCGTGCTCGACGCCAACACCGGTCAGAATGCGCTCAGCCAGGCCGCCGTTTTTCGCGACGCGGTACCGGTGACCGGAGTGGTGCTGGCCAAGCTCGACAGCACGGCGAAGGGCGGCGTGGTGGTCGCGGTAGCGGAGCGACTCAAGATTCCGGTACGGTTCGTGGGACTGGGCGAGGCGCTCGAGGACCTGCGCGAGTTCGACGCGCGCGAGTTTGTGGACGCGCTATTTGCAACTGACGACGCAGGGGAGCAGAGTTCCAGCGGTTCTTATGCAGCTTGACAGCGTAGTTTATCGAAATTTAAACTAAAGGTAGAAGATTTCCTCCCATGGCCATAGATGTCTTAAAGCAACTAGACGAACGAATTCAAGCTTCCGTTGCGCGTATCCATCAGTTGCGCAAGGAAAACGAACAACTCGCGCAGAAGCTTGCCGAAATGGAGAAACGCTATGCCGACGCTTCCGGTATGGTGAAGCAGTTGAGCGCCGAGCGACAGCAACATGAAAACGAGCGCAACGATGTGCGCACGCGGATCGAAAAAATCCTCACCCGCTTCGACGGGATCGATCTTGGATAGGGAATGAAGGGCGTCAACGTCCAGATCATGGGACAAAGCCTGACGGTCGCCAGCGAGGCGGGCGACGACTGGGTCAAGTCCCTGGCTGAGACGGTGGACGAGAAGATTAAGGATATCCGCGCCGGGAGCCAGACAATCAATTCCGTGAACCTGGCAATCCTGGCTGCGTTAAACTTCGCCGAGGAACTCGAACACCTGCGCAAGGAGCATCAGGAGCTGGTGGATCGGATCGCGGCGATGAATAAACGGCTGTCCGCGGCGATTGACGGCGAATGACGATGAGCACGATTCGTCATGACGCCGCGTGGCATCCGAGAGGTGAGCGATTTCGGACGGGGGCGGGATTTGGAATTGTGGATCTCGAGAGCAGCCTAAACGCGGTGCTTACAAGCATGAGGCCCGTGCGATATTTTTCGACCGCATCGAAGGCTTTCGCGACGCAACGTTTCGCGGATACAGGCCGGCTGTCAGCCGGTTCGAGAATGACAACGACACGCGCGCGCGAGGGCGCCGCGCAATCGAGCAGTTGAACCCGCTCCCGCCATGGCAACGACTGTGGCGGACGAAAAGAAAAATCTTCGCGCGATCATGATCGCATGCCGCGACGCGCTCCCCGGCGAGCGTGCGGCGGCAATGTCGGAAAGCGTCGAGCGTCGAGTGCTCGCGAGCGAATCTTGGCGTGACGCATCCGCAATTGTTCTGTACGCCGCAATCGGTAACGAAGTTTCAACTAACCGCATATTGTCCGACGCGCTCGCGTCGGGACGCGCTGTCTTCTATCCGCGGGTAGATACTGCAACGGGCACGATAGTCGCGCGACGCGTTCGCGATCGCGCCGAGCTTGCCCGCGGTGCGTACGGAATCCTCGAGCCGCCGGCGTCGGCGGAAGTTCTCGACAGCAAAATTTTCGCGAAAGTTCTCGTCTGTGTTCCCGGCGTTGCCTTCGGACTCGAAGGTCAGCGACTCGGACGTGGCGGGGGTCACTATGATCGTTTCATCGGCCAACTCGGCGGCGAAGCGATCACTGTGGGGCTCGCCTATTCATTCCAGCTGCTCGATCGGATCCCCGAAACGGGGCTCGACCAGCGGCTTAACTTCATCGTGACCGAGTCCGTAGTTCATCGTGCCTGCGAAGCGCCACTGCCAGCACGCCGAACGCGGACGAAGGAGGTAAACCCGGGTGGCTCTAATCATGGCAATCCTGGGATTCATAGTTGGTGGCGCGGTCTTTTTCATTTGGGGAATAACGAAACAGCGTAACGACGCCGTTAACCTGGAGGCCGCGCGCGCTCAGGCCGAGGAAATAACCAAGGCGGCTCAAACCAAGAGCCAGCTAGTAGTCAAGGAGGCTGAACTAAAAGCGAAAGATATGGTGGTCGGCGCGAAGGCCGACGCCGAACGCGAGATGCGCGATCGCCGGCGCGAGATTGCCGCGATCGAACAGAAGCTCGAAGCACGCGAGGAGACTTTCGAAAAGCGCCAGGAAGCGTTCGAGCGGCGCGAAGCCGATCTCAACCGGCGCGATCAAAGTTTGCGCACGCGCGAGAAAAGTCTCACCGACAAGGAAGAAGTACTGCAGGCCCATATCGACGAGGCTCGCACCAAGCTCGAAGCTGTCGCCGGCCTGACCCGCGAGGAAGCCAAGCGCTCGCTGATGGACGAGATGATCGGCTCGGCGCGCACCGACGCCGCCAAGCATATTCGTATCGTCGAGGAAGAGGCGCGCGAAGAGGCTGACCGCCGCGCCAAGCGAGTCGTCGCGATTGCGATCGAGCGGCTGGCGGGCGAGTTCGTCGCCGAGCGTACGGTCTCGGTGCTCGCGCTCCCCAACGACGAGATGAAGGGCCGCATCATCGGCCGCGAAGGTCGCAACATCCGCGCGATCGAGGCAGCCACCGGCGTGGATATCATTATCGACGACACTCCCGAGGCGGTGGTGATTTCGTGCCACAACCCGATTCGCCGCGAGATCGCGCGCGTCGCGCTGCAACAGCTCATCTCGGACGGCCGCATTCATCCCGGACGGATCGAAGAAGTCGTGCGCAAGGCGGAGCAGCAGGTCGAGGAATCGATTCGCGAGGCCGGTCAGCGCGCGATCATCGAAGTCGGCGTGCACGGAATCCATCCCGAACTGGTCAAGCTGCTCGGGATGCTCAAGTATCGCTACAGCTACGCGCAGAACGTGCTGATGCATTCGATCGAAGCCGCGTTCATCTGCGGAGCGATGGCGGCCGAGCTAGGGCTCAACGAAAAGCAGGCCCGCCGCGCCGCGCTGCTGCACGATATCGGCAAAGCGCTGACGCATGAGGTCGAAGGCTCGCACGCGCTCATCGGCGGCGAGATCGCGCGCAAATACGGCGAGTCGGCGAAGATCGTAAACGCGATCGCGGCGCATCACGAGGAAGTCAAAGCCGAGACGATTCTCGCGCCGCTGGTCGATGCGGCCGACGCGCTCTCAGGTGCGCGTCCGGGAGCGCGGCGCGAGGTGCTCGAGAGCTACGTCAAACGGCTCGAGGATCTCGAGACCATCGCGAAGTCGTTCAAGGGCGTCGAGAAATGCTTCGCCGTGCAGGCGGGGCGTGAGATGCGCGTGATCGTCGAACCGTCGCAGATCTCGGACGAGGACACCTCGATGCTGGCGCGCGACGTCGCGCGCAAAATCGAAACCGACATGACGTACCCCGGCCAGATTCGGGTGACAGTCATCCGCGAGACACGAGCAACAGAGCTAGCTAAGTAGCAATTGCGCAATTCCAATGCGAAGGCCCGATCGCAGAGATGCGGTCGGGCCTCCGCACTTTAGCAGTATGCTTCCGTTACGTGTTGTCCTGCATTCACACACCTGTCAACCTGACGCGGAATGCGAATCCTGATTCTGTCTCTCGCGCTCTGCTGTTTGATGGGGTGCAGCACCTGGGAGGGGGTTCAGGACGATCCTGCCAATCATCAGAAGATCGTGACAGCCGCCGCCCGCGGTCTCGACGCATGCCAATCCCGCTTGGATGAGCTCGCGCAGGGGAACGTCACGATGCTGGAGCACAGCCGGCAACTTATGCTGACTCTCTTCAGCTTCGGTTATGTACCGTCCTACGTATGCGTCGGCAAAGTCCCGTACGACGGCTCCAATGCGCCGACAGACTCGAGCAACCAGTAGAAAAGGGGTTCCCGGATATGTCTCTACGTCTCAGGCACATACTTCTCGTCTTGTGCTTTGTCTCAGGCTGCTCCGTATTCATGGAGGCGACGCGTCCAACGCCTGTCGATCTGGGGAAGTTCCATCCCGGTGACAGCCGCTCCTCCGTCACGCAGGAGCTAGGCTCGCCGGTCACTACGAGCAAAGGCGCCGGCGGCACGAGCTGCGATTTATACTTGCTTTACACCAAGGGCTACGGCATCGCGGCTAAGGCACCGATCGCGGTCGGCGAACTCGCAGCCGATGTCTTCACGATAGGCCTGGCAGAGATCGTCCTGTCGCCCACCGAGGCTGCCACCAGAAACGAAAAGAGGACGGTATGGTTCTGCTACCAGAATGACGCGCTCTTAAGCGTGACCGTAAAGAGTGCAGGGGCCGAGACGTCGACGCCCACGACGCCGACATCGTCCCCAGCGTCCATGAGTTCGTCTCCGACCCCTTCTATCGCGTCCACGCCTGTTCCATCCGAAGGCTCCACTCCGACAGATCTCGCCACGCCTGTGCGGTCAAATCCCGCGACTGCGACACCGCGCGCGACTCCGTCGACCGGCGAACAGTCGCAGTGAACTCCAGCCGGAGGCACGTCCGCTTAAACGCGGTCGGGCCTTCGTGCGTTAACGCGACGCTTCCGTTACGTTCTTACGTCGCAATGTTTGAAGCCGAACGAATCGCCGGAACTGATTTCGAACCACGCTGGCTGCGCGAGTATCTTCGGCCGCCATTTCGCAAGTACGAATTCACGACGCCGATGAGTCCTGCCCACGCCGCGCGCATTCTTCAAGAGAACGTCGAGCCGCCGCGGAAGTGGGGATGGCCGACTTCCAGCAAGCGCGGATATTTCGAGGGCAAAGTGGCGGGCAGCCGTTTCAAATTCCATCGTGTCGCCGGTTATCAGAATTCATTCCTGCCGATAATCGAAGGAAGCTTCCGGCGCGACGCCGTGGGAACCCTGGTAACCGTAAACATGCGACTGGTGTGGCTGGTCGTGCCGATCTGGATCGGCATAATAGTCTTCCTGGCATGGAGTTCGGTGAGCGTCGATTCAGTAGTGGCCGGACCGTTCGGCGTTCGAGTGGTGGTAATCGCGATGACGCTCTTCATCTACCTGGTCGCGACCGTACCCTTCGCAATCGAATCGCGAATCGCGATGAAGCGCCTGTTGGATCTTTTTCGCTCCGGTTCTGCTCCTTTGTCACTCTGACCGAAGCGAAAAAACGCGAGGCCAGCATGTCATCCTGACGACGGGAGCGTTAGCGACGGGAGGACATGGCTTCTGGTCTCCGGACAGCTTCGCGCACGGGAAGCCGGTTCCGGTTTCCAAAATCGCGCAGCGGTCCTATACGCTCGCACTTTACCCCGCTCGAACTCAGCAGCTATCATCGCTCCACGATGCCCACGACGCGCGAAGTCCTCGATGCGACCATCGCATTGGAAAAACAAAGCATGGCGCTCTACGCGCGCTTCGCGAAAATTTTTGCGCGCGAGCCCGCCTTGCAGGATTTCTGGTTCGGGATGGCGCGGGACGAAGCCCGCCACGTTGGCGCGCTCGACCTGGTGACGACCGTGCTCGATCAGGAAGAGATGCTCGACAAACCAAGTCCAATCTCACTCGAAGACGCGACTATCGTGCGGTTGCGCGCGTTGCTCGAAAAGTCGCAGAGCGACGCGACGCCGGGAATCAGGCTCGACCGCGCGCTTGAGATTGCGCTCGAAGTCGAGGAGACCGAGCTCGAAGATCTCGTCTCGGATTTGCTCAAGGCGCTGCAGGCGCCCGACGAGTACGAGCGATGCCTGCGACTGCTGGTCCACGACCTCGGCGAGCTGAGCTACATGATCGAGCGCCACTCGGCTAACCCGGCGCTGCTCTCGCGATGCGACGCGCTCGTCAATCGCCACGCCGAGACGCTTCGCCACACGTCGATTAGATAGCTTCGCGCAGATAGCCTCGCGGCGGCGCGGTGGCGCGCGCGACGGGCGTTGGTTATATTTCAGGGCTGCGCTGAGGAGTGGCCAAATTGGTAAGGCACCTGACTCTGGATCAGGCGATTGTAGGTTCGAGTCCTACCTCCTCAGCCAACATGATTCTCCGGCGCGCCGCCAAAGCGCCCGACGATGGTCCCATCGTCTAGTGGTTAGGACACCGGCCT
>NZ_DATDGQ010000158.1:0-8532 GCF_036522015.1 Binatus sp. (SeqCode)
TCCGACGTGCAATGCGGGCATCGCGTGGCGGCGAGCGGGATAGCGGTCGCGCAATATGTGCAGTCCTTGGTCGAAGGCGGCGCCGGTTTGTCGGCTCCAGTCAGATGATTGATCCATTTGACCAGCAGAAAGACCGCGAACGCGATTATCAGAAAATCGATGATCGTATTGAGGAACAATCCGATGTTCAGCGTGGGCGCGCCAGCCGCCTTCGCCGCCGCGATAGTGTCATAGTGCTTCGACGAGAGGTTGATGAACAGATTCGAGAAATCTACCGAGCCCAGCGCCAGCCCAATCGGCGGCATCAGGATGTCGCTGGTGAACGATGTGACGATTTTGCCGAACGCGGCGCCAACGACGAAGCCGACCGCCAAATCGATCACGTTGCCCTTGATCGCGAACGCCTTGAACTCTGAGAGCATCGACATGGTGCGTACTCCTTTGCCCGGTGAGGAAGGCTCGCTTACAAAAGCATCGCGGCGCGACAAAGTAAATCAGCCGCCGGTTCGATTGACTTTCCTGAAACGCATCTGGTAGCCGATCTGTCATAACCGCGCATCGCCGGAGGCCACATATGGGAGCAGTTCACATTAAAGATGAAGAGCGAGTTGGTTCCGAAGCTAAGTTCAAGCTCGAGCCTTCGGTCTATTTGCAGAAGCTCTACGAATCCGGCACTCCTGACCTCGGCTGGATGAACCAGATGGGCGAATGGGGCGTGCGCGCAAAGCCCGGCAACCTCGGCCTGCGCCTCAAGGACATCGAGATCGGCAGCTACGGAATCGTCCCCGAGCACGGCGGAGCGCATCGCTCG
Organism: Binatus sp. (SeqCode); assembly: GCF_036522015.1. Lineage (GTDB taxonomy): Bacteria > Desulfobacterota > Binatia > Binatales > Binataceae > Binatus. The sequence continues at coordinate 812 of NZ_DATDGQ010000158.1, forward strand.
ATGGCGCCGCGCGGCGCAGTAATTTCCGAAGACCTGCCCTCGCTCGGATTCACGATTAACGAGAAGGCCGAGTGCTGGGCCGACAACGTGACCGAGCTGTACGAAGAGGCGGTCGCGCGCCAGTGGAGCTCCGCGCGCGACATCCCGTGGACGGAACTCAAGCCGCTGCCCGACGATCTCGAGCGCGCGATGTGCCAGCTCTGCACCTTCCTGACCGAGGTCGAATTCATCGCGGCCGACGCGCCGACGCGATGGATGGGGCAGATGAATCACGACTTCTTCGAAGTGAAAATGTTCCTCGCGACGCAGGCGATGGACGAGGCGCGGCACATGGACGTGTTCCGCAAGCGCGCGCTCGCCAACGGCGGCGGACTCGGCAAGGCCAGTCCAATCAGCGAGCTGTCATTGAAGCGAATCTTCGACTGCCCGAGTTTCTCCGCGCAGACCGGCCGCCTGCAACTGCTCGGCGAAGGCTTCGTGTTGACGATGTTCCGCCAGGGCGAGTTCCTGGCGCCGAGCCGCGTCGATCAGGAAATCTTCCGACGATGCATGCAGGACGAGTCGCGCCACGTCGGCTTCGGCACCATGCATCTGCGCGCGCAGCTCAAGGCGAATCCCGCGGTCGCCGAAGAACTCCACGAACAGCTCGACGACGCCGAGCGGATTCTGCTCGAAACGTTCAGCGTGCCTGAGGCGGTCGAGCCGATGGCGATCCTTATGGGCGGCGGCGTCGAGCATTTCGACAAGGGCATGGAGTTGCAGGGACAATTGTGGCGGCGAATCGTGCACGAGTACCTGCAGCGATGCGACTCGGCCGGACTCGACCGCCGTCCGCGCTGCATCCTGCCAACGGATTTCAACAAACTGTTCGAAGCGACGGCCTGATGGCGGCGTTTCCCGATTCAGACTGGTTTCTCACCCTCGGCCGGCTGATGCATGCCGAGGGTGAACTTTTCCGGCGGCTCGGATACGCGGAGACGCGCTTCGCCGTCCGCGTGGTGCCGAACAACACCGGCAACGGCGGCGATCGGATCGTAGGACTTGTGATCGACGGCTATCAGCTGACCGAGGCAACGCCGATCGTCGATCTCAACGACTACGATCCGGACTTTGTGATCTGCGGCAAGCGCGAGATTTGGGATCGGATGCTGGGCGAGATTGCCGAGTACGGCCGCCCACAGCTGCGGCATACGCTGAGCTCGCTCGCGCTGGTCGGTGAAGAACTGTGGCTCGAATCTACTGACCAGTTGCGCGAGGACAAGTTCTACCGCTTCAATCAGACGCTGCAGGAATTGCTTAATCTCGCCTCGAAAGTTCCCGCATAAACATTTCGAAAACGTGAAAAGGTTCTTCGCCGCGCGAAAACGACCCGCGGTTGAGACGAAGGAAGATCGCAATGGACAAGCATCCGATTCGCTTTGGAGTTCAAACCGGACAGCAGAATATCGCGTGGGAACAATTGCGCAGCTTCTGGGCCAGGGCCGACGGCTGGGCTACGACTCGCTGTGGGTGTTCGACCATTTCTATCCCATATTCACACCGGACCCCGCCGGACCGTGCCTCGAAGGCTGGACCCTGTTGAGTGCGCCTCAGCCAGGTCACCAAACGCGCGCGTATCGGTGCGCTGGTCAATGGCAACACTTATCGCAACCCGACTCTCACCGCGAAGATGGCGGCCACGCTCGACAACCTCAGCGGCGGCCGGCTGAACCTTGGACTGGGTGCGGGATGGTTCGAGGCGGAGCATCGCAGCCTCGGCTTCGATTTCAAGACGGTCGGCGGACGGCTGCAGGCGCTCGACGAGTCGTGCCAGATCATCAAGGGGATGTTCACGCAGGAGAAAACCACGCTGAAGGGCAAGCACTACAACGTGGTTGACGCGATTTGTAATCCGAAACCGATACAGAAAAATCTGCCGCTGATGATCGGCGGACACGGCGAAAAGGTGTTGCTCAAGATTGTCGCGCGCTATGCCGACATGTGGAACATGGGCAATGCGGACGCCGCGGAAATGAAGCGGCTGATCGGTGTGATCGAGCGCCACGGCGACACGGTCGGCCGCAACACCGACGAAATCGAAAAAACTCTTATGCTCGCGCTTTGCTACAAGGCGCCCAAGCAGCGGGAAGAAACGCTCTCATCGATTGTTGGGATGATGGCGCAAACTACGCCCGAGCTGGCGCGCAATCGAATGATCATCGGGAGCAAGCAGGAGTGCATCGACAAGCTCGAGGGCTACATCAAGGCGGGCGTCACTCATTTCATTTTCATGCACAACCCGCTGCTGACCTCCGAGGAGGACATCGAGGCTTTCGCCGAGGATATCATCCCCGAGTTCCGTTCGCGTTGAAAAACCACGCGCGAAGAACCTATAGATTCGTTACGACGGACGACGTCGCGACGTGGCTCATGCCTGCGTTCGCAGCGGCGACTACCGTTCCAAACATGATTACTGCTGAAAGAATCGCGGCAAAAACAAAACCGGCGGTGTTCATGTGCGTTCCTCTATAAAATGGAATACGCACGGCGGCACCGCCGGTTACGCAACCTAAACGCGTCGTTAGGATTTAGTGGCTATGCGGCCTTGACGATCAGATCGTCCGGGTCAGACCGACTGCCCTTGCGCTTGCCGTACGGCGTGCCGTGGCGGACGTCGGTAGCAAGGCCAAGCTTCTCGAGCGCGAGTATCAGCATGTAGCCCGCGTCAGGCTGGCGCCAGTTCCATCCAAGACGCGCAGAACCGGGGCGCGCATGATGATTGCGATGCCAGTTCTCGCCCTGAAACAGATGCATCAGCCCGAGCCAGGTTACGTTGCGGCTGGAATCCTGGCCCGCCGTGACACCAGGTTCGGTGTGGCAGACGCTGTTGACGAAACATTGCGCGTGCAGCCCGAAGCACAAACGAATCGCGCCCAGCCAAAAAAATGCGGCCGGGCTGAAATACAGTCCGATGAAGAATGAGAGCGTGAGGATCGGCGTCTGGAACCATCGCCACGCGCGATACGAAACGCCGCTGAGGTCGGGGCAGTAGCGATCGATAGGCGGCTCGCCGGCCTGCCACAGCCATCGCAGATGCGCCCACCAGAAGCCGCCCCAGCGCGGGCTCGAGATGTCTTCCGGGGTGTCAGCCTTGGCGTGATGCAGACGATGGCCGGCGGCCCATGTGGTCGGCGCGCCGGAGCCGTTGAACATCGCGAAAAAAATCAGCACGCCGCGCGCCCACGGATTCAGTGTGAGCGAGCGATGCGCGATCGCGCGATGGTATCCGACCGTGGTGCCGAGTCCGCCCAGGAACACGAGCGCCACCGCGCCGAGAAATACCCGCCATCCTGGGATCGGATAAAGTACGAGTCCAATCGCCGCGGTAATATGAATGAGGAGAACCCAGCCCAGGATCGCAACGTCGCGCTTGCCGGCGTGCCACCAAGGCTGCTTCCATGGCTCGCTCTTCAAGATTTCTTCGGTCGTGCTAATCGGCGTGAAAACTGCTGCCATTCATCTCTCCCACCAGTAGTATTTTCGTACACCGCCCCACCCGCGCCTGTTTGGCTGCACGGGTGATGATGCTCGGGCAGCGGGGGCGCCTGCGTGCGCATTCCTGGCTGCCGCCAGCATCAGCACATTTTCACTTTTAACAGGGATGCCTTCGATTCTAAGGCGGGGAGCGGAATGTGCTTGCCGTTGCGGACTGTCAGACTACATTATACCGACGCTGCGCGCTACATCCGATGCGTGCATGCGCACTGTCAACTTTTGACAAATGTCCCGCAGGTAACACGGCCGTCAGCGCCACAGCGTCATCGCGAGGCCGATCACTCCTCCCGCAAGCACCGGCCACGCCGAGTTCACCCGATAGCGAATCAGGACGACGGCGCTCGCCAGCGCGAGAATCGTCGTGGTGACGTCGACGATCGCGTCATGAGCAAGAAACAGCGTCACCGCCGCCATCAAAGCCCACGCACCGACATTCACGCCGTCGAGAAACGCGCCGGCCAGGGGCGAGCGGCGCAGATGCGGGATCAGGGGCCCGCTGATCGATACGAAGAAAAACGACGGCAGGAAAATTCCCAGCGTCGCGACCACCGCGCCGCGAAATCCACCGAGGATGTAGCCGATGAAGGTCGCGGTCGTGAACACCGGCCCCGGCGTGACCTGGCCGACGGCGACCGCGTCGAGCAACTGCGCCTCGGTCAGCCAGCGCAATCGATCGACGAGGTCGGTGCGCAGAAACGCCAGCAATACGTAGCCGCTGCCGAACAGCACTGCGCCGACTTTCAGGTAAAATAAAAATAAGGTGGTGAGGCTGAACGGGACTGCGACCGCCGCCGCGGCGAGCGCGGCTCCCTTGGCGCCGGAAGCGCGCGCGGCGACGGGAATTGCGGCAAGTGTCGCGCGAGCGGCGTCGCGATCTTCAAACGCGCGAATCGCAAGCATCACGATTCCGCCACCGAGCAGTACGATCATGTCGTTGACGTCGAGCAGCGACGCGGCCAGCGCAACGATCGCGATCGCCGCGAGCAGCCGCGATTTGATCGCGGTGCGGCCGAGTCCCCACAGCGCCTGCAACACCACCGCGATGATTACCGGCTTGATGCCGTAGAGCAGCCCGACCGCTTGCGGCATCGTGCCGTATCGTACGTACATCCAGGCGATCACGAGCACGATCGCAGCCGCTGGCAGAATGAAGCATGCGCCTGCGACGACCAAGCCCGCGAATCCCGCCCGCAGTTGACCGATATGAATCGCCATCTCGGTCGAGTTGGGCCCTGGAATCAGATTGCAGACGCCGAGCATGTCGAGAAAGCGCTCATGCGTCATCCATCTTCGTCGGCGAACGACCTCGTCCTCCATCATCGCGATATGTGCGGCCGGACCACCCATCGCGAGCGTCCCGAGTCGAAGAAACAGCACCGCCAGCTCCCACAGCGCATCGCGTCGCGCCGGCGGATTATTTTGTGCTGTCGATTCGTCCATCAGATGTTCGCGCGGATGTTCACGCGTCGCGAAGGTATTACAGCGCGCGCGCTTTGTCATTGGCGAAGGCGTGCGATATGAGTCGGGCCACTATGGCATCGCAACCAAACCAACGAGTCGTACGCGCGTCGAACATGAATTTCACGGTGCTCGAGATGGGCGACTCGAAGAGTCCGCTCGTGCTGTGCCTGCACGGCTTTCCCGACACCGCGCATTCATTTCGCCATCAGATGCCCGCGCTGGCCGCGGCGGGTTATCACTGCGTCGCGCCGTTTATGCGCGGCTATGCGCCGACCGAGGCCGCGCCCGACGGCCGCTACGATTCGGCGGCGTTGTCGGAGGACGCACTCGCGCTGATAACCGCGCTCGGTTACAAGGACGCGATCATATTCGGTCACGATTGGGGCGTAGTCGCAGCATACGGCGCCGCGGCCGCCGCGCCGGATCGCGTCAGCAAGCTCGTCACGGCGGCAGTCGGATACGGCTCTGGATTTTTCGAAGCGCTGGTCACCAACTACGCGCAGCAGCGTCGCTCTTGGTACATGTTCTTCTTCCAGACGAAAATCTCCGAGGCGGCGGTGAGCCTCAACGACTTCGCATTCCTGGAAAAAATGTGGACCGACTGGTCCCCGGGCTGGAAATGGACTCCCGAAGACATGGAAGCGCTCAAGCGATCATTCCGCGCCAAAGGCACACTCGAAGCGGCGCTCGGATACTACCGCGCCACCCTCGGCCCGGTGCTCAGCATGCCGGTCGATCTGGAAATGCTCGCGCCCGCGATGAACATCCCGATCAACGTACCGGCGCTCATGTTCCACGGCCGCGACGACGGATGCATCGGCGCCGAAACCCTCGCTGGGATGGAAAAGCTATTTCCGAAGGGACTAAGAATCGAGCTAGTGCCGAACGCCGGCCATTTTGTGCACCAGGAGCGCCCCGATCACGTCAACGAGCAGATGCTGAAGTTCCTGAAGTCTTAGTCAGGCCGGCCTGGACGCTCGACGATGTATCCTCGGAACATCGCCTGGGCATTCATCGCGGGGCGGTATTCTGAAATCGAGCGTGAGCCGAGCCGATCGTCGTTCCACACGGCGTGTGGCGTGCCGGCCGGGATGACCATCACCCTTCCCCTCTCCAGCACGTACTCCCTTCCCGCCACGCGGCATCGCACGGTGCCCTCGACGACTTCCAGCCGCTCCTCCTGATGCGTGTGTATGTGATCCCGTGGCGCGGGCGACACGACGCGCGCGATGTACTCGCATCGGAAGAGTTCGCCGGCGGTCTCCTCCGCCGACTTGAGGACGATCACTCTATCTTGTGTCGATGTTGCGGGACGCTCCGAAACCTGAGTCGCCATGATCTCTCTCCTTGGTCGAATGCCGCGTAAGGAGAGAATTTAACATCCCGACAGCGATCTACCGGTGCGCTACTCCTGACAGCTGTCTGTCAGCAGCGTTCGTCGAGACGCGCGTAGCCGGATAGATCCTGACAGCGTGCCTTCAGGAGGCTTTGCGAGTCGTCACGACTTGCTCAGCAGATGGCGGAACAGGTCCTGCGCCGATTTGCCGTCCTCCTGCGCAAACGCCTCGCTCAGGAACTCAACGTCGTTCATGCGGTCGACGCGAAAAAAGCGGAAGTCGTCGCGCAGTTCGCACCATGAGGCGGCGGTCCAAAACGGCGGATAGAACCACAGGCTCAAGGGACGCACCTTGCGGCGCGTCTCGGCGCCCTTCTCGTCGCAATATCGGAAGCGAACTTTCCGGCATCCGCGAATCGCGGCGCGCAGCCGGCCGAGATCGAATGTCACCGGCACTCGCTTCACGTCCTTGGGCGCCCATAGCGATCGATCGTCCAGCATCCGCTGCAGATGCGCCGGCAACACATTCTCGATTTTCGACAATGCCGCGTCGGCCGCACGGCCCAACTCGGCGTCGCTCCAGTTCTGCACCATGCGAGCGCCGAAGACGAGCGCCTCGAGCTCGCTCTCGCTGAACATGAGCGGCGGCAGGTCGTAGCCCTTGCGCAGCGAGTAACCGATTCCTGCCGCGCCCTCGATCGGCACTTTGCTTACGATCAAATCGCTGATGTCGCGGTAAATCGTGCGCTCGCTGACGTTGAACTGCTCCGCGAGCGAACCGGCGGTGACCACGCGGCGTCTGCGCAGCCGCTGAATAATCTCGAACAGGCGATCGGCGCGACGCATGATACTGCTTCCTCCGCCCCTTCTCTCATTGTCGCAGTCCAACGGCAACTGCTGATTGTTCAGAGTCGGGCGCGGCATCACCCTCGGCAGCAGTGGGCGGAGTGCGTAGCAATCCGTACGCCGTCACGGCAATGAACACGGCGAGGTTGATCGAGGCCGCCGAAATCAGCGCCGCGTTCGGATGATCGGGGAAATAGGACGACGTATCGGTGAGGTGCTTTATATAGATGAGGTTGAAGAGGAACGTCCCGCTTACCACTGCGAAGATTGAAGTGAGAAAGCCGCTCTCCAGCGCGATCGGAATCAGAAATACGAGCGGGTAGTACAGGTATCGCTCGTGCATCCGCGGCGCGAACATGAAGAAGCCGAATAGCGCGACGAATATCGCGAGCATCGCGGCGCGAGCCGACCGCGCACGCCAAATCAGGTACGACACGATCAGGTAGACGGCGCATGTCAGCGACAGGCCGAACGCGCTGTACGAGACACTGCCGAAGATCTTGTCGGTGTCGGGCGTGCCCATCCCGCCGATCAACCCCATGAA
>NZ_DATDGQ010000159.1:0-4256 GCF_036522015.1 Binatus sp. (SeqCode)
GATGCCGCACGCGTTTTTCAGTGGCCGCCTGGATCCCGGGACGATAGTCGTGAAGGTCGTCGAGGTTGAGGCCATCGACGATCTCGTCGATACCCAGCTCGGCGGCCTTCCCCTCGCAAACCGTGAACAGGTTGTGCTTGCACAGATAGCATCGGTTCAGCGGATTCGCCGCGTAGCCGGGAATCTCGAGCTCGTTGGACTCGACCACGATGTGACGCGCGCCGATCAGGCGCGCCATCGCGAGCGCCGACTCGCGATCCTCGTCGGGCATCGTGGGCGACGTCGTCGTCAGCGCGAGCACGGCGTCGCCGAGCGCCTCGTGCGCGACCTTCAGCACGAAAGTGGAATCGACGCCGCCGGAAAACGCCACGATGAGACTGCGCATCGGCGCAAACCCCGCCCGCATCCTCTCCAGCTTCGCCTCGAGAGTTTTCGTTATATCCATCGGTTCTTCCCCTCTCCCAACGGGAGAGGATCGAAGGTGAGGGACCTTATCCAGCGCGCATTTTTCGCGCGCGATTCAAGATTCTGTCTGCGCTCTGACCGCATATCGCTTCTTCAACAGACCGTTAAATACCCTCGGCCTGGAAAAGATCCGTCGTCAAATATCGCTCGCCGGTGTCGCAAAAAACCACCACCACGATGTTGCCCTTGCCGAGCCGCCTGGCGATCTGCAGAGCCGCGTAGCAATTTGCGCCGGACGAGATACCGACCAGCATGCCCTCTTCGCGCGCGAGGCGGCGCGAGAACAGGGTCGCATCTTCGTCGCTGACCGGAATTACCTCATCATAAACTTTTATATCGAGGTTGGTCGGGATGAAGCCGGCGCCGATTCCCTGGATCTTGTGAAACCCGGGCTCGCCGCCCGACAGTACCTGCGAGTTCTTCGGCTCGACGGCGACGATCAGCACTTTTTTGTCGAGATGCTCGCGCAAATAATGCCCCGCGCCCGTGATCGTCCCGCCCGTCCCGACGCCCGCGACAAACGCGTCGATCCGCTTGAACTGCTGGAGCAACTCGGGCCCGGTGCATCGATAGTGGATGTCGGGGTTGGCGCTGTTGCTGAATTGCTGCGGCATGAAGTAGCCGGGATTCTCGCGGCACAGCTCCTCGGCCTTCGCGATCGCGCCATGCATCCCGCGCGTATCCGGCGTCAGCACCAGCTTGGCCCCATAAGCCACCAGCAGCGACCGCCGTTCTTCACTCATGGTGTCGGGCATCGTCAGGATGAGCTTGTAGCCCTTGACCGCCGCAACCAGCGCCAGCCCAATCCCGGTGTTGCCGGAGGTAGGCTCGACAATAGTATCCCCCGGCTTGAGCCGCCCCGCCTTCTCCGCCGCCTCGATCATAGCGAGACAAATCCGATCTTTAACACTCCCCCCAGGATTAAAATTCTCGAGCTTCGCCCAAATCTCAGCATCATCTTTCCCCGGAATCCGATTAAGCCGGACAACGGGCGTATTCCCAATAAGTTCAAGCGGCGACTGCGCAACACTGATAGGCATGCCCCGATTCTATCCAGAAAATGGAGATGGTTGGAATGTAGCGAAGTGTGAATCCGCAAGTCTTGTGTCATCCCGAGCGAAGCCGAGGGACCCCGGATCTTTGCTGGCTATTCCCCTCTCCCTATAGGGAGAGGATGAAGGTGAGGGTCCGACTACAGCGCGCTACTCGCGCGCGATTCAAAATTCCGCCTCCGCTCCGCTTTGTCTTTGTGTCATTCTAGAGCGAAAGCTGCTGTAGCGAGGAATCCCGGCTCCTTCCCAGCCTCGCCCAACATGGGGAGAGGCCGACGCGCGTCATCGCGCGTCGGGTGAGGGACACTTTTGCGGCGCGGTTGTCCGTTGCACGCCGTATATGATCCTTCGTCGTCAGATTCCCGTGATCGTCGCGCGGGGCCTTGCGCATAGCTAGCCGAGCGGTTATGCGAAGGTCTCTTGTCAGAGAAAGCTTTGCATAGCTTCCTAGCGGGTTCCGGAGCAAAGGCAGAATGCTGAATCGCGCGCGGGAAAAATCGCGCGCTGCACAAGGACCCTCACCTTCATCCTCTCCCTTTCAGGGCGAGGGGATAAACGCGCAAAGCATCACGGAATTTTGTCCCTCACCCGCGCCGGAGGCGCGGCCTCTCCCCACGAACGGGCGAGGCAATTCGTCTGCAGAAGATTTCGGAGCTGGAGTACCATCGCGGAAAAACGATTCGTGTTTTGTTCTCCTGAACTAAACGACGTTTCACGTGAAACATATTTGTGAAACCTTCAACACCACAGCGCCATTTTCGGCCTCTTCGCAAAGAATGACCGCCATTGCGCGCGCCGGATCCGGGATTCTTCTGCGGAGCTCTGAATGACACAAAGAAACCGGGCGACGAAGTTGTGGTCGATGCCGGATAACCTAACCCCTAACCCCTTCCCGAGCGGGAAGGAGAACCGGATTTATTTGAGTGAGAGCAAAAGGGCGTCCTCGCCATTTTGCGATTTCTTCCCACTAAGGTGCAGGGTTTAACCCTGCCCAGGGAAGTGTGAAACCCAAGGATGGGTTTCACTGATAGACTGTCTCCGATGGCGAAGGTGAAACGCGTGCTGGTTATTTTCCCCGGTGCGCTTGGCGATCTGATGTGCTTGATGCCGGCGCTTGCGGCGATTTCGCGGCAGCATCCGGGGGCGTCGGTCGAGCTGATGGCGCGGTTCGAGTTGGCGCGGCTGGTGGCGGGGCGAAGCGTTGTCGCGCGCGGGCATTCGATCGATGCGCGTGAGGTCGGTGAATTGTTCTCTGATGAGTCGTCAGGCGGCTCGCGGGGATTCTTTGGTGATTTCGATCGTATCTATTCGTTCTTCGCTTCCGACGACGCGCGGTTTCGCGCGCGACTCGCGGCGGCGACCGACGCCGAGGTCTCGTTTCATCCGTTCCGCCCCGGCGGCGACGGCCATGTGTCGGCCGGCTACTTGCGGTCGATCGGCGAGGGTGCTTCGCCATCTGAGGTGTGCTTCGAACCGACCTCCGACGATCTCGCGGGGGCTTCGCGCGTGCTGGCGGAATCGAAATCCGACCGCTCGAATCTCATCGTGATTTTTCCGGGCAGTGGGAGTCCCGGCAAGAACTGGCCGGCGGATAAGTTCGCGGCGTTGGCATCGACGCTGTCGCGATCGAATCGCGCGAGCGTCGTGGTCATCCTCGGGCCCGCCGAAGCGTCTATCGAATCGATTTTTCGCGAGGCTGGCCTCGCAGTCGTGAAGGATCTCGATTTGCCGACGGTTGCGGCTGTCGCGCGGCTCGCGTCGGCGTTCGTTGGCAACGACTCGGGCGTGTCGCATCTTGCGGCGGCGGTCGGCGCATCCGGAGCAGTGATTTTCGGACCCACCGATCCTGCGCGATGGCGCCCGCTTTCTGCTGGCGGACGAATCGAGACTCTACGGCGCGAACCCATCGATTCCGTCGAGGTGCAAGACGTTGCCCGCGCTTTGGCGAAATTTGTGGAGCGGCAGCAAAGATAATAGACTGGTACGCTATGAGCTTCCTCAAGACGACGATGCTGCTCGGGCTGATGACGGGGCTGCTGATGCTGATCGGCGGTCTGCTTGGAGGCCGGCACGGGGTCATGATCTTTTTCGTCATCGCCGCGGTGATGAACTTTTTCAGCTACTGGTTCTCCGACAAGATCGTGCTGCGCGCGTACGGGGCGCAGGAACTCGACGCGTCGTCGGCGCCCGAGCTCTACTCGATCGTCAACGAGCTCGCGCATTCGGCGGGAATCCCGATGCCGCGCCTCTACCTGATCGATTCCGACACGCCCAACGCGTTCGCAACCGGCCGCAACGTGCATCATGCGGCGGTCGCCGTAACCAAGGGCATCATGCGAATCTGCACGCGCGAGGAGTTGAAGGGCGTCATCGGCCATGAGCTCTCGCACGTGACCAATCACGATATTTTGACCAGCTCGATCGCGGCGACGCTCGCTGGCGCGGTGATGATGATCGGCACGATGATTCGATGGGGCGCGATTTTCGGACTCGGCAGCCGCGACGACGAAGAAGGCGGCATCGCGGGATTGCTGGTCGCCGGCATCCTCGCGCCGATCGCCGCGACGCTGATTCGGCTTGCGATTTCACGCACGCGCGAGTACCAGGCCGACGCGAGCGGCGCCAAGCTGACGCACAATCCGCTGTACTTGGCGAGCGCGCTGCGCAAGCTCGAAGCCGCCAACGAGCGGTTGCCGCTGGTCGCCAGCCCCGCGACGGCGCACATGTTTATCGTGAATC
>NZ_DATDGQ010000160.1:0-3210 GCF_036522015.1 Binatus sp. (SeqCode)
TGGTGCTGCGCGGTGTGCATTTCGATTTCAACAAGTCGAAGATTCGGCCGGGTGATGCTGCCGTGCTGGATGAGGCCGTCTCAACTCTGAAGGCCAATCCTAACGTGACGATCAACGTCAACGGCTATTGCGATGCGATCGGCGGCGAGGAGTACAACCTCAAGCTGTCCGACCGCCGCTCGGATGCCGTCGTGGATTACCTGGTGAAAGCCGGTATCCCGTCGAGCCAGTTGATTCCGCATGGCTACGGCAAGACCGACTTTGTGGCCACCAACGACACGGCTGAAGGTCGCGCTCAGAATCGTCGCGTCGAGTTGGTGCCTAACGAGTAACTCGGGCCAGAACTAGAACGCCTGTAACCGGCCGCAGTCCCCCCGGGGGCTGCGGCTTTTTTTGGTCCACAGCTCAGCTTTTCGAGAGGCTGACGGGGGCGCGCAATTCTGCTATAGAAACCATCGCTATGATGTCTGTACGAATTGTAGGAATCGGGACCGCGGTCGCCGCACTCGCTCTCGCCGCTCTGATTGAGGCATCACCGGGTTGTGCCCAATCGCAGGCTCCGGACGATGCCGTATCGACCTCATCGGCGTCGGCGCCCGACAGCACCGCGCTTACGGCGACGGCCGTGTCACCGGAAGCGAAGAAGACGCTGGGGCAGAAAGTTAAAGCGCTGGTCTCGAAGCTGACGCCTGAGAGGATCAAGCGCGATATCGAATTCAGAAAAGCATCCGCGCTGTTCCCTGATTTCTGCAAACATTGGGAGCAGGACCTGCACGAGCGCGAGGTCCTCAATCGGTCCAAGTTGAAATTCGTCGAGAAAGACGGCTACGAGACCGCGACCTACACCGCCTACGGCAAGGTCGCCGCGTGCGAGTCGCATCAATCCAAAGACGGCTACTCGATCGGAAAGCTTACTTACGAGGAATTTACCTACTACGTGGTCGGCAGGTCCGAGGAAGAAGCCAGGCAGGCGGCGCCAAAGACTGTCAACGATCTCCGCACCACGGAAATCTTCCGTTGGGACAACGGCAAATGGTTCTACTAAGCGGCGCGAATTAATTGCGGGGCTGCGCGCCCCGCACCCGCGGCAGGGGTGACCCCTGCACCCAGTACTAATCGCAAAATGGCGAAGACGCCCGTTTGCTCTCAGGTTCTTTTTCCCGTGTCATTCAGGAGCGCAGCCAATCCGGGCTCTTCTCGTACCTCGCCCCAAGTAAGTTGCTGGCGACTAAAGTCGCCAGCAGCGGTAAAGAGCCCCAACTAGTTCGAACAGGGACGAAGTCCCGCCTCTTTTTTTCACTGGGTGCAGGGGTCACCCCTGCCGCGGGTGCGGGGTGCGCAGCCCCACATTTCAATTCAGCTCTTTGCTGCTGTAGTTAAGAATCCGCCGCGCGACAATTATCATGTTGATCTGCTGCGTGCCTTCGAAGATGTCGTTGATCTTCGCGTCGCGCATCCACTTTTCGACCAGGATTTTGCGCGAGTAACCCAAGGGTCCCAGCAGCTCGACCGCCTTCTGCGTGATCAGCGTGACGGCGAGCCCAGCCTTCGCCTTGGCCATCGACGCCTCGAGGCTGTTGCGCTTGCCGGTATCGAGCATCCAGGCGGCGCGCCAGGTCAGCAATCGCGCGGCCTGCAGTTGCACTTCCATCTCCATGAAATCGCGCTCGACGGCGGTCAGGCGCCGCGGCGAGATACCGTAGCGGACCGGCACGTTCTGTTCCTTCAGAAAGTCGCGCACGAAGTCGAGCGCCGCACGCCCCACCCCGATCGCCATCGCCGCAACGATCGGCCGGGTCGCGTCGAAGGTCGCCATCACGTCCTTGAAGCCGCCTTCCTTCCGCACCTCGGCACTGCCGAGCAAAGCATCGAGCGGAATCCGGCAGTTGTCGAAAATCAATGCCGCGGTGTCGGACGCGCGGATACCGAGTTTGTTCTCGACCCTGGCCACGGTCATGCCCGGAGTGTTGTGCTCGACGACGAACGGCTTGATCCCCGGGCGTCCCGCGCTCTTGTCCACCGTCGCCCACACCACGACGAAGCCCTCGGACTTCTCGGCCGCCATCTCGCCGGCGGTGCAGAAAATCTTGGTGCCGTTGATCACCCAATGGTCGCCGTCGCGGGTCGCGGTGGTGGTAACCTGCGAGGAATCGGAACCGAAGCTGGGCTCGGTAATCGCCATCGCGCCCCACTTCGGCTTGCCTTCCTTGAAGCGCTTGAGAAAGCGCTCCCTCTGCTCAGGCGTCCCTGCCGCCATCACCGCCGCGCCGCCGAGTCCTGAGTTGGGCGTCGACAGGTAAAGCCCCGCGTCGCCCCAGCACAGCTCCTCGGTGCTGAGCACGGACAGCAGATTGGCGCGTCGAGGCGCCGCTCCCGGTGCATCGGCTTTTTTGCTCTTGTCGTTGCCGACCTGGATATCCGCAGCCGACGACGCCGACCACATCGAATCGTAAAACTGGGTCGGCTTGGTGTGCTCGTGCTCGTCGCAATCGCGCGAGATGGGACGCATCATGTGCTCCGAGACCGCGTGGAACATCTGGAGGCGGTTCAGAATTTGTGGTTCGAGCTCAAAATCGATCATGAGTTTATCTCCGTCGCGGCCTGTCAGACCGTTGCGATTCCTTCGATTGCGGAAAAGCCGCGCGCGTTGCGCAGCCACATCTCGACCGGATGCTCGCGGATATACCCGTGGCCGCCGAGCACCTGTACGCCGTTGTCCGTCACCTTGAGCGCGCTCTGCGCAACATAGTTCTTCGCGAGGTAACTCGCCTTCAGTGCGTCGCGGCCCTTGTCGAGTTCGTACGCCGCTTCCCACACCAGCAAGCGCGCCGCGTCGATTTCAATCGCCATGTCGGCGAGGATAAACGCGATCGCCTGCTTGGTCGCGATTGGCACACCGAACGCCTTGCGCTCCTTGGCGTAGTCGCGCGCATATTCGAACGCGGCATTCATCACGCCAACGCCCATCGCCGCAAGCGCGACCCGCGACTCGCACATAAGCCGCGAAAAATCGATCCCCTTTTCACCGCCCAGGCGCGCATCGGCGCCGACGCGGCAATCCTTGAGCGTCAGTTCGTAGGTCGCGAGCGCTTTGAGCCCCATGTTCTTCTCGCGCTCGGAGATCGTTACGCCCGCCGCGACGCGCGGAACGATGAAGCCGTCCACTCCCGCATAGCCCTTCGCCGCGTCGGTCGTCGCATAAATCAGAAT
>NZ_DATDGQ010000161.1:0-3951 GCF_036522015.1 Binatus sp. (SeqCode)
GATCTTCGGCGCGAACCCCGACCTCAAGCGCGTGCAGTCGCGATGCGCCCGCGCGCTCTTCAGTGCCGGCATCAGCGCCAACCTCGCGACCATACTCGCGGCGCTCGCCGGCATTGCATCAGGCATCGCGTTCGCGCGCGCCCACCTGACGTTTGCAATCGTTGCGCTAACTCTCAGCGCGGCTTTTGACGCGCTCGACGGCAGCATCGCGCGCGAGTGTGCCGCGCCCAGCCGTCTAGGCGGCGTGCTCGACCTGTCGGCCGACCGCGTGGTCGAGGCCTGTGTAATAGTCGGCATCGCGTGGCGCGATCCCGCCCTATTTTTTCCCGCGCTGGTGCTGGTAGCCACCTGGTACGTGAACATCACGATATTCCTGTCAGTAGGCGCCGCGCTGGAAGGTCCTGGCGCAAAACTGATCGAGTACCCACCTGGAATCCTTGAACGCAGCGAAGCAATAATCTTCTTCATAGTGCTAGGCTTGGTCGAAGCGACACCAATCCTGCGCCCTTTAGGCCCACTCCTATGCTATGCAATGGCCGCGTTGGAAATAGTCACCGGCGCCCAACGGCTCCTGTTCGGCCTGCGAATGCTGCGCCCTGAATGAGAAAACAAACTGTGTCGCAGAAACTCGCAAGAATTCCCGCCGCCCGGGCTGCTGCTGTCCTATCGCCACCAATCGCCGCGAGGAAGTCCTATCAAGTGACCTCCGCCAATGGGCCGCGCGCGGATGACTACTACTGGTTGCGCGATGACACTCGTAAGTCGAAAGACGTGCTCGAATATCTGAAAGTCGAGAATGCTTACACGACGGCCGTGCTGGCGCCGACGCACGCTCTTCAGGATGAGCTATTCAAAGAGCTCGTCGGCCGCATCAAGCAGGACGATACGTCGGTACCCGTCCTGCGGCGCGGCTGGTGGTACTACACACGCTATGAGACCGGGCGCGAGTATCCTATCTACGCGCGGCGCCGCCGTTCGATGAGCGCGCCAGAGCAGGTGATGCTCGATGGCAATGCGCTGGCCGCGGGCAAAGCCTTCTTTCAAATCGGCGCTTGGGCCGTGAGCCCCGACGGGCGCCTGCTCGCATACGCCGAGGACATCGTTGGCCGCCGTCAGTACACACTCAGAATGAAGAACCTGCACACCGGCACGATGCTCAATGATGCCGTGACTAATGTCGAACCCAACCTGATCTGGGCAAACGACAACAGGACTGTACTGTACGTCGAGAAAGATCCCGTCACCTTGCTAAGCGTGAGAGTGCGCAAACACGTTATAGGCTCCGATTCAAGCCGGGATCCCTTGTTGTATGAGGAAAAAGATCACAGTTACTACATGCGCCTCGCCAGAAGTAAGTCTGAGAAGTATTTATTCATCGTGCTCAGAAGCACTTTGCAAAGCGAATGGCGCTATGCCGACGCTGGCGATTCTCAGCTAAAGTTCAAGACTGCGATTCCGCGTGAGGCGAATCATGAGTACCAGCTAGGTCATTTGGGTCGCAATTTCATCTTGCGCACCAACTGGAAGGCGCCGAATTTCCGCCTTGTTGGCGCTCCAATCGCCAAAGTCGCCGACAAGAAAACGTGGATTGATGTGATCCCGGCGCGCGCCGACGCCTTTCTTCAGGCCTTTGAAGTGTTCAAGGGTTACGTCGCGGTCAACGAGCGTTCCGGCGGACTGATGAAATTGCGGGTTAAGTCGTGGAACGCCAAGCGAGACTTCTTGATCGCCTCATCGGAACCTTCGTATACCACGCAACTGATACCGACCCCCGGAATCGAATTGGCAAAGGTCCGTTATACTTACACCTCGCTGACCACTCCCAGGACCACTTATGAGTACGATATGGCCTCCGGCCGGAAGACGGTCCTGAAAGTCGAGCCGGTTCTGGGAGGTTTCGATTCCTCCAACTACAGGACTGACTATCTCCATGCTACCGCAAGCGACGGCTGCCTGGTGCCGATCTCAATCGCTTATCGGAAAGAAATGAAGCTCGACGGAACCGCACCGCTCTATCAGTACGCTTATGGCTCGTACGGCTTATCCACCGATCCGGCCTTCATCCCAAACTGGGTGAGCCTGATGGATCGCGGATTCGTCGTCGCCATAGCTCATGTTCGGGGAGGACAGGAGATGGGCCGCGCATGGTACGAGCAAGGCAGGCTGCTCAATAAGAAAAACACTTTCACGGATTTCATAGCAGTAACCAGGCATCTTGTGCGCGAAAAGTACGCCGCGCGCGACAAGGTCTTCGCGCAAGGTGGCAGCGCCGGCGGTCTGCTGATGGGTGCAGTAGCGAACCTTGCGCCAAAGGACTACCGCGGCATCGTCGCCAACGTGCCGTTCGTCGATATAGTGACCACCATGCTGGACGAATCGATCCCACTAACCACCAACGAATTCGACGAATGGGGTAATCCCAAGGACAAGACCTACTATGATTACATGCTGTCCTACTCGCCTTATGACAACGTAGAATGCCGGTCCTATCCCGCGATGCTGGTGACGAGCGGGCTATGGGACTCGCAAGTCCCATATTGGGAGGCTGCCAAGTGGGTGGCAAAGCTCCGCGCAAGGAAGACTAGCCCGACCCCACTCCTATTCAAGGTCAACATGGAAGCCGGCCACGGCGGCAAGTCCGGCCGCTTCGAAAGGCTGCGCGAAACAGCGATCGAATATCAGTTCATTCTGAATAACCTGCCTCCTGTACGCAAAAATTAGCCTGCTCGGGTATTCGCGCTACTCGACCGTCACCGACTTTGCGAGATTGCGCGGCTGATCGACGTCGGTGCCGCGCTCCGACGCTATGTGATACGCGAGCAACTGCAGCGGCACCGTCATCAGCACGGGGGTCAGCATCCGGCTCGTCTCCGGCACTTCGATTATTTCCGCTGCGACGCTCTTCAACTCGGAGGTCGCGTGATTGGTCACCGCGATAATCCGCCCGTTGCGCGATTCGACTTCCTTGAGATTCGACATCGACTTCTCGAACAGGTCGTCGTTGGGAATTATCACCACCACCGGCATCTTGTCGTCGATAAGCGCGATCGGTCCATGCTTCATCTCGCCCGCCGAGTAACCCTCGGCGTGGATGTATGAAATTTCCTTCAGCTTGAGCGCGCCCTCGAGCGCGATTGGATAGTTGATGCCGCGACCCAGGAACAGGAAATCCCGCGCCTGCGCGTACTTGCGCGCGATCTGTTGAATATTCGGCTCGCTCTCGAAGATAGCCTTGATCTGTCCGGGAATCGCGAACGCCGGCTGCAGCAACTTGCCCGCATCGGCGTCGGACAAGCGTCCCATCCGCGCCGCCAGATGTATCGCGAACAGATAGTAAGCCTCGAGCTGCGTGAGAAAGCATTTGGTGGTGGTGACGCTCGTCTCAGGACCGCATCGCGTGTACAACTGCGCGTCGGCTTTGCGCGCGATCGACGAATCGACGGTGTTGGTGATAGCCAGCAGATGCGCGCCGCGCGCGCGTCCTTCTTCCATCGCGGCGATCGTGTCGGCGGTCTCGCCCGACTGCGACACCGCGATGATCATCGTGCGGTCGTCGATCGGCGGGCGCCGATAGCGGAACTCGGATGAGTAGTCGACTTCGACCGGAATCGCGGCGAGATGCTCGATCATGAACTTGCCCACCTGCGCGGTGATCCACGACGCGCCCGCACCCAGCATCACGATTCGCCCGATCGACGCCGGCCCGCCCGCCGGAAGCAACTCGCCCTCGAAGCGCACGATCGACGAGCCGCCATCCGCTCGCCCGGCCATCGTGTCTATCCATGCCTGTGGCTGGTCGTTGATTTCCTTGCGCAGGTAGTGGCGGAAGCCGCCCTTGGTCGCGGCGACCGCGTCCCACTCAACCTGGCGAGGCGCGCGGGTAACCGCAGTGCCATCGAACTTCATCAGCCGGATGGTGCTGGCTGTGACTTCGGCCAGCTCGCCGTCTTC
>NZ_DATDGQ010000162.1:0-7346 GCF_036522015.1 Binatus sp. (SeqCode)
GAGCGCGACGATTGGCTCGAAAGCCATTTCATCGCCACCTTCCTCGCAATCGCCGTCGTCGCGATCGGGATCGCGATCTGGTGGGAGTGGCGTCACGACGATCCGGTGGTCGAGCTGACGCTGCTGCGCGAGCGCAACTTCGCGATCGCCAACGCGCTCTACTTCCTTTTCGCGTTCGGGCTCTTCGGCAGCACCGTGCTGATTCCCGAGATGCTGCAGGCGCTGTTCGGATACACTGCCACCGATGCCGGCCTGGTGCTGGGCCCCGGCGCCGCGGTTATCACACTGTTGGCGCCACTCGTGGTGCGGATCGTCCCGCGCATCGGCGCGAAACGCATGCTCTGCTTCAGCTTCACCGTGGCCGCGCTTTCCTTTGTCTATTACAGCGGGATGACCACTCAGACTGACTACTTTCATTTCACATCGGCGCGCGTCTTTCAGGGCTTCGGCTACGCCTTCATGTTCATTCCGGTGAGCCAGCTCGCGTATTCCTACTTGCCGAAAAACAAAAACAACAAGGGCTCGAGCCTGACCAACCTATGCCGTAACTGGGGCGCGAGTTTCGGTATCTCATTTGTCACCACGATGCTCGAACGGCGCACGCAGTATCACCAGAGCGTGCTGGTCAGCAATCTCACTTCCGGCGACGAAAGCGTCCGGCGGTTCGTAAGCGCGTCGAGCCATTTCCTGGTAACCCGCGGCGCGAGCACTCCCGACGCTATCCATCAGGCCTACGGCATGGTCGGAAGCATAATGAATCAGCAGGCGGCGATGCTCGCTTTCATGGATTGTTTTCACCTGCTCGCGCTGATCGCGCTGGCTGGACTGCCACTGGCCTTACTAACCCGGCATTTCCAAATAGGCAAAGCAGCGAGGGGCGCGCACTAAAACGGCCGCCATTCGCAAGCAAACCTGATTTTTGGCTCAACCCTTGTATATGCAAGTACTAACGGAGAAAACAATGAGTAACTCTATTGAAAATAACGGCGGTCAATTCGCGAATGGCCAAGCCAGTTGCGATTTGCGAGAAAACTCGGACACCAGCGAACAATTTCCTGCGCCTATTGGCAAGCTCCTGGGTCTCAAACTCCTTCAGGCGGAGAACGGAACGGCGGTGGTCGAATTCGTCGCCGATGAGCGCCATACCAACCCAATGGGAACTCTCACTGGAGGCGTGTCGTCTCTCATTGCTGACGTGGCCATGGGCTTCGCGTACTCCACCACGCTCGCCGCAGATGAGAGTTTCGCGGCTGTGGAGTTGAAGATCAATTTCCTGCGTCCGGTGTGGAAAGCGACGCTTCGCGCCAATGCAAGAGTTGTCCGCGCCGGCAAACTCGTGGGTCTGGTCGAATGCGACGTCCTTGACGAGCGGCAGCGGCTGGTCGCGCGTGCCTCCTGCACTTGTATGACTCTTCGCGGACAACTCGCCGAAGGACGCCAGCTTACGATGACACTAAACCCGGTAGGCAAGTGAGGCCGAAATGATTGCTATAAGCCCTGACTACTTTAAGCGGCTAATAAACGCGGGAAACACGCAAGTCGTCGGTGGAGACATCCCGCCCATCACAAGCGTCTTCGATTTGAAGAGCGGGGTGCGAGCCAAGCTGGTCGATCGCAGCGGTTCGATGGTGATCGTCGAGGTCGAACACTACCGCTCCGATTGGATCGAATGGCGCGAGGTCAAGGCAAGGATCGCGGCAAAGTGATCACCTAGGTTACCAACAGGAGTAACGACTGTGGGCAAATTACAGGGAAAAGTGGCGGTCATTGCAGGTGGTACCGCAGGAATAGGCTTGTTGACGGCGTCAGAGGGAAAATCTAAATCGTCGATGAAGGCGATCCTACTAAAGGAGAATTAATATGCGCGCTGTTCAGCTTACTGCCTATGGCAACCCTATCGAGGGTCTTAAGTATGTCAACCTTCCCGAGCCCGACGCTCCGGGATCCAACGAGGTGCTCATCGAGGTCGAGTTTTCGCCTCTCAACAATAGCGACCTCCTAATCGCACGGGGCATCTATCCGTCGCGCCCCGCGCTCCCAACCGTCATCGGCAATGAAGGTGTCGGTCGCGTTCTGAAGGTGGGAGCGGGGGTGAAGAACGTCAAGGTCGGCGACCGAGTCCTGCCGCCGCTATCCAGCTTCACCTGGCAGGAGCGAATGATTCTTCCGGCGAACGGCCTTTTCGCGCTGCCTCCCGGGGCCGACCCGCAGCAGTTGTCGATGCTCGCGATCAATCCTCCGACGGCAGCGCTGTTGCTCAGCGAGTACGTCAACCTGAAGCCGCTCGAGTGGGTGGTACAGAACTCCGCCAACTCCAGCGTCGGGCGCTGGGTGATAGCGTTCGCGAAAGCGCGCGACCTGAAGACCGTCAACATCGTGCGGCGGCCGGAGCTCGTGGCCGAGCTTAAGGCGGTTGGCGCAGACGTCGTCGTGGTCGATTCGCCCAACGTTACGAAAGACATCAAAGCGGCTGTCGGCAAGGATGAGCTCCGTCTCGCGCTCGATGGTGTCAGCGGCCCGGCGTCGGGCGTGATCGCATCGACGCTCTCGCCTCGCGGCACGCTCGTCTCCTACGCGGCGATGAGCGCGGGTCCGATGTCGATAAGCCCGCTGGACGTTATCTTCAAGCCACTGACGGTCCGAGGTTTTTGGCTGGGCCATCCGGAGTCTGCGGCCAAAAGTGCGCCGGCGATAGCGCAGGCGGCCGAGATGATCGCGTCCGGCCGAGTGCACATTCCAGTGGCGGCGACCTACCCCCTCTCGTCGATCAAGGAAGCCGTCGCGCATGCGCAACGCGGCGGAAAAATTCTTCTGGAAGTAGCCGGATCATCTACGCGTTAGAACAGTGTCCATGAACAAGGGTGGTGGTGATCATGGACAACGAGATCAGCCAACTGTTGTTGCTCGCAATATTCTGCGTCCTGGCGATAGTCGTCGCGGATTGGGCGATGCGGCCAAAGGATCGCAACGATGACGACTGACTTGCACAGGATCGAACTTTTTTTGGTCTAAATCTTGTATATGCAAAGACTAATGGAGCGGAATGAGCAATTTCATTGAAGATAACCGCGAAATTTCGATTCGCGAACGGCCAAAACTGTCGCGATTTGCAAGTTTGCGTCAGTGAGCAATTAATCAACTGAGGTTTTTACAGATGGAACCCAGCAACCACGACCCTGTCGTTAATGCGCGGCTGAACTACCTGGCCGCTGCGGTGCCGAAGCCGGTCAACTACGCCTATGATCCGCCGGCCGGAGTGCCGCGCAGCTCGGGAAAATACGTCGCGCAAACGGTCGCGATTCACAACGGCCGCGAAATGCTCGGAAAACTTTCGCTCGACACCAACGGTTTCGTGCTGACGGAGCACGAGACTGCGGTCAAGGATTTCTACGATCCCGACGACGTCAAGTCGGTCTACTACCCTGAGGTCGAGCGCCTGCTGAAGCGGGTAACCGGCGCCGAGCGCGTGGTGGTTTTCGATCACATCGTGCGCAATCCTGTCCTTGCTGAGCGTGCAGAAAAAGGCGCGCGCCCGCCCGCCAAGGTCGTCCACAACGACTACAGCCTGAAATCCGCGCCGCGCCGCGTCCGCGACCATCTGCAGGAAGAAGCAGAGCACCTGCTCAAGAATCGCTTCGCTGAGATCAACGTCTGGCGCGCGATTCGCGGACCGATCGAAAGCTCGCCGCTTGCGCTATGCGACGCGCGCAGCCTCGATCTCGAGGATAGTGTGCCGACCGACCTCGTCTATCGTGAGCGCGTGGGCGAAACTCTCGGCTTCCTCTTCAACCCTCGGCATCGCTGGTACTACTTCCCGCGAATGCAACGTAACGAAGCAATCTTACTGAAGTGCTACGACTCCAAGGACGACGACCGCGCGCGCTTCACCGCGCACACCTCGTTTGAAGACCCTAGCAGCCCGCCCAACGCCGCGCCGCGCGAAAGTATCGAGGTGCGAGCGCTGGTTTTCTGGGCGCCCGAAGTTGTTTGAGCGGCCGTCGCGGATAACGATTGACAAAACCAGGTAAGGAGCAATCGACAATGAGCGGAAAACTCGAAGGCAAAGTGGCAGTTGTCACAGGAGGAAATAGTGGCATCGGTCTCGCCACGGCGAAGCGATTCGTCGCGGAAGGCGCGTATGTCTTCATTACGGGACGCCGTCAGGACGAACTCGACGCGGCGGTGAAAGAAATCGGCAAAAACGTCACGGGCGTTCAAGGCGACGTCGCCAAACTCACCGACCTGGACCGGTTGTACGACGCGGTGAAGGCAAAGACGGGTCGCGTCGACATTCTGTTTGCGAATGCCGGCATCGCGGAACTCGCGCCTCTGGGAGAAATCACGGAAGCGCAGTTCGATCGGATCTTCGACATCAACGTCAAAGGGCTGTTGTTCACGGTGCAGAAAGCTCTTCTTCTGATTCCAGTCGGCGGATCGATCATCCTGAACGCCTCGATCGTGGCGTCCAAAGGCAATCCTGCGTCGAGCGTGTACAGCGCGACCAAGGCCGCGGTGCGGTCGTTCGCGCGCACGTGGACGATGGATTTGAAGGAACGGAAAATCCGCGTGAATGCGCTCAGTCCGGGTCCGATCAACACTCCCGCCTATGACCGCATCGCGCAGTCCGGGCCAGCGGGCCGGCAGATGTTGGAGAGTATCGTAAGCAGGGTGCCGATGGCTCGCTTCGGCACGCCGGACGAAATTGCTGGCGCCGCGGTTTTCCTCGCCTCCGACGACAGCAGTTTCGTCACCGGCACCGAGCTATTCGTCGACGGCGGCGCCGCCCAAATCTGAGCCCCGACGCAGTGCGCCCTTGCCGTCGTTTGATCGTCGCGTTGTAACAGGACATCGGGGCGGAAAACCGTGCGGCTGAGCGATCAACGCCACGAGCCTTACGAATTCAAGACTGTCTCCGGCCTTGAGCACACTTATGCCGCCACGCGGCGCGCGTGCTATTTATTTCGTTAGCCTCGCTCGAAAAATTGGTCAGCCTAAAGAGGATGCCATGAAAGTCAGCATTGGCATTGGCGGCGCCGCGTCGGGTCGCAAGCGCGACTTCGACGATCAAGTCGACTACGTCGTCGAAGCGGAAAAGCTCGGAGTGGATTCGGTCTGGTCCGCCGAGGCGTGGGGGCAGGACGCTATTTCGCCGCTCGCCTATCTCGCTGCGCGCACAAGCCGGATCAGGCTCGGCACCGGCATCATGCAGATAAGCGCGCGCGTGCCGGCGATGATCGCGATGACAGCGCTGACGATGGCCGCAATCAGCAACGATCGCTTCATCCTGGGCCTCGGTGCGAGTGGTCCGCAGGTCGTCGAAGGGCTGCAGGGCCGCGCGTTCAAGGCGCCGCTCACCCGGATGAAAGAAACGGTGGAGATCATCAAACTGGCGTTTGCCGGCGAAAAGATCGAATACCACGGCAAGTATCACGAACTGCCGTTGCCGGGCGGACAGGGCAAGGCCCTCCGGTTGTCACAACCCGGCAATCCTAACATTCCGATTTATCTCGCCACGCTCGGACCCCGCGCGTTGGAATACACCGGTGCCGCGGCCGATGGTTGGCTGGGCACGTCGTTCACGCCGGAGCATGCCGCTGCGCACCTCGACTATCTGCGCCGGGGCGCAGAAGGGGCCGGTCGCAGCCTGGCCGACATCGACATTCAGGTCGGTGGAACAGTTGCGTTCGGCGATAATCTCGACGCGCTCGTGGAGCCTTTGAAGCCTGCGATGGCATTTACACTCGGTGCGATGGGTTCGGCGACGACGAATTTCTACAACGATGCTTTCAAACGGGGCGGGTGGGAGGCGGCGGCGCGCGAAGTGCAGCGCCTCTGGATTGCCGGGAAGCGTCCCGAAGCGATCGCCAAGGTGCCGCCTGAAATGGTGATCCAGGCGAATCTGCTGGGCAACACCGAGATGGTGCGCAACCGCATCCGGACCTTCAGGGACGCAGGAGTCACGACGCTACGCGTCGCTCCCCAGGGGCGCGACCTCGCGGAGAAACTCGCGACGCTAGGACGTGTGATGGACCTGGTGCGCGGTTAACGCGGGCGGCTTCACCTCGGCCACGAGTACGCAGCACCGAGCACGGCCCGCGCAGGAACTCACAATGGGCGGTAGTCACCTCGTGGTCCTGGCGTAATGTGAATAAGCTGCGCTGGCTCTATCATAATTACTCGGTGCCATTCACCCTTGCGGACAATACACGCGTCGCCGGTGCCTAACTCGATGGCCGCGTTGGGGTCAGATTCGCCCATGACGTGCAGCTTTCCTGAGATGACATACAAGATCTCGTCGCCGTCCGGGTGAACCTCTCCGCCATGCGGCGCGTCTCCAGTCACTGAGACAAAGCCGATCGTCGCACCGTCGATTCGCTCCGGCGGACCCGGCTTGCGTGCCCTGGGGGGGAACGGAGAGATCCCGATGGAGATCCAAACAAAATTGCGCGACGTCAACAGGGACTATCTTTGTCATACTAATGTCGTCCGCTTCTGTTCTGCGCCTTGCTTAGGAGGAGCAGCGCGTTGTGTCACCGACCTTTGAACTGAGGCTTGCGTTTTTGGGCTTTGGCCGCAAATGCCTCCCGAGTGTCTTCGGTTTCGAACATTCTGAAGTGGCGTTCGCTTTCGATCGCAACATACCCCGCAAAGTCCATCCGTTCCGAATCAACGAAGTTCGCCTTCAGCGTGCGCAGCGCGATCGGCGCGCAATCGGTAAGCCGGTTCACGATCGCATCGACTTCTTCCCGAAATCGATCATCCGGAAAAACGCGCGTGACCAATCCAATCCTAAGCGCCTCGGCCGCGTCGAACTTGCCGGGCAGGAAATAGAGTTCGCGGGCACGCGCGGCACCGACGATTCGCGAGAGGCTCCACGGTCCGCCCATATCGCCCGCAACGCCGACATCCAGAAACGCGACGTTGAAGCGCGCCGACTCCGCAGCAAATCTGAAGTCGCACGCAAGCGCCCATCCGAGACCCGCTCCCGCGCAAGCGCCGTTGACCGCAGCGATCGTTACGGCCGGCATGTTGTGCAGCAGAATCGGTACGCGGAAATCGTCGGCCGTGAGAGGATCATCCGGCGCCGCGGACGCGACCTGGCCGATGTCGGCACCGGGGCAGAAGCCCTTGCCCGCGCCGGTCAGGACCAGCACTCTCAGTTCGCGATCCTCGGCGGCGGCCGCGAGGGTATCGCGAGTCTCGACCAACATCCGATTGGTCATTCCGTTCAGCCGGTCGGGACGATTCATCGTGAGCCGCGCGACCGGGCCCGACTTCTCATAAACGATCGTTTCACGGCGAGTGCTGCTCACGGTTTTTCTCCTCTAATTCGCTTGAATCGTGGT
>NZ_DATDGQ010000163.1:0-15512 GCF_036522015.1 Binatus sp. (SeqCode)
CCCGTTTCGATTCGGTCCATGCTCCGCCAGGTCGGCCTTGTTCATCACGACGATACGCGGCGCCGCGCCCGCGCCGATTTCCTGCAGAACTTCATCGACGATTGTCATGCGTTCCGACGCGAGCGGCGAACTCGCATCGACGACGTGCAGCAGCATCGTCGCGGTGCGCACTTCCTCGAGCGTCGCCTTGAAGGCGTCGATCAGCATATGGGGCAGGCGATGAATGAATCCTACTGTGTCGACGAGCATGACGTTCATCCCGCCCGGCAGCTTGAGGCGCCGAATCGTGGGATCGAGCGTCGAGAACGGACGATTGGCAACCTCGACGCCGGCGTCGGTCAACGAGTTCATCAGCGTGGATTTGCCGGAGTTCGTGTAACCCACCAGCGCGACGGTCGGAAATGGCACCTCGAGACGGCGTCGGCGCTGAATCGTGCGCGTGCGCTCGACCTGTCCCAGCCGCGCTTTGAGGCGCGTGAGCCGTTCGCGCAGCCGCCGCCGGTCAACTTCGAGCTGCGTTTCACCGGGTCCGCGCGTACCCACGCCACCGCCGCCGGCGCCACCGCCGCGAACGCGCGAAAGGTGCGACCACTGGCGCGTCAGCCGCGGCTGCAAATAGCTGAGCTGCGCGATCTCGACCTGCAGCTTGCCTTCGAGGGTATGCGCCCGCTGCGCAAAAATGTCGAGAATCAGCTGGCTGCGATCGATCACGCGAATCTTGAGTTCGCTTTCAAGATTGCGCGCCTGCGCAGGACTCAGCGCGTCGTCGAAGATTGCCAGCGACGCACCTTTCGCATTCGCCAGCTCGCGCACTTCGCAGGCCTTGCCTTTGCCGATAAACGTGCGCGGGTCAGGCGCTTTGAGGCGCTGCCGAATAACTCCGGCAACTTCCGCACCGGCGCTTTCAGTCAAAGCCTTGAGTTCGTCGAGCGATTCTTCGCTGCCAATCCCCGCCTCGGAACCAAGTTCGATTCCAACCAGCACAGCGCTCTCGTGATTCTCGTGGAGGACGTCGTAAGACTTAGCCAGAAGATTACCTCAATCGCAGAAAATCTAGGATCCAAGCCTATCAGATACCCTCCTTCTTTGCCTCGTCCCAGAACTGCCTCGCCCCACGGTTCTATCTCAACTCTACTGCGCCGGGCGCAAAAATCTGCTCCAGTTCGGCGACGAAGGTTTCCGTCGGCGTGACGCGATAGCTGTCGCCGAGCAACATCACCGCTTCGCGGCCGTCATCGAGGCCGAGATGCAGGTATGTCATCGACTTGCCGCGGTACCGCGCGAGCATGGACTTCAGCGCGTCGAGGCCGCCGTTTTCCAGACGTCTCATCGGCGCCGTGATCCGCACCTCGCGGATCGATTCAAGCAGAGCAGAATCGAGGGGAATCAAACTTTCTAAAATAATCTGCGCGCGCTCATCGTCAACGTCGAGCTTGCCACGCGCGACCACCGGCTCGTCGCCCATGATTATCGCCTCGAACTTCTGATAGGTCTCGGACCAGGCGATCGCCTCGACCGCGCCCTCGCGATCCTCGAGCGAGAAAGTCGCGTAGCGCTTGCCCGACTTGTTGTTCTTCAGCTTCACGGCGTGGATCACGCCGGCTATCTGCACCGGGCTGCCGTCGGGGGCCGAGGACAGATCGGCGGTCGTGACCTTGCTGATTCGCGCGAGTTCGCGCTCGTACTTGTCCAGCGGATGGGCCGTGATGTAGAAGCCGAGTGCTTCTTTTTCGAATTTCAGTTTCTCGCGAGCGTCCCATTCCGGAATCTGCTCGCGCGCAGCGAGTTTGGGTACCTTGACCGCGCCGCCGAACAAACCGATTTGATTTTTCTCGGCGTCACTCTGCGCCTTCTGCGCGAGTTTGATCGCATTCTCCGCTTCGGCCATCAGCGCGGAGCGCACCGCGCTCACCGAGTCGAACGCACCGCACTTGATCAGCGCGTCGAGCACGCGCCGGCTGATCAGTTGCGCGCCCACGCGCATGCAGAAATCCGCCATGCTCTCGAAGGGACCGTTGGCCTCGCGCTCGGCGACGACTGCCTCGCCCGGCTTGCTGCCGACGCCCCGAATTGCGGCCAGGCCAAAGCGAATCGCACCATCGGTGACCGCGAACTTGACCCGGCTCTGATTCACGTCGGGCGGCAGGATCGCAATCTTCATGTCGCGCAGCGCCGCGATATTCTTGTAGGTCTTGTCGACGTCGTCCATGTCGAGCGACATCAGCGCCGCCATGAACTCGTGCGGATAGTGCGCCTTCAGGTAGCCGGTCGTGTAGGTCGTCAGTGCATACGCGGCGGCGTGCGAGCGGTTGAATCCGTACGACGCGAACGTTTCGATTTTTTCGAAAATCGAAGTGGCGAGCGCGGCGTTGACGCCATTCTTCTTCGCGCCGTCGATAAACCGCGCGCGCTCCTTTTCCATCACCGCATGGTTCTTTTTGCCCATCGCGGCGCGCAGGATGTCGGCCTGCTCGAGCGAGTATCCCGCCAGCGCCTGCGCCGCCCGCATCACCTGCTCCTGGTACACGATCACGCCATACGTATCACGCAACACCGGTTCCAGGAGCGGATGATCGTACTCGACCGGCTCTTTGCCGTGCTTGCGATCGACGTAGTGCTGCACCATCGTCTTGCCGTCCTGGATAGCGTCGAGCGGACCCGGACGAAAGAGCGAGCCTGCCGCAATCACGTCGTCGAAGCAGGTCGGCTTGAGCTCGGTGATGAATCGGCGCATCCCCGAGCTTTCGAGCTGGAACACGCCGACGGTGTCGCCGCGCGAGATCATCTTGTAGGTATCGGCGTCGTCGAGCCTTAGCCGATTCAGGTCGGGCGCCTCTTTGCCGCCGGCCGCGATCAGCGCGAGCGTATCTTTGATCAAGGTGAGGTTCTTCAGCGCGAGGAAATCGAACTTGATTAGCCCGATATCGTCGATACCCTTCATCGAGTACTGCGTTATCGCCAGCGCGGCCTCGTCGCGTTCCTTGTCGACGTACAGCGGCACCAGGTCGGTGAGCGGCTGATCGGAAATGACGACGCCCGCGGCGTGCCGCGACGCGTGGCGCAGCAGGCCTTCGAGCTTGAACGCGTAGTTGAATAGATCGGGATGCAGTTTACGCTCGGCCTTGAGCCGCGGCTCCATCTCGAGCGCATCGGCGAGCGGAAAATCGCGGCCCTGCTTGGGCGCCGGATAGAGTTTGACGATTTTGTCGGTCTCGGCGAATGACAGCCCGAGCACGCGGCCTACATCGCGGATTGCCTGCTTGCCCTTGATCGTGCCGAACGTGATTATCTGCGCGACGCGATCGTCGCCATACTTCTTGCGCACGTATTCGAGCACCTCGTCGCGCCGCTCGAAGCAAAAATCCACGTCGATATCTGGCATCGACTTGCGCCCCGGATTCAGCCATCGCTCGAACAGCAGGCGATGTTCGACGGGATCGACTTCGGTGATTCCCAGCGCGTACGAAACCAGGCTGCCGACGACCGAGCCGCGGCCCGGCCCGACCGGAATCCCCAGCCCGCGCGCGTAGCCGATAAAGTCGGCCACGATCAGCATGTAGCCCGAGAAACCCATGTCGCGGATAACGGGAATCTCGCGATCGATGCGCTCCTGGTACTGCGAGACGTCGACGTCGGCGCGTCGCGCGCGGATCTCCGCCAGGCGCGCGGTCAAACCGTCGCGCGCGCGGGTCTCCATCTCGGCGTCGAGATCAACGCCCGGCCCGGACTTGAAAATCGGAAAGTGGAATTTGCCGAACTCGAATTCGAAATCGATTCGCCGCGCGATCTCGACGCTGTTGCGCATCTCCTCCGAATCCGCGCCGAACGCGCTCGCCATCTCGTCGGGCGTCTTGACGTAAAGCTCGTCGGTATCGAAACGCCATCGCGTTTCGTCGGCCATGGTCTTGCCGGTCTGGATGCAGAGCAGGACTTCGTGCGCCTTGGCGTCGTCGCGATGCAGGTAATGGCAATCATTGGTCGCGACGAGCGGCAACCCGACCTGCTTGCCGATTTCGCGCAGCGCTTCGTTGTACGGCGAGTGCAGTTTGTTGTCCTGGAGCTCGAGGTAGTAGCGGCCCGGAAACATTTTCGCGTACGACTCGGCCGTCTCGCGCGCCTTGTCCATCCGATCCGCCCTGAGCCATCGCGCGATCTCACCCGACAAACATCCGGACAGCACGATCAGTCCGTCGGACAGCTCGGCAAGGATTTCCTTGTCGATGCGCGGTTTGTAGTAGAGGCCGTCCTGGTAGGCGGTGGTGAGCAGCTTGCAGAGATTTCGATAACCGTCGCGATTCTGCGCGAGCACGATCAGGTGAAAATTGCCGCCACCGTCGAAGTCGTCGCTGCGCGGTACCTGCGTGCGATCGGTGCGCTTGCCCGGCGCGAGATAGACCTCGCATCCGATGATCGGCTTGATTCCGGCTGCCTTGGCCTTCTGATAGAACTCGACCGCGCCAAACATGTTGCCGTGGTCGGTCATCGCGATCGCTTCCATCCCCGACGCCTTGGCGTGTTCGATCAGCGGTCCGATTTTGTTGGCGCCGTCGAGGAGGCTGTACTGCGTGTGGACGTGAAGATGGACGAAACTCATAGCGGCCCCTCCCCCTGCACCGGACGAGCAGCGTGTGCTGCCGGCCCCTTCACCTCACATCTAGATGCCCGCGCGCGTCGCGGATCGTTTCGCGACGCGCGCGAGCGAGACACGGAAAAAACTACTTCTTCTTCTCGGCTGCCTCGGGTTTCTTGGCGGCCTCGGGCTTCTTGGCAGCTTTGTCTTTGTCGCCGCCTTCCTTCGCGGCACCCTCTGCGGGAACGGCCGCTGCGCCTTCCGCAGGAACAGCCCCTTCGACCACAGCGCCTTCGACTGGTTCCGCCACCGCAGCGACTGCGACTTCCGCAACGGTCGGCGGCAGTACGGTGACGACGGGATAGTCGGTATCGAAGATCGCCTTCACTTTGTCGGGGAACTTGACCGCCGACACGTGAATGACGCTGTGGATATCGACTTCGGTAACGTCAACCTCGATCAAGTCGGGAATTTCCAGCGGCAGGCATTCGACGGTGGCGGTGCGCTCGAGTGGCGCGAGGATTCCGCCGTTGGCGACGCCCTTGGCTTTGCCGGTGAACTTGAACGGCACTTCGACGCGGATCGCGCGCTTGAGATCCACTTCGTACAGGTCCGCGTGCAGGATTTCCCCCGACACCGGCGTGCGCTGCACGTCCTTGAGGATCACGTGCTTGCCGTCGAGCTCGGCGGTGTTCGACTTGAGCTTGATGATGCGGGTGTGTGCGGCCGCCGAAATCCTGGCCTTCAGCTCGAGGCGATCGATCGCGAGCGCCAGCGGCGCCGTCGTCGGTCCGTACAATATCGCGGGCACGCGGCCGTTGCGCCGCAGCGCGTTGTTCTGACCCTTGGGTCGGGTCGCACGTTTCTCGCAGGCTAGTTCACCGGTCTCCATTGTTTCCTCGCTTGATGGCTCGCGCGCTCAGGCAAAGAGCGAGCTAACCGACTCCTCATTATGAATTCGCTTCATCGCTTCCGCCAGCAGGCTCGCGACCGACAACGATTTTAGTTTCGTCAGCTCGGCGGACGCCTTGGCGCGGAGCGGAATCGTGTTGGTCGTAACAATTTCCGTGATGTTCGATTTGTTCAGGCGCTCGCAGGCCGGATCCGACAGTATCGGATGCGTCGCGACTGCGATCACTTCGGTTGCGCCGGCGTTGGCGACGACCTTGGCCGCCTCGGTAATCGTGCCGGCGGTGTCGATCATGTCGTCCACCAGCAGCGCGATCGAGTCCTTCACTTCGCCCACCAGTTGCATCTCGGCGACTTCGCTCGCGCGCCGGCGCCGCTTGTCGATAATCGCGAGGTTCGCGTTGAGCCGACGCGCGTAGGCGCGTGCACGTTCGACGCCGCCCGCGTCGGGCGACACGACCGAGACTTTCTTCCCATCGATTCGTTTGCGCAGGTAAGTAATCAGCACCGGCATCGCGTACAGATTGTCCACCGGGATGTTGAAGAAGCCCTGGATCTGCCCCGCATGCAGATCAACCGTCAGCACCCGATTCACGCCCGCCGTCGTGATCAAGTCGGCGACGACCTTGGCGCTGATCGGCACGCGCGGCGCAACCTTGCGATCCTGCCGCGAGTAGCCGAAGTAGGGAATCACCGCCGTGATGCGTCCGGCCGACGCGCGCCGGAGTGCGTCGGTCAGCAGGATCAGCTCCATCAGGTTTTCGTTGGGCGGCGTGCAGATCGACTGGATGATGAAGCAATCGCCGCCGCGCACGTTCTCGCGGACTTCGATCATCACTTCGCCGTCAGGAAAGCGGCCAACCTCGGCTTCACCCATCTTCACGCCAAGATGCTCCGTGACCTCGCGCGCAAGCGCGTGGTTCGAGTTCCCGGTGAAAACTTCGAGTTGGTCCTTGACCCTGTCCGACATCTTTAATTTCCTCGCGTCGCGATCGTCATGCGATTCTTCAGTCGCCGCAAATCACCGTCGAGCTTGGCTGGGCGGGAAGGATTCGAACCTTCGAATGCCAGGTCCAAAGCCTGGTGCCTTACCAGCTTGGCGACCGCCCAGCGCATTTGGATTCAAAGGCTCAGCGCCCGCGTTCTCCCTATCTACGTCGTTAAAACTGACAGCCGGCGAAACACCACTCGGGCGCTCAGCCGGCGAATCGAGCAATCCAATCTCTACGGACCAAACCGTCGCGCTACTGCATCGCACAAATCTCACTGTCGCGGCGAACCTGCCCGGACTTTCGACTTTAGCAGCCAGCGTGCAGGAAATGCGATGTTATTGATGCGGTTTTTCGCTGTCAATCCACCGGACTCGCGATCGTGCACAACTACCGCAAAACTGTGGATATCAGGCGACTTCGTCGTCGGATTCGCCGTCAAGCGTGGTGGTCGCAATCACCGTCGCAAAGGGCGCACGCTTGCGGATCTTTATCGCCGCGCTTTCGGCCTTGTCGGTGGAATCGAACAGGCCAAAGACCGCGCCGCCACTGCCCGACATCTGCGCGGCGCGCGCGCCTGAATCTTCAAGTAATCCTTTAAGGCGGCGAATCTCCGGAAATTGCGCGATCGCGGCCGGAGCCAGATCGTTCACCACGTGCTGGTCCGCAATTTTCCCGCGCATGATCGCATCGATATGCCCGGCGGGCGCCGGTCCGCTCCACGCGCCGGGCTCGAGCGCGCGAAAGATTGCGGCGGTTGAGACCTCAAACGGCGGCACGGCGATGACGATCGGGATGCGCGGCAGTCCCGCGATTTCGACGATTCGCTCGCCGATTCCGGTAACCCGCGACGGCCGCGGATCGAGAAAAAACGGCACGTCCGCGCCGAGCGACAGCGCGACTCGGTGCAGCCTTCCTGCCACATCTTCGTCGGTGAGCTGCGCCGCCGCCGCCATCATGCACAAAACCGTGGCGGCGTCGCTCGATCCGCCGCCGAGCCCGGCGCCGACCGGGATGCGTTTTTCCAGCTCGATCGAAACCTCGGCGACCAGATCGAATTCGCTCATGAACGCGCGCGCGGCGCTCGCCGCCAGGTTGTTCCTGGCCAGTTCAGGCAGGTTGCAGTTGACGATGACTGACGGCTCGACTGCGGCGCGGACTTCGAGACGGATTTCGTCGGCGAGCGCGAGCGGCAGGAAGATCGAGTCGAGTTCGTGGTAGCCGTCGCCGCGGCGCCCGGTCACGCGCAGGAACAAATTGATCTTCGCGCATGCGCGCCCGGACAGTTCCGTTACCATAGTGAAGATTCTATCGAGGAGCCCGCGGCGCGCCCGACAATCCGTGCGGCAGATGCGCGTCGTCCTCGGGGCGGCGAAACGCGCGGCGCGAATCCTGCTGAATCACGCTGATGAAACCGAGCAGAGTTACCACCAACCCGAGCAACACCATCACCCGACCCGCCAGGAATGCGGCGTGATAAAAATCCATCCGCGCCGTTGCGTACGACGCCTGCCGCTGCTGGGCCGTGAGCGGCTCGAGCACCGCGCCGCCCGCGCCTGCGTCGAGCTCGTCGAAACTCCGATAGTCGGTCGCGGCCGCCGGATGCTGATGCGCGACGATCATGCGGCTGTAGATCTGTGTGCGTTCCACACCGATGACCCAGTTGGCAGCGCCCAGCATGATTAGCCCGAGGCCGACCACAATCTTCCAGTCGGTATATATGTCAGGAAGCTTCATTCTTTGAATCGAGACTAAGGCGCGAGAGCAAGGAACACAATGCCGCAACGCGCGATCTGTTCACTGCGAACGCGCGATGCTATTTTCTTTTGCGACAAGGATTCTCACCACAACAATGATTCTCTAAGACAATCTCCCGCTTCTTCTCGCAATGAAGTCCTCCCAGAAAGGCGGTCCTCGAACCGCCCGAGGAGATTTGTCATGAGCTCTTTTTCTTCGCGTGCCTATGCCAGCAGCGCAGACCTCGACCGGCTGATCGATTTTGCGCAGCAGGCAACCGCTGCGCGTTGGCCTCGGTCTAGCTACATGAAGGTCGGCGACGTCGTCTGGATGTTGTACGGAGCGAAACCCGGAGACCCGAACATCCGGCTTTGGTTCGACGGCAGTCGGCTCGCCGCCTACGTCTCGTTCGAGCCGCCGTTGCACGTGGATTTCGACAACCGGCCCGGCCTGGCGCAGGATGATTTGCTATTCGACGAAATCCTCCACTTCGCCGAAGAGCGATGGCAGGATCTTGCGCGCCTTGGTAGAGGACCGATTCCGAAGGCATACGCCATGATGGTCGGGGACACGCTCTCATCGACTGCGCTCGATAGCGACGGAAGACGCATCTCGCTTCTGGAGAGGCGTGGATTCTCGCGAGCCGACGGATTCAATGTGCTTTATTCCCGCAGCCTCATCGAGGCGCCTATTGGCCAACCGGAGCTGGATGCCGGTCTGTGCCTGCGGCACGCGACGGACGCCGACCTCGACGCGCGGGTGGACGTTCATCGCGATGCATGGTCGGTATGGGGGCAGTCGAAGATAACTGTCGAATCTTATCGCCGGCTTCGATCTGCGCCGCTGTACGATCCCGAACTCGACGTGGTGCTGGAAGACTCCGATGGCAGATTCCTCAGCTACTGCATCGGTTGGGCGGACACCGCAAACGCGATGGGACACTTCGAGCCGGTCGGGTGTCGTCCCGATTCGACCGGACGAGGGTACGCCCGGGCTGTGACGATTGAGGGTCTGCGCCGGATGCGGGCGCGTGGGTTGCGGACCGCGTTGGTCAGTACGGCGAGTGTGAATGAGCGTGCGCGTGTGCTGTACCCATCGTGCGGCTTCGTCGAAGTGGATCGCGCGCACTACTACGTGAAGCGAATTGACTGAGCGCAGCGGATACTGAACGAGTGCGGAGGCTTTTGTTGCGCCATTCGATCGCCAGCCGCTATCATGGTTGGACGACTTCGCATGCCAGTTGAATCACGACATCGTCCTGCCCAGTCTGCCGCGCCCGTTGAGGCCAAAGACGCGCGGCTGGACGCTCTCCTCAAGCGCTTCGACGC
This sequence comes from Binatus sp. (SeqCode), assembly GCF_036522015.1. Lineage (GTDB taxonomy): Bacteria > Desulfobacterota > Binatia > Binatales > Binataceae > Binatus. Next base: position 9,534 of record NZ_DATDGQ010000163.1, read on the forward strand.
TGGCGAGATGCGCGCGCTGGCCCAGCTGATCACGATGGTCGAGAATCGGGCGCCCGAGTCGAGCGCGATCATCGAGCGAATCTACGCCAAGACCGGTCACGCGCAGGTCGTTGGAATCACCGGGCCGCCGGGTGCCGGAAAATCGACGCTGGTCAATCGGCTGATCGCAAAATATCGCGCGCTCGGGAAAAAAATCGCCATTCTCGCGATCGATCCGTCGAGCCCGTTCTCCGGCGGCGCCGTGCTCGGCGATCGCGTCCGCATGACCGACCATTACAAGGACGCCGGCGTGTACATCCGCAGCCTCGCCTCGCGCGGCAGTCACGGCGGGCTCAGCCGCGCCGCGCGCGAAATCGTCAAGCTGCTCGACGCCTACGGCTCCGACGTGATCATCATCGAGACCGTCGGCGTTGGACAGACCGAGCTCTCGATCATGGATCTCGCCGACACCACCGTGGTCGTCACCGTGCCCGAGGCGGGCGACGGCGTGCAGGTGATGAAGGCCGGCCTCAACGAAATCGCCGACGTGTTCGTCGTCAACAAGGCGGACCGCGAAGGCGCCGACCGGGTCAAAGCCGAGCTGGAACTCAGCGTGCATCTGCGCTCGGGCGACGGATGGCGTCCGCCGGTGCTGCTGACGCAGGCCGCGGTCGATAAGGGCGTCGATGCGGTCGTCGACGCAATCGCAAAGCATGGCGAGTATCTGCGCGAACACGTCGATGCGGCGCGGGAATCCGAGCGCCGCACGCGCGAGTTCGTCGAAGTGCTGTCCGCCGAACTCGAGGAGCGCGCCGCGCGTGCCGTCGCCGACGGTGGCGCACCAGGCGTGCTCAGCGAAGTTCGTGCGGGTAAGCTGAATCCTTACAGCGCCGCGCGTCGTATTATTGAAGACCGCAAGTCGTTGCTCGATTTGCTCCACAACGGCAGCGCGAAGCCGCACACCGACTGACGTCATCCTCACTATGACTGCCAACAAAAAATCGAAAACCGAAGGGCGCCTGTTCGCGATCGGCGATATCCACGGATGCCCCGACGAGCTCGCTGCGATTCTCAAGTCGATCGCACCGGTCGCCGGCGACACCGTGGTCTTCGTCGGCGACTATGTCGATCGCGGCCCGTCGGCGCGCGCCGTCATCGACCTCGCGCTTGATCTCGAACGGGGCAACGCCGAATGCGTGTTTCTGAAGGGCAACCACGAGGACATGATGATGTCCTACCTGGGCCTGCCCGGAAATTACGGCGAGTCGTTCCTCTTCAACGGCGGTATCGCGACGCTCGACAGCTACGGCGTGCGCGAGGAGGACCTCGACAGCGCCTTCGAGCGCCTGCCCGACGCGCACCTCGGCTTCATGACCCGACTCGCCACCAGCTACCTGCGCCCGCCCTACTTGTTCGTCCACGCCGGCATCATGCCGACGCGCCAGCTCGAGGAGCAGCAGACCGAGGACATGCTGTGGATTAGGCAGGAGTTCATTTTCAATCCGCACAAAATCGACGCGACCGTGGTCTTCGGCCACACCCCGATGCGCGGCGTGATGATCGACTTGCCGTACAAACTCGGCATCGACACCGGCCTGGTGTACGGCGGCAAACTGACCTGCGTCGAGTTCACCGAGGGCGTGCTGTACCAGGTCCAGCGCGGCCACAAGTCGGTCAAAACCCGCAGCATCCCGCTGCGCTGAATCGAACCGCGCGCGGTCTTTCGCGCTTCACGCGCTCACGCTACATTTGACGATTCCCGGTGGCGACGTAGCTCAGTTGGTTAGAGCATGCGGCTCATATCCGCAGTGTCGTAGGTTCGACTCCTACCGTCGCCACCAACCAATTTCCCCGATTTGCATGGACTTTTTTCGGCAGTGCCACCAAAGTGCCAACCAGCCTCGCGCTGGTACGCGTCGAGCGCCGGAAGCGCGAACTCGAAATCGCGCTCCGCGCCGATCGCGTAGCGCTCCCGCATTTTCTCGGTATGACCCGCCAGCGCCCGCGCGCTGCTATCTGGAATCGAGTGCTCGAAAATGCCCACGGCGGTCCGGCGCAAGTCGTGAAACAACAACCCGGGATGACCGATAGCTACAGCAGCGGCGCGCCACTGTTTGCGAAGCGCCTTGTTGAGTCCGCGCTCGCCGCTTTTTCTGTTCGCTTGCTCGAAGAGTGGCGATCCCGCAGGACGGCGCGGCGCCGCTTTCGAGAAACAGAAAAACCATGGGCTGATGATGTCGGCACGCTGCAAAGCTCGGCGAACTGAAAGGCGGCGCTCGACCAGCTCGGCCAGCGCCGGATATGGACCGAACGGAATCGCGCGCGGCTTACCGGTTTTCGTCACCCGCAGATGAATCACGCGCGCGTCGAACTCGACATCGGCCCAGCCGATGTTGAGCGTCTCCATCAAGCGCGCGGCGGTGAGAACCGCGAAATCGGCCACGTCGCGAAAGTCAGATTCCAAGCGGTGCCGCAGCGCTCCCCATTCGTTGACATCGACGGAGCCGCGGCGCACCCGCAGATTCCTTATCGGCGGAAATTCGGGAATCGAGCGCACCAGTCCATCGGAGCGGGCCAGACGGTAGGCTCGCTTGGCGATGGAAAGCTCATAGTTGACAGTGTCGCGCGCCACCTGCTGCAAGCGCTCATCCGCAAACTTGCGCCACGCGCCGTTGTCGATTTGCTCGGCGCGAGAACCTTCGAACTTGGCAAGCAGCGCTTTTCCCGCGCGCGCCATCCGCGCCACGCTCTTGAATCCGCTTACCTCGGCGGCGTCCAGCGCGCGCTCGATGATTTGTTCGAAAGTCGCTGTGCCGGGCAGAAGCCCGGCGCTCGCTTGGTAAACTTTGAAGGCGCGAATGCGCTCCGCCTCGGGGCGGTTCTCGGTAGCCGTCGTTTCGTAGCGCCACTTTCCATCGACTTGGTATTTGATTTGCCAAAAGGGTGAGCGCTCGCGCTTGAATACAGTGCCGCCCGCAGTCTTGGCGCGCAGCCGCCGCAGCTCCTCCAAGTCGGCGTATATCCGACGCTTATCCGCTCCGGTAGCGATTAGGGGCTCTTCACCCATTTCGCGCGCGGCGTTGATTTGAGCGAGGGTCGGGTCAGCGGCTGGCTCCGAACTCGACCTTGTTGGAGTGGGTGCTGGCGTTCTCACGGGCAATTGTATGCCCCGCGGTATCCCGCCTTTTCGGCTTCGATAGCGTTGGCGAACTCGACTCGATTCTGTTCAGCGATGTCGTCGTAGTTGGGGCAGCCCGGCCAGTGATAGATTTTAGATCTTCGATTTCCTCTCACCGGTCCTACATACGTATCACTGCACGCAATTCTGTGATCGTTGTTGTCAGCACAGAATGGGCTTCGCGTTCCATGTCTGAAGTCTTGCGGCTGAACCGGATTGGGTTCACCCCAGAGCCCTTTTTTTGTATGACGAGCTTGATCCTCTGCTGCTCCGTAGCTGGCCTTGTCGGTTGCGCTCTGCAGCTTTTGATACTGCTTGTAGTGCCATGCCATTCCAGCCTCGATCTGATCGAGACAGACATCTTCTCCGTTCGGAAGAAGAACCTTGCAGGCCCAGCGTTCATACCTGTCCGGTCCTTGGCAGTCTAGGTTTACCCGTTTTCCAAGAATGAGTTCGCTTAGGTGTTGGCGCGACGCATCGCCAAAAGATTGACCGTGTTCAGGGGCGTCGATCCCTTCAAGGCGCACAGAAATTGTCTGCCCGGCTGTAACAACGAGCCCAGGTGGAACCGCGCCAGTCCGAACAGAGACGGTATCTCCGTCGGCTATCGCGACGACATCACCGGAGAGTGACTGAGCGCTAACCGACGCCGCGACCAGCAGGGACAGTGCTGCGGTCAGAAGAAAGGCAATCGAAACCTTTGGACTGTGCATAAGAGTTATCCTCTGAGGAATGTTCCGTCTGCTGCTCGCCGCTCACGCAGCGACCGTCACGAATCGCATTGAGGGCAGCGTGTGCCGGTCGCCTTGCTTGCATCGAGTACCGGAGCAACCGTGCTCATCCATCAGCGCCAGCCCCTCCAGTCCGGCCGCCGTCAGCCGAACGTGCCGCACGTGGCAAGCAGGAGCGCACGGCCGCTGTACCAGCCATCCTTTGCGGGCCGCTTCGCGCATTTGATACCGGAACGTAGAGTCAACCGACCGCTCTGAAAAGAGCGCGCGATTGTGGCGCAAGTTTTGAGCCAGCTCGTCCCGCGTAGGCCAGCGAGCATTGCCGCGCCGGTTTGAGTGCGCAGCGATCCAGCCGTGAAGGTCTCGAATGAACGCCAAGGCTTCGTGCATTGTCATCTTTCGCTTGTCCTTATACCGCTTCGGTAGAATCTGTCGAGTTTTTCTCTGAGAGTCAAGTATAGAGGCAAAGGAGTGGTCGCCGCGCGTCGGCTAGCGAAGCGCGCCAACCGAGCGGTTGTCACGCATCGCAGGCCGACACGCGCCATCCGAAACAGTCGCACCCTCTCATTTTTTTGGTGAGAGAGGGTGCGGTTAAATGATGTTCCAGCGAATCACCAGCGGAAGGAGCCGCAACGGTCGGTTGTCGCGAATAAGAAAGTGAAACCAAGGACTTTCGAGCCGCCGTCGAGTGCGCTCACAACAGCCGACACACAGCCGCACGTTAGGCGCTGGTGTGGCTCGCATCATAGTGCTGGTGCTGGACACCGCTACACGCTCACCGAGCGTGCGCGCGAGCAGCGCCGTGCAGCCGGTCGAGCGCGCGCGTCGAGTGCGCAGCGGCATCCAAGCGGGCGTCTCATGTCGAAAAGCGAAATTGAGCAGCGGCGCGCCGAGTATTTGGAATGGCTTTACGCCGTGCATGGACGCGCGGGCGGAGTCGCGAGAGCAGAGAGCGCGCGCCGCATCGACGGCGCGTTCGCGCGTTCAGCCGGAATCGACAGCAGCGGCATCGAGCGCGAAATCCAACTGCTCCGCAACGCGCTCAATCGAACCAGTCTCTTGCGATAACATAGGCTCCGCCTTCGGTCGCGGTCTCCACCACCAATCCGGCTCGCGGTTCTCGCGCAGCGCGCGATTGATGCGGTCCCAATATTCGACGCTTTCACGCTCACCGTTCACGTCCGTCGCGAGCGCCGGATAACGCAGAACGGCAGGCTCGAACAACCACTTGTCGGCAGGCTTCGGCGCGGGCCGCGTGGTTTGCGCGCGGCGCGCGTAGCGCGGCCACCGTCGATTGCCGAGACCCTTGCTCAAGTACTTAGTCAGATAGTGAGCGGAGCCAGCCTGAGAGCGAACACGCTCGACTCGCACCCACGGGCCGAGGCCGGCGCGCTCGATCGCTTTGCGGAACCGCGAGCCAGCTGTGTAGTCGAGATAACCCGAGTCGATCACGACGTGCTTGTGGAGCCGCTCCGTGCGCTCGCCTAGCTCATTCACCCACGCGTACTCTCGCAAGTCACAGTGCGCGCGCAGCCAGCGGCGGAATTTTCCCCACGCTTGGTTGATGCGCATCACATTCGCGATTGTCGGCGCGCCGTCGTCACAGCCATCGTTCGCGATCGTCAGCGTGATGAAGTAGCGCCACGTGTAGCTGATCCGATTGCGCCACTTCCAGACTTTCTTTGGGCCGCAGTCTGGGCACGCCCAGGAGCCGCAGCCGATTGCACGCCGCTCGCCGGTCGATTGGCTAGTGACAAAACCAACAACGCAGGGTAGCGTTGGCAGCGCCGCGGGCGGCGCAGGCGCGTAGTCGCGCGCTTGGAAGGCCATGGTTCAGTCGACCTCGATGTGCGCCACGAGCGCGAGAAATGCTCTCTCGGTCGAATCAGCGGAGTGCCAACAAAGTGCCAACTCTGAAGGCCCATTTTTGGGTGCTTTTGCAGGGTGCGGCCCCTGAATATGCTCGGTTTTTTTGAGGTGGTAGGTTCGACTCCTACCGTCGCCACCAATTCAGATATTCAATCAGCTCTTCGGGCAATATCGCCGGCGCCATTTGCGCGCCGTGGAGGTGCTGAAGGACCGGCTGGAAGA
>NZ_DATDGQ010000164.1:0-5315 GCF_036522015.1 Binatus sp. (SeqCode)
GCCACCTGCGCGAGCTCGACCCCGAGCGTGAAACAAAGCACGCCCAGCCCGCGCTCGGCGGCGAGCTCGAAGGTTGTGGGATTGGTCGCCGCGACCCACATTGGCGGATGCGGTTTCTGAATGGGCTTGGGAATCACCGACACTGGCGGATCGACAGTCCAGTACTTGCCGTGCATCGAGAACGGATCTTCGCGCCACATCCGCGGGATCGCCTCGACCGCCTCGGCCCATCGCGGCCGCGTCTCTTCGGGACGCACGCCGAAGCCGAGCAGCTCGTCCATCGTGGTCGCGCGCCCGGTACCGAATTCGACGCGTCCGTTCGACATGATATCGAGCATCGCGATCCGCTCCGCCACGTGAATCGGATGATTGAACGGCAGCACCACGACGCCGTGTCCGACGCGAATCTGACGGGTGCGCTGGGTAACGCAGGCTAGGAAAACCTCAGGCGCCGAGCAGTACGAGAATTCGTTCAGGAAATGATGCTCGACGGTCCACACGGAATCGAAGCCGAGCCGATCGGCGAGCTCAATCTGCTCCATGGTTTCCCAGAACACGCGATATTCGTGATCGGCGGTGTGCGGCTTGACCGACTCGATTTCATAGATGAGTCCCGCCTTCATTTCGCGACGCTCCATTGGCGCAGGAACTCGCGCGCCTGTTGACGCAGCGAGCGGCGCAAGTCGAATCGCGGTCCGTGCAGATACCAGAGCATCGCGAGTCCGAGGTAGCTCGAAAAAATCTGTGTGGCCGCCCAGCCCGGATCGAGCTCAGCTTCAAAAACTCCCAGGCGCTGTCCGTGCTCAACCAGTTCGCGAAAGCTGGCGACTCCGTGCAGGTTCGCCTTGCGCATCGAGCGCAGCACTCGCGGCCCAATCTTGTGCGACTCGAGCGCGATGATCAGCAGCAGCCGGCTGACCCACGGATTTTTCTCGTTGAGCGCCGCCATCGTGTCGAACATCCGCCCGAATTCCGCGCGGAACTCGGCCGCCCTGGAAGCGTGCGTGGATTTTTCAAATACCAGTTCCCACTCACCGAGCACCTTCGCCACGACCGCGACGAAGAATTCTTCTTTATCGGCGAAGTGCCAATACAGCGCGCCCTTGGTGACTCCCGCCGCGCGCGCAATTCGCGCCAGCGAGGTGCCGCGATATCCGTAGGACGCGAACAGATCCATCGCCGCGTCGATCAGCACCTGATCGAGCGATCCGCGCCGACGCGCCTGAGTCCCCGGCGGCGCCGGCGGCGCAGCATTTTTGCGAGCTGGTGAAATCATAGGGAACGATCGGTATCGTGAGGCACTGCGGGTGCCGAGGTCAAGCGCGGCGAAACGAGCGGGCATAGAAACCCGCCTCGATTCGATCGCACAACTGCCGGCTTCGGACGTTACTCCGAAGCGGCCGCGGATGAGATGCGTTCAGAAGCGATCAGAGGATCGCGCCGCGTCAGTTCTGGCTGGAAGGGCCGCCGTCGGGACCTTTCATATTCCGCTCGAGGCACCAGCGGTCGATCACCTCGGCGTTGAAGCGCCAGTCGGTGCCGATTCTGAAGCCCGGCAGCTCTCCGCGACGCAGCAGCTTGTAGATTGTTGATGGATGCACACGTAGATACTCGGACAATTCCTTGACCGTCATCACGCGTGGCAAGCTATACTTTGCTTCATTAGCCATGATATCTCCCGGTAACGTAAGTCCCGTCTGCCGCTTACCGCCTGGATTTGATGCCTTTTTTCGCATCTGTAGAATGATTCATCCGCCCCTTACGCCCACCATGAGTCTCTTTGAATGTCTCAAAATCATCGCTGGCGGTCAAGAGCAGCCTAAGAGGATTTCCGATACTTTTCGCTGTTTTTCCCTGTTTTACTAGGTGCAGAGTAACTTATTTTCGCAGAGATTTCGTTACAAAATGCACGTCAAAGCCTAAAATTGCGTCTGCGAGCCTTGAAGAGATCATTAGTATGCCAAATCTCCACCGAATACCAATTGCGATAACCCTTATTTTATTTGCTTACGTTCGTCCAGTCCAGGCGCAATTAGCGCTGACCAGCCCAGCTTTCGCTTCCGGTGGCGCAATCGCCGCCGACAACGCATGTAGTGGCAATGATCAATCTCCTCCGCTGCGTTGGAGCAACGCGCCACAAGCGACAAAATCGTTTGCGCTGATCGTCGAAGATCCCGACGCACCAGGTGGCACATTTATTCATTGGGTAGCGTACAATATTCCGGCTCAAACGACCTCGCTGCCTGCGGGCGTGCCACAAACCGCTGAAATTGCAGGTGGCGGAAAAAATGGAATCAACGGCTTCGATCACGTCGGCTACAATGGTCCGTGTCCGCCACCGGGGAAAATGCATCACTATCATTTTCGCCTTTTCGCTGTCGACTCGATGTTGACCCCCGGTGACCAGCCCGATGCGGCACGCGTCACGTCGGCGATGAACGGTCACGTGGCGGCGACGGCGGAATTGGTCGGCACATTCGAACGATGAGGTGAAAGCTTTTCGACGATGAAGACGTTAGTCAAAATACTGTCTGGAGTGCTCGTGCTTGCGGTCGTCGCGATCATTGGATGGCACTACTACCAAATGCATCGCGCGCGGCAGGCGGGCCTGCTCACCGAGAACATCACGCACGACGGTGACATCTGGAAGGCCGATTTCACCGCGCGAATCCCCGCGCCTGAGCAGACTGTCTTCGACGCGATCAAAAACGTCGAGAACACGCACAGCGATCAGGTCAAAGCGGTGCGGGTCGTATCGCAGAGCGGAAATAAAAAAACCGTCGACATGGATATCGCGGGACCGGGCGGACAACTCATCACCACCCAGCTGGCATTCGAGTACCTGCCCGACGAGAAGAAGATCATCTCCAATACCGTCAACAATCCGGTGTTCGATACGCAGTCCGTCTATCAGCTTAGCGATGAAGGCGCGGGCACCTTCATCGACTATCACCAGAATACCCATATGTTGCAGTCGCTTCCGGTTCCCGACGGCGTTATCAAGCAGGTCATTCGCGGCATCTTCGTCGCGCAGCTCGAGACCTTGAAGCGCCAGCTCAATATCAAGACGGCAGACAACGCCGACAGCGACGACGACCCTTGAACGGCGCGAGCCGTTCTCCGCGCGAGCATCACGATGAACGAAATCGACGCGCAGCTGGCTCTCGGCGTCGAGCTGTTCAATCGCGGCGAATTTTTCGAAGCGCATGAAGCGATGGAAGATGCGATGAACCTGCTCGATGACGACACCAGCGATTGGGACTTTTATCTCGGCCTGCTGCGCGCCTCGGTCGCGAATCACAAGCTCGGCGATGGCGAACTGTCGAGCGCTCGATTGCATCTGCGCGCCGCGTTGAAATTTCTTGCGCCCTACCCCGACCGCCATCGCGGCATCAAGCTTCGCGAGTTTCGCAGTGCGCTCACCGCCGAACTGGCGCGGCTGGATTCGCAAGCAACCACCGTCGCGCCGCCGCGCATCGAGCTCGAAGGCTGATGGTTCCTTTCTCGGCAGAATTCGTGGCCTCGGCCTTCACGCTCGACGGATGTCCGCGATGGAAGCGCGCCGAAGTCGCGCTCGCGGGCCGCTCGAACGTCGGCAAGAGTTCGCTGCTCAACGCGCTCGCGAAAGTTAAGGGCCTCGCGCGTACCAGCAAAACTCCGGGCCGCACGCGATGCCTCAATTTCTTCGCCGTGAACGACTCGCTCGCGCTGTGCGACCTGCCCGGATTCGGCTACGCGAAAATGAGTCACGATGACGCCGCGAAGATCGCGTCGATGATGCACGAATACATCCACGGCCGCACGAATCTCGCGGCAATCGCGATTCTCGTCGATTGCCGCCGCGGTCCGCAGCAAGACGAACTCGATCTTGCCGCGATGGCTACTGAACGCGGCATCGAGGTGATCCCGGTCGCAACCAAGTGCGACAAGCTGCGCCGCTCGGAGCGCGCCGTCGCGCTCAAACGTTTCGACGCGATGCGCGTCGCCCCGATTTTCTGCTCGGCAACTTCCGCCGAGGGAATCGACGACCTGCGCCGCCGAATCCTCGCGGTCGGTCGCATCGATGCCGTCAAACGCGCGGAAGCGCAATGACTCCCGATGTTTCAGTCATAATCCCGACGTACAACCGGCGCGCGATGTTGCCCGAGGCGATTGATTCCGTACTCGCGCAATCAAACCAATCGTTCGAGTTGATCGTCGTCGACGACGGCTCGACCGATGGCTCTGCCGAAAATTTGGCAAGGCTCGGCCAAACGATCCGATTCGAGCGCATCGATCATTGCGGTCCGGCTTCGGCGCGAAATCGTGGAGTCGCCATGGCGCGCGCGCCGCTGATCGCATTTCTCGACTCCGACGATCTCTGGGCGCCAACCAAGCTCGAGCGACAGCTTGCGTTCATGCGTGCGAATCTTGACTGCGCGATCTCGCAGACCAATGAAATCTGGATTCGCAACGGACGCCGCGTTAATCCCGGATTGCGTCATCGCAAGCGCGCCGGCGATATCTTCATCGACTCGCTCCGCACCTGCCTCATCAGCATGTCTGCGACGATGATGCGCACTGAACTGTTCCGCTCGCTCACTGGCTTCGACGAGAGCATGTTGGCAGCCGAAGATTACGATCTGTGGCTGCGCATTCTCATCGGCCACGAAGCCGGCCTGCTCGACGAGTCATTGGTGACGCGGCGCGCAGGCCATCCGGATCAGCTCTCGGCCACGACTCCCGCGCTTGATCGCTTCCGTATTCTCGCGCTCACGAAATTGCTCGCATATGATCGACTCTCGCCGGCGCGCAGAACCGCCGTCGTCGAAGTGCTCGTCGAGAAGTGTCGCGTCTACGCGGGCGGCCTTACGCGACGAGGTAGAATCGATCAGGCTCGCCTCTACGAAAGTGTCGCAGAACAGGCGCAAACCTGCCGCGCAACTGAGATCGGTTGCGCAATTAACTCCATCCGATCCACGCTGCGCGAAGTTGCATATGAACACTGACGAGATCGACGCTCGAGTCCGGGCGATCGCTGCCGAGCGACGCTTGCCAGCGAGCCATCTCGATCGATGGCTTGCGATGGATCCGCCGTCGCGCGCTGCGATGCTCGACGTCGCGCGCGCACTGCGCTTTCGCACCGGCCAGTTGGTAACCGCGCTCGACACCCTTGATGAAATCACGGTGCGCGAGGGCATTACGATCGCCTCCGTTCTTGATCGCCCCGAAATTCGTCGCATCGCGAAGGGCTCTGGCTCGACGCCGTCGAGCGCGAGTGCTTTGCTCGAAGCGTTGCGCACCCTTCGGTACCCTCTTCTGAAAAAAATGCAGGA
>NZ_DATDGQ010000165.1:0-4033 GCF_036522015.1 Binatus sp. (SeqCode)
TCTAATACCTAGTCAGCGGGCTCGTCATGACGGTGTAAAGGGCTGGCGTTTTTGCTGGTAACTGTGTGTGATAGACGGCAGACTTTGCACGGTGGGAAACGGGGTGAGTTCTTCAATCGTCAATGTTACGCCTGCGAGCGAGCAGGAACCGCAGCGGCGGCTTTCGGCGATTGAGATTGGGCTTGCGATTGGATTCGGGCTGCCGTTTCTGGTCGGGCTGGTCGATCTCGTTTTCGACTATTTCGGATGGTCGTGGGGGCCGCACGTCGGCGCGCCGTGGCTATTGGGCGAGTTGCTGATTGGCGCGGCGCTGCTGGGGTTGGTGCGATATCGGGAAGAGCTGCCTTTCGAGAGCGTCGGACTGCATCGGCCGGTGGCCTCCGATTTCACGCTCGGGATTCTCGCGTACGTGCTTCTGATGGCGCTGATGATCGCGATACCCGCGATCTACTCGCTGATTCAGCAGGGGCCGGCCGGCGATCTCGCAGGGCCTAAGAGCTTCGAGCCGCTTGCGCCGGGCGTGTTCACCGATCTGCGCGCGATACCGGGGTGGCTGGCGATCGCGATCGTCGTGGTAGCGGGTTTCACCACCGAGCTGGCGGTCCGCGGTTTTGGAATCGAGAGATTGCGGACGCTCACCGGCAGCGTCGTGTTGGGCGCGGCGGCGGCGTTTATTCTGGACCTGATCGCTCATCTGCCGATCTGGGGATTTCGTTACACGATTATGTTCGCGCCGATCGAGCTCGGGCTGTTCGCGCTCTACCTGTGGCGACGGCGACTGGTTCCGTGCATCGTCGCCAGCGTTCTGATGGGCGTCAGCGGGTTTGTGATCTTGAGCCTGCAGACCGTGACCGTCGAGCCGAGCGACCATCTTTTGAGCGGCCACGAATTGTACCTCAAGGGCCAATCCCGCGAAGCGATCAAGCAATTCGATGCTGCGATTGCCGCCGATCCCAACGACGCTTACGCCTACCTGTGGCGCGGATTCGCCTATACCGACGCGCAGGATTACAACCGCGCAATCGCGGACCTGAGCAGGGCGATCAGGCTGGCGCCCGAGGTCAGCGACGGCTATCGGCTGCGCGGATGGGCATACCTCTACCAGCACGACCTTGGACACGCGGCGCCAGATGCTGACGCGGCGATCAGGCTCGCGCCCAAGGAGGCGGACGCTTACGACCTGCGCGCATGGGTCGAAGACGAAAAAGGGGACTACACAGGCGAAATCGCCGACCTTGATACCGCGATCCGTCTTGCACCCGACAGTCGCGGCCTGATCAAGCATCGTGGCGACGCGTATTCCAACCATGGCGATCGCGATCGCGCGTTGTTCGATTACAGCTGGATGATTGCACTCGATCCCAAAAATGACGACGCGCATCGTTATCGCGCAATCGAGTACGCGTTGAAGCTTGACTATCCGCGCGCCACTTCCGAGATCGACAGCGCTATCAAACTCGCGCCGACCGACGCCGAAAACTACGCGACTCGCGCGCAAATCAACTTCGTGCAGAAGAAAACCCGGGATACGATCGCCGACTACGATGCGGCGATTAAGCTGCAGCCCAACAACCTCGAGTGGCTGTGGCGTCGAGCCTCGGTCTATCAGCTGACCGGCGACTACGCGCGAGGACTCGCCGATTGCAACAAGATGATCGCGCTCGAGCCGCACAACGGTGACGGTTACGACTGCCGCGCGGGCAAATACCAGATGAAAGGCGACCTCAAGAATGCCGCCGCCGACGTCGAGCGTGGGCAGAGAGTCGATCCCAACAATCCGGGATTGCTGTCCGAGCGCGGTGATTTCGAAGCGCAAAACGGAAACTACTCGGACGCCATCCGCGACCTCGATGCCGCAATTCGCCTCGATCCGACTAACGGCACAAATTACGGGCGACGCGGAGCCGCTTATGAATCCGAAGGCAAGTATGAACGGGCAATTGAAGACTTCGATCAAGGAATCAAGCTCACCCCGAATGAATCCGCCTTGTACGGGGAACGCGGCCTCGCCTACTCCGATGAGGGGCAGATTCAACGCGCGCTGCAGGATTTCGCGACGGCGATCCGGCTGAAGCCCGAGGAACCCGCCAACTATGTGAATCGGGCCGGCACCTACGTCTACCAACTGAAAGACTACGATCGCGCGCTGGCGGATTTGAACATTGCGCTCAAGCTTGACCCTAAAGATGCATATAGCTACAGCCTGCGCGCCGACGTCTGGTATCAGAAGCGGGACTACCAGCGCGCGATCGCGGATTCGAATGCCGCGATCAAGCTCGACCCCAAGGAGCCCACCAATTACAAACGTCGGGCGGATGCCGAGAGCCAACTGCGCTGGGCATGGCTGCCTTGAAACTGGTCTGCGGCTCGCCCGACGCCGTCGCGAATTTCAGCGCTCCCGTCTGAGCATCGCGCCTCTCACGGGCCAGCTCGCAGGCGGCCTCGATTCATTCATTTTTGTGTTTTTCGTAGTTCATCCAGGCCTAAAACTAATAGTAGGATAACTATAGACAAGAGTTACAATGATATACTATGCTGAACATCGATATGGCATCAGTAGAGGCTATTGAACTTGAAACTTCATGTTTGAACGGTAGGTAACCGACTTCAAAGCGAGTGGGGCCAGGCTCAAAATCTGAAGGGGAGGATCAGGACAAATGCGCTCGTTCAAGCGCGTCAGGAAATCGGGGACCTCGGACTATTAAACCGAGGGTCGGCTAGTTCACGACGAAATTTTCGAAGAGTTTTCTGCTGACCGCGATACCCTCGCAGACCTCGGCGTTACTGCGGTCGAGCTCCGGGAATTGTCTCGCGCGTCTCTGCTCGGAACTTTGACCTGCAAAGAGGACGTACTGTTCCTCCTGCGCCAGATGCGCGAAGCCATGAAGCCTGCGGCGCTGGCAGGTAACCAACTGTCGACTCCGGACATCAACGCGATGGCCGAGACGATGCGACGTGAGGCGCTGGCGAAATTAGAGGAACGGGATTTAAAAGCTGCCAGGCGGAGCAGGTCGGCCTTGGGACGAATCGAGTCGGCCTGCGGGCTCCTCATGATGATGCTGAACCGGGCGCAGTCATTCGTCGCGCACCTATCGCTCAAACTAAACCGCCGCTTTGTTAGTTCGCGACCTGCTTGAGGCTTGAAAAAGTGGGCCACGACAATTGAGGCCGCGAAATCAGGACTTCGCGAGCATCTCGAAGTACGACACGTCGATCAGATTGGGCTTATCGACGCCGAGCGCCGCGAGGATTTCGTCCACCGCACTGCGGCTTCGCTCCGGATCGTCGCCCTCCGCAATCACCGCCTCGATCTCGCCCCAGTCTCCGAGGCGCGCAACCTTGTCGAGATGCAGCCGTACGTTATCCCGCATCATCAGGGTTCGCACTTTTTCGACCACGGCAATGGGGCCAAGCGCTGCGGCAAGAATTCGTAGCGTCCGCGGCGGATCGGCAACCTTGACGATCTCGTAATTGCTCAGCATCAGCGGGCCGCTCTCGTCGCGATTGTAGTAGATGAGAACCGCGCTGCCGTTTTCCTCGCGCAGCTTCAGCTTGCCGTTGGCGACGCGAAAAAACGTGTCGCGCTGATGGAGTACCGCGCGCCGCGTGTATCCAAGCGCGCTCGCGCGCGCCTCGGCCTCTGCGTGATTCGACAGACGAAACTTTGCTTCCAGGTTTTTCATTGATCGCGACCGCGTCGGCATGAAAAACTTGACAGTTCGGCAAGCGCGCGCATAGGCTCCACGACTTCGCCACGGCATTTCACTTGAGTAAATCACCCGACACGAATCCGGACGACGCGAAGCTGCTCGAGGCAGCCTACGATCGCAATTCCGCGCCCACCATTGCGATCGCGAAACTTCGCGAGCTCAAAGGCAAGGCCGGGATCACGGATGTCGCAATCGCACGCGCGCTCGGCGGGATCACGGATGCCGGCGCTGCTGCGATGCTCGTCGAGATGGAAGCCGGCGCATCCGGGGCATTGCGTCGTGAAGTTCGCCGCGCGCTCTTCAAGCTGAAGCAGCACGGCATC
>NZ_DATDGQ010000166.1:0-26196 GCF_036522015.1 Binatus sp. (SeqCode)
ATTCGAATGACGCACAGCTCCGCGGGATGCGTACGCGTCGAAGAAAATCTGGGGGTCAGCCTGGGAGCGGCTCTGGGAGCACTCAAGAAGGCGGGCCGCGACAAACTCACCTTCATCGTTTCGCCCGCCATCGGCGCGTTCGGGCTGTGGGTCGAGCAGTTGATCGCCGAGAGCACCGGCAAAAACGGCATCGCTATCGTCCCGGTTTGCGACGAGCCGGCGGTTGACGCGAAGTCCTACGCCAGGGACCGCGTGTTCGTTTACCTCAAGCTGGGCAACGGCGCCGATCGTGCGCAGGATGCGGCGTTCGAGACGATCAAGAAGGCCGGAATTCCGACCGTGCAGATCACCTTGTCGGATAAAATCGATCTCGGTGAGGAATTCATGCGCTGGGAGATCGCGTCGGTGACCGCCGCCGCCGTGATTGGCGTCGATCCGTTCACGCAGCCGGGCGTTCAGGAAAGCAAGGACAACACCGGCCGCATCCTCGCCGAGTTCGCACGCAGCAAAACATTTCCGGCGCCGTCGCCGCTCGCCGAGAAAGGCAAGCTCGCGCTTTTTTCCGCCGGCACTGCCGGCGACGCGTTAAAAGGCAAGCACGACTTTCGCGAAATTGTCGGCGCGTTCGTGAACCTTGCCAGGCCCGGCGATTACTTCGCCGCGATGGCGTACGTTTCGCCCAATCCGACCGTGGTTAAGGAACTCGCGACGATTCGCAAGGCCATCATCGACCGCTACGGCATCGCGACGACGTTTGGCTACGGCCCGCGCTGCTTGCATTCGACGGGGCAGTTGCACAAGGGCGGTCCGAACACGGGCCTGTTCCTGCAAATCACCCAGGAGCATCGCGACTCGATTCCCATCCCGGGTGCGTCCTACGATTTCGCGCAGCTGAACCAGGCGCAGTACCTCGGCGATTTCCAGTCGCTCGAACGGCACGGCCGGCGCGTGATTCGCGTGCATCTGGCCGGGCACGATCCGATCGGCGCGATCGAAGCGCTGCGCCAGGAAATCGTCGCGGCCATTGCCAGGTAATCTATGTCTGAACCGAAACTGATCATCCTCAACGACGCGCACGAACTCTACGTTCGCGCCGCCGAAGAAACTGCGCACATTGCCGGCGAGTCGATCTGCACCCACGGCGAGTTTACGTTCTGTCTCTCGGGCGGCTCGACCCCCGCCGCCACCTACGATCTGCTCGCGACGCGCTTCCACCTGAGCGTCGACTGGAAGGAAGTGCAATTTTACTGGGGCGACGAGCGATGCGTCCCGCCCGACAACGCCGAGAGCAATTACGCGATGGCGAATCGCACGATGCTCAGCAAGCTCGCGCTCCGGCCCGAACAGGTGCATCGGATGCGCGGCGAGGACCCACCGGCGAAGGCCGCGGCTGCCTACGAAGATGAACTGCGCAAACAATTCGGCCTTGGCGACGGTGAATTTCCGCGTTTCGATCTCGTGATGCTCGGGCTTGGCGACAATCGCCACACCGCGTCGTTGTTCCCGGGCGATCCCGCGATTCACGAAACGCAGCGCATGGTAGTTGCGGTCGAGGTCGCGGCCGAACCGCCCAGGCGTCTGAGCTTCACGCCGCCGGTGATCAACAACGCGCAGCGCGTGATGTTCCTGGTGTCGGGGCAGGGCAAGGCGGCGGCGGTGAAGGACGTGCTCGAAGGTCCGCGCGACCCCGACAAATTTCCCGCGCAGATCGTCGCGCCCCGCGACGGCGAGATCATCTGGCTGCTCGACAAGGCCGCCGCCAGTCTGCTTTCACCGCGCTGATCGGGCAGTATAGACGCAATGCGTTTCGTACTGCGCCATTTCACAGCGATCCTCATTCTTGCCGCCGTCGCCGGATGGGCGGTCTTTTACCTGCCGAACTCTCCGACCTGGGCGGTGCTCCGCCTCAAGCAGTCGATCGATGCGCGCGACGGCAACCAAGCCGCCAAGTACGTCGATTTTGAAAGCGTCGTGAAGAAGGCTGGCCACGAGATGGTGCAGAAGCAGGGCACCGATCCGCTGAGCGCGATGCTTGGTAACGCGGCGATTGACATGCTCTCCAAGCCGATGGCGCAGGTGGCGCAGGCCTGGGCAGTGAAGAAAGTCGATGACGGTGCGCGCGAGGTGCAGATGCCCGGCGCGGCGGTGGCGGGCGCGATCGTAGTGCTGCATCGGAACGGCGACACCGCAGCCACCGATTTCACCGACAACAAGGGACAGCGGTGGCGAATCCACCTGGCGCGCGGCGACGACGGCTATTGGCGCGTCACCGAGATCGAAGACGTCGAGCAGCTGCTCCAAAAACTCCAACGCAACCAGCCCATGGGCATGCCATCTCCGTAGGCCGGCGTTACGAGAATGTTTCGCCCGTCCTCGAACAGAAACATCTCGGGAATCAGCCATTCCGAAATGCTGTCGGAGGGGTTCGAGCGCTCCTAAAGCAGGAGTCTGAGCCGATGGAGCGGCCGATTCGCGCTAACGGCTCAAGATAACAAAAAGGGCCGCAGGCGCGTTACTTGCGCGGTTCGCCGGTGCCTTCGCTGCGCGTACCAGCGGCGGCAGCCAGGCGTTTGCGGATTTCCGCCAGCATGTCCTGATCGATCCATGCGCCGTGGCGCTGCGGACAAGCCATTCCGGCCAATCCGCCCGAGCCGGGAGTGATGGCGGCTTTGGCGGCGAGCCGGGCACCGCAATCCGGGCAATCGATCTCCTTGGGATGCCGATGGCGCATCTCTTCGACCAGCGCCCCGAGCTCGACGGCAACCTTTTCGCCCAACGACTCGTGATGAATAGCGGCCGCGTTCGCCAGTCGCGCCGCCAGTTGCATCAGCGCTTCCTCGTCACCCCACGCGCCGTGATGGTCGGGACAGGCCATTCCGCCAACGCCAATCGCGACCCGCGCGTCGAGCGTTTTTCCACATTGCGGACAATGTACCGGCTTCACGTACTTGCGCCGCAGCTTTTCCAGCAACTCAGCATCGCTTTGGCTGGCCCATTGATTCTCCCGCCCCCTCTCGACCTGATGGAGTTTGTCACCAAGACGGTCTTTTTCGTCGGCCATATTACTCCGTGTTCCCTTCAACGTTTGTCAAAATTCGACGCCCCTGATCATTTACCGGAAAGGAACCTTGCTCGAATCTTACCAAGGTCAGCCGAGTTCGTCATGAGCCGGTCAAGGTCCTTCGATTAGACACAGGACGCGCCAAGGCACCCAGATCAGCGCCATCAGGATTAGGGGGTGCGCGCTATCATTCAATATTTCTCCGGCACGAATTTTCTGCCGTTCAGCGAACCTTAGCTGCTGCGTTACGGGAATGTTTCGCCGACTGTTCGCGCACCTGCGTTTACTCTGCTTCAATCGACAGCTACAATAGATTTCGCGCGGGCGAACCTGAGGAGGCTCGGCCGCGTTTTAGCATTCATCACACAATGAGACGCCCAGACATAAGAAATTTAGCGATCGTCGCCCACGTCGATCACGGCAAAACCACCCTGGTCGACGCGATGCTGCGGCAGTCGGGCGTGTTCCGCGCCAACGAGCACGTCATCGATCGCGTCATGGATTCCAACGCGCTCGAGCGCGAGCGCGGCATCACGATCATGGCCAAGAACACCTCGATCCTGTGGGGTGAGACGCGCATCAACATCGTCGATACTCCCGGTCACTCGGATTTCGGCGGCGAGGTCGAGCGCACGCTCTCGATGGTCGACGGCGTATTGCTGCTGGTCGACGCTTGCGAAGGTCCGCTGCCGCAAACGCGCTTTGTGCTCAAGAAGGCGCTCGAGTGGAACCTGCCCGCGATTCTATGCATCAACAAGATAGATCGAGCCGACGCGCGTGCGCCCGAGGTGCTCGACGAGGTTTACGATCTGTTCATCGACCTCGGCGCCAACGAAAGCCAGCTCGATTTCCCGGTGCTCTACACCCAGGCTCGCGCCGGCACCGCGTCGCTCAAGCTCGACGTCCCGAGCGACAATCTGATCCCGCTGTTCGACGCGATCGTCGCCCATCTGCCCGGCCCCGAGGTCGATCCCGACGCCACGCTGCAATTCCAGGTTAATAACATCGACTACGACGACTACGTCGGCCGCCTCGCGGTCGGCAGAATCATCGCCGGCTCGATGACCGCGTCGCAGAATTATTCGCTGTGTCGGCGTGACGGCAAGACCGTCGTCTGCAAGGTCGCTCACATCTACGGATGGCAGGGCCTGACCCGCGTCGAGCGCAACACCGCCAGCGCGGGCGAAATTGTGATCGTCGCCGGCGTCGAGGACGTGGCGATTGGCGAAACGATCGCCGACCTCGAAAACCCGCGCCCGCTGCCGCCGATTCGGATCGACGAGCCGACCGTCGCGATGACCTTCTCGGTCAACAATGCGCCGTGGGCTGGCCGCGAAGGCGAGTTCGTCACCTCGCGCAAACTCGGCGAACGAATCGAATTCGAGGCGCGCCGCAACGTCAGCACTCGCGTCGAGCAACTCTCGCCTGAAGCGTGGCGCGTGATGGGCCGCGGCGAATTGCAGCTCGCCGTGATCGTCGAAACGATGCGCCGCGAAGGCTACGAGATGCAGGTCTCCAAGCCCACCGTCATCACCAAGCAGGCCGACGGCCAGGTCCTCGAGCCGATGGAGATGCTGGTCATCGACATCCCGTCCGAATGCATCGGCATCGTCACGCAGATGCTCTCGACGCGCAAAGCCAAGATGCGCACGATGGTCACCCACGCCAGCAGCCGCGTGCGCCTGGAGTACGACATTCCCGCGCGCGGCCTGATCGGCTTTCGCGGACGCTTTCTCGAAAGCACCCGCGGCAACGGCCTGATGAATACCCTGTTCAACGGCTACGCGCCGTGGTCGGGCACGATTCGCTCGCGCGCCAACGGGGCGATGATTTCCGATCGCGAGGGCGTCAGCACCCCTTACGCCATCTTCCATTTGCAGGAACGCGGTATATTCTTCGTCGGACCCGGCGAGCCGGTTTACGAAGGGATGATCGTCGGCGAGTATGCTCGTGAGATAAACTTGCCGGTCAACGTGTGCCGTGAAAAAAAGCTCAGCAATATGCGCGCGTCAGGCCACGACGAAGCGATTCGACTTTCACCCGCCCGCATCCCGACGCTCGACGCGGCGCTCGAATGGATCGACGAGGAAGAGCTGGTCGAAGTTACGCCCAAGTCGGTGCGGCTGCGCAACCGCGTCCTCAAGACCGGGCTCAGGAACAAGCATCGTGCGGGATACCTCGACGCGCCGCCGTCGGAGATGGCCGAGAGCAACTGATCGTTTCGTGATCCAGGCGGAGGGCGCAGCGTCGGACGTCGCGATGGCGTCGCGGCAATCATGAGACTGTTCCGAATCGCCGCGATTTCAGCGCTCATCCTGATAGTCCTGCTCGGCGGTTCCGCCGCGCTGATTCTTTTCAACCAGTCCCGCATCGTCGTTTACGTGCTGGCTTCGGTCCGCAACCGCACCGGCGTCGACATCATCCCGCGCGCCAGCTCGGTGCATCTCGGCACTCACCTGATTGTCGTTCTCGACCAGCCGCAGGTCATCGCCAACGGACATGAAATCGTCAAGCTGAAGTCGCTCCGCGCGATCGTCTCGTACCACTCCCTATTCACCGGCACCGGCCTCCCGCTATATCGGTTGACCGCGATCAGTCCCGAAATCACGCTTCCGGTAACCTCCGGCAACCCGGCCGCACTCTCGATTCCGCGCCCCGGGACCCCAACCATCGACGCGCTCCAGCAGGCATTGCACGCGCTGTCGCGAATTTGTTGGCGGGTCGAGGCGATCGACGCCACCCTGCGCTATGCCGACGGCGGCGATGTCGCCAACCGCGTTGGAATCGTCGCATACCGCACCCGCCACAATCCTTTCCGCTGGCTGCTCGGCTTCAGCGGCGCGCTGCTTAGCTCGCCCGTCCCCGGCGCGCGAATGAGCGGCAAGTTCAGTCTGGGCATCGGCAGTAATTCACGGCCGGGAGAATTTGCGCATGGCGAGCTGTGGACCTGGGACGTACCGCTGCAAGGAATCGAGGTCGAGGGCTTCTCGCTGGTCGGCACGATCGACAACACGATCAAGTTCTCGTTGCATGACGATGGCTCTGTGAGCGGTGATGCGGAAGCTGGCGCGGAGAAGCTGATGCTCAAAAGCGCACAGCTGCCGGCTCCGGAAGATCTGGGCGAATATTCCCTGCACGCCGCTTTCGAAATAACCGACGGCAAATATGAGATCACGAAGATCGTTTTGCGCCGCATCAACACCGCGGTGCTCTCCGGAGAAACCGAGCTGGTCGGCCCCAACAGCGACAAGCCGCTGCTCGGAATCCGCCTGCGCGGCTTTCGTTTTGACGCCGCCGAGGTCAAGCAGCGGCTGCTGTCCGTGCGCCGTCTGCCCGCGGATTTTACCGATATGCTTCGTCGGCTCGGACCCGGCAAGGTCACGGTTGGCGAGGCGACGCTGAGCGCCGCACTTGACGAGATCAAGACCGCGCCGCTCGACACGATTCGCAAAAACCTCGTGGTGAGCGGCACCGTCGAGAATGTCGGCTTCACGATTCCCGTCGAGACGAAACTGCCGCCGGTCACAAATCTGAGCGCCCAGCTTCGTTTCTCCAAGGGCTTGCTCACGATCTCGCAGGGTACCGCGAAATTCGGCAACTCCGCGGTCCACGACCTGGCCGCCAGCGCCAACATCGGCAAAGGAGTCGAGGGCGCCGACTACAAGACCAACCTCAGCGTCAGCGCCGACCTCGACGAACTCTACCCGGCCATCGCCCGGTTCCTCGACGTTTATCAACTGCGCGAACGCGATCGCCTCCAGCGCTTGAGTGGCCACGTCGAAATAGTCTCAACCGCATCCGGCAAGTTGAGCGTCAAGACCCTCGTTCCGCCCAAAGACTACCAGGTCCGCGCTGAAGCCATCGGCGCCGTTCTCACCATCAAGGGTTCGCCCGGCCCCCTCAAGGTTTCGCGCGGCGCCGTCGTTATCGATCCGGCGTCGATCAAATTCGACAATGTGATGGTGGCCGCGACGGGCGGCAATGCGACCCTCGACGGCACCGTGAATTTCACGAACCAGGGCGTCGCTGTGCACGATCTGACGCTGGGCCTTCACGACTTCCCGTCGCAGTTGTGGTTGACCCTCCTCGTCGATCCGTCCGACTTCAGCGTCACCGGACCGATTGGCGGCAAGGTCGTTGTCAACGGCAATCCCAGCGCTCCCGGCGGCTTGACCCCCGAAGGCAAACTGACGCTGGCCAATGGCAATGTGAAATTCAATTTCCTGCGTTCGCCGATCGTCGTCCAGGGCTCGACGCTTACGATGCATCGCAAGCAGGTCATCCTCGCGATGCCGGGCTCCAAGCTCGAGAACCAGGCCATCGATTTCCGCGTCTCCGTCGCCGACTACACTCATCCCTCGATTCGTATCGACGCCACCGTGCAGAAACTCGATCTCGAGGTGATGAAGTTTGTGCGGATGCCGTGGTCGCCCGCCACACCGCCGATCAATTTTCCGATTCCATGCAGCGGGCACATCGAAGCGCGCGCCGGAAACCTTGCCGCCTTTCAGATGACCGACCTCAAGACCGATTTCACCCGCGATCCCGCCGGCGATTGGCGCGTTTACAACATGAGTGCCACCGCCTATCGCGGACAGATGAAGCTCGAGATCGTCGGCCGCGCGCCAGACAACTGGATCCACATCATGGGCAGCGCCACCGACATGGATCCCGCACCGCTGTTCATGCTGAGCGGCAAGAACAAGCAATCGCCGTTGCTGGGCCATCTCTTTCTCGCCACCGATTTGTGGGCCAACACCGACACCAATTTCTTCGAGACGCTCGCCGGCGACTTGACCGTCACGGTCCGCGACGGAACCCTCAACAAGTTTACCCTTCTTTCGCGCCTACTCAGTTTTATCGACATCAAGAATTGGCTCAGCGCGCAAATTCCGGACCCACGCGTCGCCGGTGTCCCGTTCAAAACGCTCTTCACCGACTTCAAGGGCAGCGGCGGTCTCTTCTACACCGACAACTTCGCACTGAAGGGCCCCGTGATGGACATTACGGCGAGCGGCAGCATTCAGTTCGGCGCTGGCACTCTCGATATGGAGGTCGGCATGTTTCCGTTCGACACCGTCGATTGGGTCTTGAACCACATTCCGCTGATCGGCGAACGCATTGGCGCTGGCACCGGCAAACTGGTCGCCGCGTACTTCCATGTCAAAGGTCCGGTAAGCGATCCATCGATCCTGCCAAAACCGATTACGTCGGTGGCGAACTTCATCATAAAAACGCTCGGGATGCCGATAAACATAATTCGCCCCAACACGATCAAGTGAGCCAGTGAAAAGTGAAAAAGTGAAAAAGTGAAAAAGTGACGAAGTCGCGGCCAGCGCTAATCGTATTTTGCCGCGAGCCCATCGAGCATCGATCAAAGACCAGGCTGATTGGCGCCCTGACCCCCGCCGCCACAGCCGCCTTGTCCGACGCGTTCATTCGCGACGCGCTCGCCAAGGCGGTCTCGCTCCGTCCCTCCCGCATCGTCATCGCCGCGAGCGCACCTGGCGGAGCCGAGCGCAGCAAATATTTCCGGCGTCTGGCCCGGCAATCTGGCGCCGAACTGATTGATCAAGGAAACGGCTCGCTCGGACGCCGGATGGCGCGCGCACTCGAACCGTTTTCATCCAACGGCGCGCTCTTAATCGGCACCGACACACCTTCGCTCCCGGCCGCGCTGCTCGACGCCAGCCTTCATGCACTTCGCCGCAATCGGGTCGTGATCGCGCCCAGCCTCGACGGCGGCTACTACGCAGTCGGCGTGCGCGGCGCGATGCCCCCGATTTTCACCTCAATCCGATGGGGTAGCCGCAACGTCTTCGCTTCAACCATCTCGCGTCTCGAGCGAGCCGGCCTTCCGTACGCGCTCGGCCCGGCGTGGTACGATGTAGATCGCTGGCCCGACGTGATGCTGCTGGCCGCTCACCTGCGACTGGCGGCGCGATCTCGCCGGCGCAACGGCTCGTCGCCGTGTCCCGCGACCGAGTCCGTCCTCATGCGGCTTGGAGTCCTCCCGCACGATCGCTAGAGTACCCCGGTGATCGAGCTGATTCTCTACACCCGAAACGACTGCGAGCTGTGCCACGAGATGGAAGCGGTGATTGCGGCCGAACTGCCGAAATTCGACGCGCACATTCAGCGCATCGAGATCGACGGCGATCCCGGACTTGAGGCCCGCTTCGGAACCGAAGTCCCCGTTCTGTTTGTGAACGATCGCAAGGCCTTCAAATATCGATGCACTCCCGCGGAATTGCGCCAACGCCTGGCGCGCGAGGCCAAGACCTGAGATGCCCGCACGAACTCCTCACAAGATGCGCGTGATCTTCGTGACCACCGAAAGCGAAGAGCAGGCGGTCGAGATCGCGCGCACTCTCGTCGCCGAACGGCTGGCGGCATGCGTCAACATCGTCGGGCCGGTTCGCTCGATCTATCGATGGCGCGACGACGTCAAAGACGATCGCGAGTATCTCCTGATCATCAAGACGCGCGCGCTGCTCTACATGAAGGTCGAGACGCGCGTTCGCCAGCTGCATACCTACGAAGTGCCCGAAGTCCTCGCGTTGAACGCGGATCGCGGCTCGCCTCCGTACATCCAGTGGATGCTGGACTCGACCGGCCCGCCGCGCGGTCACCGCCGATGATCAGGATTGCGATTGCTGGCGCTGGGGCGATTGCCGAACGCGCGCACGTTCCTGCGCTCGCGGGCGTCGCAGAAGCACAAATCGTCGCGATCCAAACCCGCACCGCCGCCAAGGCCGAACGCATTGCGCGAACTCTCGCTATCGGGCCAAAGGTCTACTCCGATTTCGACGAAATGCTGTCGCGCGAGCGTCCCGATGCAGTCGGAATCTTCACACCAAATAATTTGCACTGCGAATTTACGCTCAAGGCCCTCAACGCGGGCGCGCACGTGCTCGTCGAGAAGCCGATGGCTCCAACCGCCGCCGATGCGCGTAAGATGGTCGATGCGGCCGCCAAAGCCGGTCGCGTGCTGATGGTTGCGATGCAGCGGCGCTTCGGCGGAATCGAGCGCGCGATCAAGGAGGCCCTCACCAGCGGCGCAATCGGCAAGCCGAATTTCATTCGCGCGCGGCTCTCGCACGGCGGACCTCACTTGTGGGCGCCGGGACAGAATTGGTTCACGACGGCTTCCGAAGCCGGCGGTGGCGCGATGCTCGATCTGGGCGTCCACGTCGCCGATCTCGCCATCTGGTTCATCGGCGAGCTCGACTCCGTCTCGGGACAGGTCGGAACTCTAGCCAAACAAATCGAAGTCGACGACACCGGCGCGATGATTCTGCATTTCAAGTCGGGCGCGCTCGGCGTCGTCGAGGCGAGCTGGAGCAGCCTGCCGCCGCTGTCGGCGATCGAGATTTACGGTAGCGAGGGCAGGGTGATGGCCGGTTACCCCCGCAACGACATCTCGATTCTTAAATCCGACGGCACACCGGCGCCAGGCTTCTCGCGCGAGGACGTGATGAGTCGCTTCGATCCTCGCGACCTGCTCGCGCCGTCTCGAGCGCTCGCCGAAAACTTCATCGCCGCGATTCAAGGACGCGCGCAACCTTCGCCCGACGGCATCGACGGACTGCGCGCGGTCGAAGCGATCGATGCTTGCTATCGTTCATCGCGCACCGGTACTCGAATCAAGCTGCCGCTCGATTCATAATTCATCCATGTTTCGCGAATCGATCAAAAACATGGCAGCCTATCGGCCCGGCGAACAGCCGCGTCCCGGCCAGCGCCTGATCAAACTCAATACCAACGAAAATCCATATCCGCCGTCGCCGCGGGTCCGGCGCGCGGTTGCGAAAGTGATGGCCGGGTCTGCGCTTCGACTCTATCCAGCGCCGCGCGCCGACGAATTCGTCGCGAGCGCCGCGAAACTCTACTCGATTCCGCAAAGCATGATCCTCGCCGGCAACGGCTCCGACGAATTACTCGCGATGGTATTTCGGGCGACGCTCGGTGAAGGCGACACCGTCGCGTATCCGGTCCCGACCTATTCGCTCTACGACACCCTGGCGCTCGTGCAGGAGGCGCGAATCCTTCACTTCCCGATAAGCGGCGGCTTCACCTTGCCGCTCGACGCGCTCGCCGACGCGCGCGCCAATCTCACGATCGTCTGCAGTCCCAATTCGCCGTCGGGCATCCTGACTCCGGCGCGTAAACTGGCCGTGCTGGCTAAACGCCTCGACGGCAGATTGCTGGTGATCGACGAGGCCTACGTCGACTTCGCCGATGAGAACGCACTAGGCCTCGTCCGGCGGCATCGCAACGTTATCGTTCTGCGAACGCTGTCGAAGTCTTATTCGCTGGCCGGGATGAGGCTGGGCCTCTGCTTTGCGCATCCGACGGTGATCGACGCGCTTATGAAGGTCAAGGATTCGTACAACCTGAGCAGGATTGCGCTGGCTGTCGGAGCCGAAGCGCTGCGCGACGCTGCGTGGATGCGCCGCAATGTCGCTACTGTGATACGAACCCGCGCTCGTACTGAGGCGCGTCTGCGCAAGCTTGGCTTCGAGGTCCCGCCCTCGCAGGCCAATTTCGTTCTCGCGCGGATACCGGGGCGCGACATGGCGCCCGTCACGCGCGGCTTGCGCCGCGCCGGAATCCTGGTCCGGCACTTCGCGACGCCGATGCTGCAGGATGCGCTCAGGATCTCGATCGGAACTCCGGCCGAGATGAATGCGTTGTTCAGGGCGCTCGAGCCGTTGCTCCGCGCAACTCCATCGAAGTCGAAACGCCGCGTTCGCGCGCGAGCCGGCTGAACTCGATGGCGGCGATCAAGCGTCTGTTCGGCGGCTTCCGTTCATCGCGCGCCAGGAAATCCGACTCCGACTCGCATTCATCGATTCAATGGGTGGTGGCCGGCCTCGGAAACCCCGGCGAGCAATACTCGCGCTCGCGCCACAACTCCGGCTTCATGACAATCGACCGAATCGCGAAAACCAAAGGCGTCGAGCTGAGCCGGCGCAGATTCAAAGGCGTCACCGCCGAAATCACGCTGGCCGAAAAGCCGGTGCTCCTGGTCAAACCACAGACGTTTTACAATCTAAGCGGTGAGTGCGTTTCCGATCTCCTCGGATATTTTAAAATTACCTCGGATCGCTTGATCGTGGTGCATGACGAGCTCGACCTCGAAGCCGGCCGCATCAGGATCAAGCAAGGCGGCGGTGACGCCGGCAATCGCGGCGTGCGCTCAATCGCGGAATCTCTCGGAACGACGAATTTCATCCGCGTAAGAATCGGTATCGGCCGGCCGCCGGGATTTAACGAAGAAATCGAGATGGAGCCCGGCCGCCGGCCGAAGACCGAGGAAAATAAAGATTACCTGCTGCGCCCGATGACCGCCGCCGAACGCCAGGTTCTGACGCCGCTCCTCGATCGCGCCGCCCTCGCGGTCGAAACGATCGCGGCGCTTGGACTCGAAGCCGCGATGAATCGTCACAATCAGCGCGGCTAGAGTACATTGAGCGACTCTCCCGCTAGTAACAGTTTGTGTCGAAATATAATCATTCTGTTGACAAATCCGCGGGAGCCGCGCTAGAGCATGGAACATTGGAGCTCTCGTCAATGCATACGCGGCGTGCGCCCTCATAAATCTACATTCGAGGGGTAGGGGCAACCCATGTTTAACGAAACCAAAACCCGCTTCAGGAGAGCGGAGGAAGCGCTGCGCTTTTATTTCCGTCTGCGCGAGCTGCTCCACAGCGGGCGGACCAGGCGCCTGGTGGCGGACGAGCTGCCCGCCGATGCCTGCACCGCCGCCACCACCGCGATCGACGACTACCAATGCATCGGATGGTGCATGCGAGGTCTCGACGAAATCTCGTTGTGGCTGCTCAGCGAGCTCTACGGTCCCACCTGCTTCGGCGTGCATCGGCGAACCTTCTCGCATGCGCGTCAGGCTGGCAAGATCGAGTTCCCGCAGCACGAGTTTCGCCTGCGCGAGGTTGGCTTGATCCACGAGCACGCACTCGGCGTTGTACGACGAGGACTGCGCGAACTTGGCATGATCCCCGGCCGTCAAGTGAAAAGCGTGCGCGAACGCCGCGGGATGATGCCCGTTGGCAAGCGCGCGCTGCTGCAGGGCGATCGCGCCGCCGAACGGGGATAGCTCGCCGGGGCGAGCCGCGAATCTGCGGCGGGCTATTCCGCGCCGTCAAAATTCCTGTACGCTTGAGAACCACTGCAACTCGGGCGAACGGAATTGGCTAAGCGGACCGCGAACGAAAATCAGGCGAAGGAACAGGCTGCGGCACTTGCCCGCGGCGCCGCTGAAGTTATTTCGCCGGCCGAGCTCGCGGCAAAAATTGCGCTCGGCCGGCCGCTCAGGATCAAACTCGGCATGGACCCCACCGCACCCGACTTGCATCTCGGTCACAGCCTGACGCTCAAGAAGCTGCGCGACTTTCAGGATGCCGGCCACACCGTTATTTTCCTGATCGGCGATTTCACCGCGATGATCGGCGATCCCACTGGACGCTCCGAGACGCGCAAGCCCTTGTCGCGCGACGAGATCGAGCGCAACGCCCAGACCTATCGCGAGCAGGCGTTCAAGATTCTCGATCGCGAGCTCACCGAAGTCCGCTTCAACAGCGAATGGATGAATGGCGTGAACGTGGCCGAGCTGATCAAGATTGCGGCGACCTTGAGCGTCGCCCGCCTGCTTGAGCGCGACGACTTCGAAAAGCGTCTCGCTGCCCAGGAGCCGCTGTTCCTCCACGAGCTGCTGTATCCCGTCATCCAGGCTTACGATTCGGTTGCGCTGAAAGCGGATCTCGAGATTGGCGGCACCGATCAAAAATTCAACATGCTGGTCGGCCGCGACCTGCAGCGCCATTTCGGACAGGATCCGCAGGCCGTGATGACGATGCCGCTGCTCGAAGGTCTCGACGGCCTGCGCAAAATGTCCAAGTCGCTCGGCAACTACGTCGGCCTGACCGACCAGCCCGAGGATATGTACGGCAAGCTGATGTCGGTGCCCGACAAGCTGATGGTTCGATACTACGAGTTGCTGACGGTCGCGACGCCCGAAGAGCTCGCGGCGGTGAAGTCAGGCGCGATGCATCCGATGGAAGCGAAGAAGCGCCTCGCCCGCACCTTGGTCACCGAATACCACGGCGCGCCCGCCGCAACTCGCGCCGAGGAATACTTCGAGAGCAAGCATCAGCGCCGCGAAGTTCCCGCCAGCGCGCAGGTCTATCGAATCGCCGAGGACCTGTGGATTTGCGAGCTGATGAAGCAGCTGCAGTTCACGCCCTCGACCAGCGAGGCGCGCCGCCTGGTGAGCCAGGGCGCGGTGCGGGTGGACGGCCGCACCATAACCGACGTGAATTTTCGCTTCGTTCCGGGGGAGCACAAGGTGCTCGAGGTGGGCAAGCGCCGGGTCGCGCGAATCGAGCCATGACGCGGACGGCTAGTCGCCTTTATCCTTCTCAGCCAGCGCCACCGCCTCGCGCAGCTTTTCCATCGTGCGCCCGAGCGCCTTGGTGTAGCGCTGCTTGGTCCAGGCCTCCTTGGTCCGCATCTTGAGCCATCCAAGCTTCACCGCGTCGGGCTTGTTGCCCATCTCGCCGGTGGAAACCTCGATGATCGCGCGTTCTTCAGTGTTGAGCGAGTCGAGCACTTCGCGCTTGAGGTTCTGCAGAAATCCGGACTTGAGGTCGATGTCGATCTTCATCGAAAATGCACTTCTGACATATGAGCCTAAACCATCGCGTGCTACTCCTCAACGATCCAGGGAGAAAAACCATGAAACATTTTGCCGTCGAGCAGCACGAACACGTTCAAGTCTGGACCATCAGCAACCCGCCCATGAACTATATGACCGCGCCCATGTCGCAGGAGTTGCTCGAGCTCCTGGGACGCGCCGAAAACGATGCCAACACCCGCGCGATTGTTCTCACCGGCGGCGTCGACGGAAAATTCATCACCCACTACAGCGTCGACGAACTGGCCGCGATGGCGGAAGATCCCGCGGCCTGCGCGCAGACCTTTCCCGCCGCGTCGGCCGGGTTTCATCGCATGCTCGACCGGGTCATGTTGATGCCCAAGGCGGTCATCGCGGCGATTAACGGCGACTGCATGGGCGGTGGCTACGAACTAGCGCTGGCGTGCGACTTTCGTCTTGCGGCCGACGGCCCTTACCAAATAGGACTGCCCGAAGCGGTGTTCGGAATCTTGCCCGGCGGCGGAGGTACCCAGCGTTTGCCGCGGCTGATCGGGCGGGGCAGGGCGCTCGAGGTGCTGATGTTCGGCAACGTCTACAGTCCTCGCGACGCCGAGAAGATGGGAATGGTAAACCGCGTGCTCGCGCCCGACAAGCTGATGCCCTTTGCAATGGAATGGGCGCGCACCCTTGCCAGCCGCCCGCCGCGGGCCGTCGCTGCGATCAAGCGCGCGGTTTACCTCGGCGCCGATCGCGATCTCGAATCCGGCCTCTACGTCGAGCGGATGGAGATGACGCAACTGATGTGCTCGCAGGACGCGCGAACGATAATGACCGCCTACAACGACGCAGTCGCGCGCGATCCGATGGCCGCCCGCGGCGAGTTCCTCAAGGGTGTAGGCGTGCCGCCGGCCAAGGGCACTTGAGAATCTGAAACGCGGGCGCGACTACTCTTCGTCAACCGCCTGGCGAATCGCGTTCAGGATAAACAGGTACTGATTCGGCCTCGACACTCGGCCGAGCATGTTCACGTTCTTCAGCACCCTGAGTTCCTGCTCCGTGACCTTGTGACGCGCCAGCGTCCCGCGATCTCCGGCAAACCTGCGCCACGAATCTTCGCGCCGCTGGGTGGGCGACGCCTCGCGACGCTCACCGACGATCCACTGCGCCTCCGGATGCGCCAGCAGGAACAGCCGCCGCTTGTCGAGCTCG
This sequence comes from Binatus sp. (SeqCode), assembly GCF_036522015.1. Taxonomy (GTDB): domain Bacteria; phylum Desulfobacterota; class Binatia; order Binatales; family Binataceae; genus Binatus. Next base: position 15,948 of record NZ_DATDGQ010000166.1, read on the forward strand.
AGCGTCTCCGCAATCCGCGACAGTAGCGACAGGGAAGGCCGCCGCCGTCCGTTTTCGAGATATGCGACGTGGCTGGCCTTGACGCCAAGTTTCTTTGCAAGTTCGCGTTGAGTATAGGCGTAAGCCCCGCGCCGCTGTTTGAGGACCTGACCAAGCGTTTCTTTTTTCATAGGTCGTATTCCGCCACCCGTGCCCATCGCAGTTTTAGGTCGTGGATATTACCGGTCAGATGGCGCAGTCTCTGGCCGATCGGTAGTAAGGTGCCAAAATCGAGCCCGCACAATTTCCGCGGTTCCCGTTGCAGCCTGTTTCATGCGCCATAATTCCGGGGCGCGGCCCTTCGTGCCTGGATTTCAGATCTCTTCGGCTACTATTCATACGCCTGAGCGTTCGTTCAGGTGTCAACGCAGACACCAACAGTCTCACACTTATGAACATAAAGTCCACACCGACAGCACACCGCGAACCAAAAGCTAAAAAACTGAGCAGGTAGTCGCGGTTGGCCGCAACAATTAGACTCTGATTGAGGCACTATGAGTTAGCGGAGAACGACAAAGTTTCCTGTCTGCGTTATTTCGACGATCCGCGAAAGGCCCGCGCAAAATGGCAGCTTCGCCTCTTTCCAGCGCGCCCCGACAATCGGACTAACCAGATGACGGCGGAGGAAGATTTGGCTTCTCGCAGACAGCGCCAGTTGCGCAACTTAGACCCGCGCCAAAATAAACGACGCCCGCTTTCACCGGATAGAACAGGTAGTCCAGCGGTGTCTCAATCGGATCGAACTTCTGCGGCGGCCCTGACGCTACGGCCTCCTCATGCGCTTGCTGCTCGACCTTCAGCTTGGTGTTGGTCTCGACATCCTGCACGCTCGCCAGCCGCTCGTCGGATCCGAAGATCGCCGCCTTGCCCGGCTCGAGCCAGACGTAACGCAGCACGCTCGCACCGCTGTGGTTGGGATCCGCGATGTTGTCCTTCAGGTCGGGCTCGCCCATCGACTGCACCGTTTGATCCGGTGTCATTCCGGGACTCAACGTCCCGGTCTTGACCGTCGAGCAGCCGACAACCGACATTGCGAGCAGCCCAACTGCCGCGCTCGCGAGAAAAGTTCGCATGGTGATCATCGATAACTCAAGCCTCATCTCGCGTTAACATACCGGAGACATCCCAAACAATCGACCGTGGCGCCTGACGCTCGCTCACTTTGTTGCGGACGAATTTACAATGCTTGGCGCCGGTTCCACAATCGCCATCCAGGGTAAATCTGCGTAATCTGCGTAATCGAAGGACCGGGATTCGACCACATGAACGACGACCAGCTCCTCTTCGTCTATGGCTCGCTGCTGAATTCCGCCAAGCGCGTGATGCTGCTGGGCCGTTCGATAAACGCGAGCCCCGCCCGCCTCCCCAAGTACGCGCGCGGCCGCAAGCGCTTCTACTTCGTCGCGAAACAAGCCGACGCCATCACCGAAGGCGCCATCCTCGAAGGCCTGACGGCGCGCGATTTGACGATACTCGACGAATACGAAGAAGTGCCGACGCTCTACACCCGCGAACGAATCGAGGTAGTCGCCACCGACGCCCGCAAAATCGAATGCTGGATTTACCTACCGACTGGTTGGGCGACAGACTGATCCTGATTTACCTCTCCCTTCGGGAGAGGACGCGCCTCCGGCGCGGGTGAGGGCGCTGGCATCGAGCTGAATGCGAGCGCCCTCACCCGTGCGCGCGACACAAGTGTCGCCGCACGACCTCTCCCGAAGGAGAGGTAAATTCCCGCAGCCCTATCCCCCAAGAACCTCAGAGCAAAAGGGCGTCCTCGCCATTTTGCGATTTCTTATCACTGGGTGCAGGGCTCAGCCCTGCCGAAGGAAGCGTGAAACCCACCGCGGGTTTCACATTTAATAAAGTGGCCTCTTCCCTCCTACTTGACCTCCGGCGGCGCCGCCTTCGGCTGCTCCCCGCGCTTCAACCCGAACTTGTCGATCCGATATTGCAGCGTCCGATAACTCATCGCGAGCATCTTCGCTGCCTTCGCGATCACCCAGTCGTTGCGCTCGAGCGCTTGCAGAATCGCGTCGCGCTCGAACGTCTCGAAATTGAAGCCCTCGCTCGGAATCTCGTATTTTTCGCCGCGCTGGCGCTCTCCGCTGCGCCCCGGCGTCTTGCGCGAGAGAACTTCCTGCGGCAAGTCGCGCGGCGTTACCGTGTCGCCTTCGCACAGCAGGATCGCCCGCTCGATCGCCGACTCGAGTTGCCGCACGTTGCCCGGCCACGAGTAGTCGAGCACTACCTCCATCGCCTCGCGTCCAATCTCTTTCACGCGGCCTTCCGCCAGATGCCCGAACTTGGCGAGCGCGTGATTCGCCAGCAGCGGGATATCGCCGCGCCGGTCGCGCAGCGGCGGCAGCGTCACCGTCACCACGTTGATTCGGTAGTACAAGTCCTCGCGGAACCGCCCCTCGCCGACTTCCTCGACGATATTGCGATTGCTCGCCGCCACCAGCCGCACGTCGATCCGAAACGAATCATTGCCGCCGACGCGCCTTAACTCCTTCTCCTGCAGCACGCGCAGAATCTTCGCCTGCATCCCCTGCGGCAGGTCGGCGATCTCGTCGAGAAACAGCGTGGACTTGTCCGCGCTCTCGAACAGTCCAATCTTGCGCTCGGTGGCGCCCGTGAACGCGCCGCGCTCATGCCCGAACAGTTCGTTTTCGATCAGGTTCTCCGGAATCGCCGAGCAGTTGATCGCGACGAACTGCCGTCCCGCGCGCGGCGACAACCGATGGATCGCCTTGGCCACGATCTCCTTGCCGGTCCCGCTTTCGCCCTGGATCAGCACCGTCGAATTCGACGGCGCGACCCGCCGCACCAGCCGGATCACTTCCTGGATCGCGGGATCCTGCCCGATGATGCCCTCGATCTCGAAGGTGCCCTCGAGTCGCCGTTTCAGCAGCTGATTTTCCTGCTGCAGATTCGCGAACTCCGCCGCCTTCGCGACCCGCGTCACCAGCTTCTCGCGATCCGTCGGCTTCTCCAGGTAGTCGAACGCACCCGCCTTCATCGCCTGCACGACGCTGTCCGTCGATCCGTGCGCCGTCAGCACCACCACCTGGCTGCCCGGATACGCGCCGCGCACTTTCGCGAGCAGCTCCTCGCCCGACATCCCCGGCATCATCAGGTCCGTCAGCACGACGTCGAAGCGCGACAGCGCCAGCAGCTCGATCGCGCGCTTGCCGACCGCCGCTTCTTCCACCGCGAAGCCTTCTTCGCGCAGCGTGTCCGCGGTTATCTGTCGTTCCAGGTCGTTGTCTTCAACGACCAGTACTGAGGCCTGCGTCATGATTGTGTCCGTTTACTACCGCGCTCGGCGGAAAGGTGAAAGTCAAGGTGGTTCCGTGTCCGTCCGGATTCGGTCCGATGTCGATTGTGCCTCCGTGCGTCTCGACGATCGCCTTCGACAGAAACAGCCCAAGCCCGATCCCGTCGCGCTTGGTGGTGAAGAACGGGTCGAACACGTGGCCCGCGACTCCCGCTTCGATCCCCGCGCCGGTGTCCGAAAAACTGATCACCATCGACCCGTCGCCATCGATCCGCCGAAATCCGATTCTCATGGTGCCGCCTTCCGGCATCGCCTGGATCGCGTTGGCGACCACGTTGATAAAACAGGTGCGCAGCTTCTCCGCGTCCACCTTGAGGATCGGCTCCGCCTCGTTGCATTCCTCGATCAACTCGATTCCCTGGCTCTTCATTTTCGATTCCGACAGCGCGACGACTTCATCCACCAGGTGATGCACGTCGGTTGGCGCCGGGAAAATCTCGATCGGCTTGCCGTAATGCAGAAAGCTCTGCACCATCTCCGATAGCCGATGCATCTCGTCCTTCATGATTCCGAGCTGCCGCAGGAACGCTTCGCGGTCGTTCGGCTGCTGCGGCGCATAGCGCGCGCGGAGCTGATCGAGCGCAAGGCTGATGAAGTTCAACGGGTTCTTGATCTCATGCGCCAGGCCGCCCGCCAGTTGCCCCAGCGCCGTGAACCGCTCCAACCGGTTCAGCTCCTGCTCCCGCTCGCGCGCCCGTCTGAGCTGCCCGACCATGTCGTTGAAGCTGCGCGTCAAAAGCCCAATCTCGTCGCGTCGATGCGCCTCCGGCACCGGCTCCAGGCCGCGCGCCGCAATATTCTGCGCCGCGTTCGCCACCGCATGGATCGGCTTCACGTAACGGTCGGCCAGGATGTACGCGAACACCAGTCCGATCGCGAAAATCGCGAACGCGATCATCAGCTCGCGCGTCCGGCTCTCCTCCAGCGGCTTCGCGAAGTCGCCGAAATTCGCCACCACCTGCACGTAACCCAGCAGATGGTCTTCGACCTCGACCGGAATCAGGTACACCGTTGTCTCCGGCGCAAGGCCGAGCTTGCCGGGCGGAATAGTCAGCAGCGTTTCGGGATGCCTTAGTTGCTCGGGTGTCAGCCATTCCGCCTGCTTCGGACGCAGCGCTGCCCCGATCAGATGTGGATTCGAGCTGTTGAGGATCAGGTTCTCGCTGGACGCGATCGACACTTCGAGCCCTTGGGTGTGCAGGTTGTCGACATATTGATGAAGCTGATCGCGGTCGGTGTCGCGCACCGCGGTCAACTCCTGCACGCCTATTTGAATTACACGCGCCAGGTCCTTGACCCGCTCCTGCGTCGTCGCGACGATTTCCGCCTGCGTGCCGAGACTCACCCACACCTCCGCGCCCAGCGTCAGCGCGAGCAGGCCGACCACCAGCACGATCAGCTTCGCCTTGAGGTTAAGCGCTGGAAAGTATGATTCCATTTTCGATATCGGCGCGCGGGCGGCGCGCAAATTATTCGGGCAATCCGCTCTTTTCAGCCGGTACCGGCTCGACAGTCTTCCGCAGCACCAGCATCCGCGTCCCGTAAACCGCAAGGCTCAGAACTGCGACGACCAGGATAAGCCGCTCGAAGCCGCCGATATATTTGACCAGCATCTCGAGCTGCTTGCCGAATACATAGCCGAGCGTCACCACGATCGGCACCGATATCAGCGCCCCCAGCAGATCGTAGAACAGGAACACGCTCGGCCGCACGCCGAACGATCCCGCCGACAAATAGACCAACGCGCGCAGACCCGCCAGGAAGCGTGCGTAAAAAATCGCGCGATGCCCATGGCGCTGCATGAAGCCCTGGATCCGCTCGATCTGATGCTTCCGGCCCGGCCGCCCGATTGAAAAGTAACGCACCAATCCCGATCCGAAACGCCGTCCCATGAAAAACAGCGAGTTGTCTCCCGCCACCACTCCGAACAGCGACACCGCCAGCGTGATCGGATAGCGCGTGACCCCGCGATGCACCAAATAGCCGCCGGCCAGCAGCGCCACGTCTTCAGGTATCGGCAATCCAAGTCCGCACAACATCAGAACCACGAACAACCCAAGATAGGTGAAATGTTCGATGTACGCGGAGATCAGTCCGACCAAGCTCAGCCCCCGTGCGAGTAGCGCGCCCGCAGCGCGTCGCGGATTTGTTCGATCGCCATCCCCCGGCCCGCCATCGACTCGGCATCGCGCGCCTCGCCGCAGCAGATCGCGCAGGTGCTGCCGTGCGTATCGCGAAAACAGTCGAGCAGATTCTTGTGCCCGTCCGTCTTGTCGCATCCGCAGTAGCAGTGCAATTGCGCGAGCAGCGCAGGATCCTTCTCCGCTACCTCGTACGCCTCGCGCACCGGGCCCTGGAAATTCGCCGGATCCAGCGTGATCCGCAATTTTGCCGCCGGATCGCCCGATGCGGCCATCTGCTTGTCGGACGGCTGCGAACTGTTCGAAATGTAAGCCGCGGAAGCGATCGCCACCACCAAAATGACGGCAACGGCAAGTGCGACGATTCCGTTGATGCCCTTGAACATAACTCTCCCTGCGGCCCGAAATTATAGCATCTCGATGAACCTTAGGCTTTGATTCGCGAAACTGTATAGAGCGGCCGGCCGATGCGGTCCGCGGCGCGTATGCGGCAGCCGTTTCAGCATCCCCATCGCCAGGATGCTGCGCCGAAAATTCCGCCGATCCAGCGGACGCCCCAGGATTAGCGAGTACAGCTCCTCGAACTCGGCGAACGTGAATTCCCGCGGCAACAACGCATACGCGATGTTGGTGTACTCGAGTTTCGACTTCAGCCGCTTCACGGCGTAAGCCGCCATCAGCGAATGATCGTATGCAAGTTGCGGCAAGCGCGTGACTTCGTACCACTTCCCGTTCGCATATTTCTCGCAAGACGCGCTGACCGCCTGCGCATCGGGAATCAGCGCCATGTACGCGACCGACACCACGTGCGCGCGCGGGTCCCGCGACGGATCGCCAAACGTGAACAACTGCTCGAGGTAGGCGCCGCGCAATCCCGTCGAATCTTGCAGCTCGCGCCGCGCCGCGTCGTCGAGCAGCTCGCCCACTCGTACCAGCCCGCCCGGAAACGCCCACCGCCCGCGCCCCGGCCCGCGCCGTAACTCGACCAGGTACGTCTGCAGGCGTCCGTCGTTGATCGCGAACAGCACCGTATCGACCGCGACCATCGGCCGCGCCAGCTTTTCCCCAGTGGACCGGGTCGCCTCAGTGGGGCGGGCCGCCGTGCCCGCCATCTGTGCGTTCGCGCTCACACGCTTAGCTCGAGCATGCGCTCGAGCGCCCGTTTCGCGCCCACCCGCACGTCTTCGGTCAGTTCGATTTCGTACCGCAGATGGCGCAACGAATCGAGCGTCCCCTCGAGCGTGATCATCTTCATGAACCGGCATAGCTTGCACGCCTTGTAAAAATGCTTGTCGGGTATCTCCATCAGCAGCCGATCCGACAGCCCGCATTCCGTCACCACCAGGAATTTATCCGCGTCGCTGCTCTTCGCGTATGCGACCATCGCGCTGGTGGACAGCACCGCATCCGCCAGCGCCAAAACGTCGCGCCGGCATTCCGGATGCGCAATCACCTTGATCCCGGGAATCGCGCGCTTGACCTTGTTCACCTCGTCCGGAGTTATCTGATGATGCACATAGCAGTTGCCGTCCCACGAAATTACCCGCTTCTTCGTCTGCGACTGCACGTAATTCGCAAGATTCTGATCCGGCACAAACAAAACATTCTGCGAGTCGATCCTTTCGACGATCTTGGCAGCATTCGCCGACGTGCAGCACGCATCCGACAACGCTTTTACATCCGCCGTGCAATTGACGTAAGACACGACTTTCAAATCCGGATAAATCTTGAGGAGCTCTTCCTTGCGCTCAGCCAACGCCTCCGCCGTCACGCTATCCGCCAGCGAGCACCCGGCTTTTAGATCGGGCAACAGCACCATGCGCTCAGGATTGAACACCTTCGCCGTCTCCGCCATGAAATGCACGCCGCAAAACACGATCACGTCCGCGTCCCGCACGTCGCGCGCATTGCGCGCCAGCTCCAACGAGTCGCCGATAAAATCCGCAACCTCGAAAATCTCCGGCCGCTGGTAATTATGCGCCAGGATCACCGCGCGCCGCGCTTTCTTAAGCTCGCGAATCTCCGCAATCATCCCGGCATACCGCTCGCAAGTCTCAGCCGTATAACTCTCATTCCCCAGCACCGCCAACTTCTCCCGCAGCGCAGTAGCATCAATCGCCGTCTCTACAGCTTCCATCACAATCTTTCCTCAATAGTCCCGATACTTTGCGTCAATCTGACACATACCCCACCCTACATCCCGATGCAACCCGATTTCCATTCGGCCGGATCGCTCATTACCTCTACCCTCGGGAGAGGTCGGCGTGAGTCCGCGAACGGCGGGTGAGGGCGCAAGCATCCAGCTCGATACTCGCCAGCTCACTTTCTTCTGTCATCCTGACGACCTGAGCAACGCGAGGGGAGGAAGGACCTCGGACAGCTTCGCGCACGCGAAGCCGGTTCCGGTCTCCGAAAATCGCGCAGCGCTCCCTTTCCAATGCCGCCGCCAGAGCATCAGCCGTTGTGCCGAGACAAGGGCTTATGCGTAATCTTCAAAGAACCTGACGAAGCCATGACAACGAGCTCAACAATCAGGAGCCAAACCAATGGATGAAGCACTCGAGCGCGAAATCGTCACCGCCGTCCGCCGCTTCGTCGACCGCGACGTCATCCCCAACGCCTCCGCCCTCGAGCATCGCGACGAATACCCGCATGCGATGGTCGCGACGATGCGCCAGCTCGGCCTCTTCGGCGCCACCATCCCCGCCGACTTCGGCGGCCTCGGCCTCAGCTTCCAGACCTACGCGCGCGTGATGGAGGAACTGTCGCGCGGCTGGATGTCCCTCGCCGGCGTCATCAACAGCCATCTCATCATGGCCTATGTCATCGCCAACCACGGTACCGACGCGCAGAAAAAATACTTCCTGCCTGCGATGGCGCGCGGCGACAAGCGCGGCGGCCTCGCCCTCACCGAGCCGCACGCCGGCAGCGACGTGCAGTCGATTCGCACCACCGCCGTCCGCCGCGGCGACGACTACATCCTGTCCGGCTCCAAGATGTTCATCACCAACGCGCGCCACGGCACGATGCTCGCCGTGGCCGCCAAGACCAATCCTCACGCCGAACCCGCTTACGCCGGTATCAGCATGTTCGCCGTCGAGAAATCCGACCGCGGCCCCACCGTCAGCCGCAATCTCGACAAGCTCGGCTACAAAGGCATCGACACCTGCGAAGTCCTCTTCGACGACTTATCCGTCCCCGCGACAAATCTGATCGGCGGTGCGGAAGGCTCCGGCTTCAAACAAGTGATGAGCGCGCTCGAGGTCGGACGCATCAACGTAGCCGCACGCGCAGTGGGAGTAGGGCAGGCCGCCTTCGAAACCGCGATCCGCTACGCGCAACAACGCACCGCCTTCGGCAAACCCATCTGCCAGCATCAGGCAGTCCAGCTGCTGCTCGCCGACATGGCGACGCGCGTCGAAGCCGCGCGCCTGCTGGTCGCCAACGCCGCCCGCAAAAAAGACGCTGGCGAACGATGCGACGTCGAGGCCGGCATGGCCAAGCTCTTCGCCTCGGAAGCCTGCGCAAAAATCTCGCTCGATGCGATGCGCGTCCTCGGCGGCTACGGCTTCATGGCCGACTTTCCGGTCGAGAGATTCTATCGCGACGCCCCCCTGATGATGATCGGCGAAGGCACCAACGAAATCCAGGCCCTGGTAATCGCCCGCGGCCTCCTCGCGCGCCACGCCATCTAGATTTTTCCCTTCCCCCTGGGGAAGGGGTTAGGGGTTAGGTCGCTGGACGTTACTCCACCGCCAACTCATGCAGCGCCCGCGCGCATTCCACCGGACGCGTAAACATCACCTCGTGCCCACTCTTCACGAACTTGAGCGTCGGATTCCTCAGCCTGCTTGAAAAATACGGATGCCAGTTCAGTGCGCCAGCAACCGGCGTCTGATCGTCCTCGCAAACGATATAGCTGCTCGGAATTCCGGTAGCGAAGTAGGGCGCCATCGCCACCGGCGTCATCAGCGGCGCGATCGGCTGCAACCCCAACGCCGACAGCACGTATTCCTTCACCGCCGGGGCCATGTCGTTACTGAGCCCATCGAGAAATTCCTTCCCCATCATCTCGATCGGAATCGATCGCTCCGGCGCTGAGTCTGCTGCTGCCGCCAACGGCGACGTCGCCGGATCCACGATCGGCTGCCCATCGAGCGCTACCAGCGCCGTGACCCATACCACGCGCTTTATCCGCGACGGAATCTTCGCCGCGACGCCGGGAATCGTGAGCCCGCCCAGGCTATGCCCCGCGAGCACGACCTTCTTCAAATCGTGCCGCTCGATAAACTCCGCAACGCTATCGACATAGCTCTGCAGTGTAACCTTCGATCGATCCGCCCGATTCATCCCATGCCCCGGCAAGTCCACGGCATAAGCCCTATCCCCAAGCTTCTCTAACTGGTTGATAACCGCCGCCCAACACCAAGCCCCATGCCAGGCGCCATGCACCAAAACAAAAGTCTCCGCCATTTTCTTTCTCCTTGTATTACCTCTCCCCTCGGGAGAGGACGCGACTCCGTCGCAGGTGAGGGCGCCCGCATTCAGCTCGATGCCATCGCCCTCACCCGTGCGCGACACACAGTGTCGCCGCACGACCTCTCCCGAGGGGAGAGGTGAGAGCCAGGATTCTTCGCTCCGCTCAAGAATGACACAAGAAAAAAGGAACCTGAGAGCAAAATGGCGTCCGCGCCATTTTGCGATTAATCCTAAGGTGCAGGGGTTACCC
>NZ_DATDGQ010000167.1:0-13180 GCF_036522015.1 Binatus sp. (SeqCode)
ACGTGCAGGTAAACGCGATTGCCGCGGCGCGTCGAGGGTCCGTAGAACTGCCACGGCTCGAGTCCGGGATCGGTGCCGACGATCGCCTCGTTGTTGCGGCCCATCCATTCGCCGATCGCTTCGAGCCGCTCGACATGCTCGGGCGGAAGCGCGCCGTCGCCCATCGGGGAAACGTTGAGCAGCAGATTTCCGCCCTTGCCGGCCACTTCGCACAGCGTATGGATCAGCGAGCGGGTCGATTTGAGGTCCTTGTCGGAAGGATTGTAGCCCCAGCTATTATTGATCGTCAGGCACGTTTCCCACGGACCTTCAGGCGGGCGAGGCGGCACGGCCTGTTCGGGCGTCTGGTAGTCGCCGTAACCCGGGATGCGATCGTTGATCACGACCTCGGGCTGAAGCGAGTGGATCAGCTCGACGAACTCGCGCGACTTCCATTCCTCGGGCGTGCGCTCCCATCCGCCGTCGAACCACAGCAGATCGATCTTGCCATAGTTGGTCAGCAGCTCGCGCATCTGGTCGAACATAAACTTGATAAACCGATCCCACTGTTCAGGCGCGGAGCGGCGCCAGTTACCCCACTTGTAAGGCTTGTCCGACTCCAAAAACGCCGGATAGTCAGGATGATGCCAGTCGATAAGTGAGTAGTACAGTCCGACCTTGAGACGTTCTGCGCGGAACGCATCTGTATATTCGCGAACTATATCCCGCTTGAACGGTGAATACTCAATCGAATAGTCAGAATGTTTCGTATGGAATAGTGAATAACCGTCGTGATGTTTACTAGTCAGTACCGCATACTGCATACCGGCGCGCTTAGCTGTTTTAGCGAGCGCGGGCGCATCCCAATATGTCGGATTAAAGGTCTTGGCAGTCGAGTGATACTCGTCCACGCTCACGTTTTGTGAATTCGGCAGCGCACCGACGCCGCCGACCAGCGGCCACGACAGCTCGAGGCCGCGCTGGCTGCAATGTCCCCAATGGATGAACATCCCGAATCTTGCTTTGTTAAACCACGATTCCATAGCGGGGCATTGTCGTCTTCATCGGAGCCGGTTGTCCATACCACCGATCAATCAAACAGATTCCATCCGAGCGCGGGCACCAGTTGGTCGTACGAAACTCCGAGGAGCCAGACGAAGGCGACGGCACCGCTGCCGGACGACGCGCGATTGAGGGCGACCTGGACGCCGAGATTTACCTCGAAGGTCGAGTTGAGCCACGCAATTCCGGGCGTCAGTTCGAAGTCCGGCTGCGAGGAGTTTCGATGCGCACTCAGATACTGCGCGTAATCGAAATCGAGATGCGGGGTGAGATCGCGCAGTGCATATGGCACCGAACCGCGGGCGACGTTCGCGTCGAGGTAGTTAAGTGAATACTCGAGCTCGAGGTCGGCTGACACGAGGTCGTCGCGCGCGCCCGTCACTTTGCTTTCCCATCCCGCGTCGCCTTCGATGCCGGCTGGGCGCAGCATGCTAAGTGAGTCGGGCAGATCGCCGAAGCCCTTCTGAAAAAGCAGATCACCGCCGGCGCGCGGATGCGATTCAGAGCCGACGCTGCTGCTGCCGACGGGCAGCTCGAGCGAGGGATTTACCGTGAACAGGAATTCGTGGCGCGGGAGCGTGATGAGCACGCGTTTATAGGCGAGGCCCAGGTTGGAGAAGCCGCTGGCGCTGGTCTGCTCGCCTTCCTGCTCGAGGCGCTGGTAGCCGACGAAGAGCGAGAAGCTGGATTTGGGCGAGATGGTCTTTTCGAGGTACAGCGACTCGGAATTCTGCGCGCGATCGTAGCTACCCGAAACGGTCAGATAGTTTTCCACCGTCGCGTCATTACCGATGAAGTTGCCGACGAACGTTCGTGGCGCGGAATCCGCCCGAACCGCGCGCGCGCAGAAAAGAATCGCGATGCAAAAGAACGCAGGCGCGATCATATCTTTCGGCGTCCCGACCAACAGTTTCGCCATCACTCCATATATGGGCACATGCCCAACGAGTTCCACCTATTGCGCTATTGGGGAATCGAGACGCGACGTGGTATGGAAAAATCGAAAGCTGACGCGGCTGGAGGTTTTACTCGATGAAAATTTCGATGTTCCATCTGATGCCGTATCGCGATTTGCCGGACGACTTCGCGCAGAAGTATCACTCGGTGTGGGTCGATCCGCCCTATTGCGAGCTGGCCGACTCGGTCAAGGTCGGCCAGTACTACAACTGGACGCTGGACGAGCTGATCCATGCCGCCGACAAGGGCATCGACGGCATCTGCGTCAACGAGCATCATCAGAACGCCTATGGCTTTATGCCGAATCCCGATCTGATGGGATCGATCCTGGCGCGCGCGACCAACGGCACCGACGTCGCAGTCGTGCAGATGGGCGCGACTCTGCCGACCTCGAATCCGCCAATACGAATCGCCGAAGAATATTCGATGATCGATTGCATCAGCGGAGGCCGGATGGTCGCCGGGATGCCGCTGGGCACGTCGCAGGACGTGAACCTGTGCTACGGAATCCCGCCTATTGAGCAGCGCGAGCGTTACTACGAGGCGCACGATCTCATTCTGAAAGCGTGGACGTCGCCGGAGATTTTTGCGTGGAACGGCAAGTACTTCAAACTGCCGATGGTCAATATCTGGCCGCGTCCGATCCAGAAGCCGCATCCGCCGGTCTGGATTCCCGGCAGCGGCAGTCTCTCGACCTGGGATTTTTCCGCCAAGCACAACCATTGCTACTGCTTCCTGTCGTACTGGGGGAACAATTTCGGCAAGCGCGTGATGGACGGGTTCTGGGATTTCGTCGCCAAGGGCGGTCACGATCCCAATCCGTATCGCGCCGGCTTTTTGCAGCTGGTCGCGGTGTCGGAGACCGACGCGCAGGCCGAAAAGGACTACTACAAACATATCCGATATTTCTACGACAAATGCCTGCATATCCTGCCCGAGTACTTTCCCGTCGCCGGCAACCAGGACTACAAGAGCCTGGTCAACAGCGTCACCAAGCTGAATCCGCAGCTGTTCGATCTGATGAACAAGATACCGACGTGGAAGTACAAGGACTTCGTCGATAATCAGTTCGTGATCGCGGGCTCGCCAGCCACCGTGCGCCAGCAGTTGATGGAAGCGGTGAAGAAACTGCGCGTCGGCAACCTGATGGTGCTGCTGCATATCGGCTCGATGCCGCATGAGTTGACGATCAAGAATATCGATCTGTTCTGCAGCGAGGTGCTGCCGCATTTCCGCGACGTATGGGACGGCGAGTGGGAAAACAAATGGTGGCCCGAGTCGTTGAAGGGGCCGCGCACAAAGATCGCGTCGAACGGAGTGCATGCGGCGGCGCGGTAGGATAATCGCCTGCGCGGCGGGCGGCAGGGGTGACCCCTGCACCCAGTGAGAAAGTGAAAAACGCAAAGTTGCGCGCAGCGCGCCACTTTGCTCTCAGGGGCCTACGGAAAGGGTTCTTTGAAGGATAGATAGATATGGCGGCTGTGAAAGATAAGACGGTTAGCGTGTGGGGCGACAAGGTTCATCCCAAGGTCAGGATTCTTGGCGATGGGCCGCCGGTTGTCTATCTGCATGGCGGTTATGGGCCGATCGAAACTGAGTTGCTCGACGAGATGGCGAAGAGCTTCACCGTCTATGCCCCTGAGCATCCCGGGATCACGGCGGGCGACGAGGACTCCTACAAGGCGCTCGACGACATGTGGGATCTCGTCCTCTACTACTACGATTTGTTCGACAAGCTCGGGTTAAAGGCGCCGGCGGTGGTCGGTCATTCGTTCGGCGGGATGATTGCGGGCGAAATTGCGGCGACCGATCCGACGCGTGTCGGCAAGCTGGTGCTGATAAGTCCGCTGGGTTTATGGCGCGACGATTCACCGATTCGCAATTATATCGTGACGCCGCAGACCGACCTGCCTGCGCTGCTGTTCAAGGATGAGCATCATCCTTCGTTGAAGCGAATCACTTTGAATCCTGAGGATCAGCAGGGGTTCATCCGAATCACGTGGGCGCTCGGATGCACGGGCAAGTTCATGTGGCCGATACCGGACAAGGGACTGCGCAAAAGGTTGCATCGAATCGCGGCGCCGACGCTCATCGTGTGGGGCAAGGACGACAAGCTGCTGCCCGCGGTCTACGCCGACGAATTCCGCAAAGGCATTCCCGGCGCTAAGATTCATCTGGTCGATGGAGGCGCGCACATGATGCCGTTGGAGGAGCCGGGGAAGGTGGCGGCGAGCGTCGCGAAGTTTATCAAGGGATAGACCCGTGGACCGTCACGACCCGAAGGCTGAGGGCAAGCGTCTGGAGGATGCACTTGCCCGTTCGCTGAGCGAACTAGCAACGTTGCGGGCTCAAATGCGACCGCAGGTGCCAGACTCGGAGCTCACAATCTTCGACGGCAAGCGGATGATTCTCGAAGACGAGGAGTTCATCGGCCACATCCGAGAGAACATCGCCAACGGCTACCTTGCCGAACGCGCGCTGCTTCTCGTGATCGACGAACTGTGCGCGTCGATGCGTGCAGTTCACGACGATTACTTACGCGAGCGCGTGGCCGACTTCCGCGACCTCGGGGGTTTCGTGCTGCGTCACTTGCGCGAGGAAGAAAAACGGGGCCCAATCCAATAATCACTTGCGGATTTCCGACGGCTCGAATACTTCCATACAGAACTGTCGGACTAACCTGCATGGACGTGTGATTGTCCGTGCCAATGCGAGCGGATAAAATGAAACGCAACTCCTTTAAATTTTCGTGTCTTGCCGTCGTGGCGTTGCTCGTGCTCGCCTCGGCCTGCAAAGGCGCAACGGATGGACTCCCAGTGAGAAACACAGGTCATTACGCAATCATCGAGACCGAACACGGCACAATAGTCGTCGAGCTTTACCCCGAATCCGCGCCGAAAACAGTGGCGAATTTCGAGACGCTGGTGAACAAGGGCTTCTACAACGGGCTGACGTGGCATCGCATCGTGCCGGACTTCGTGATCCAGGGCGGAGATCCTGACGGCACGGGAGCGGGTGGCCCTGGATACACCGTCCCCGCTGAGATCAAAGAGAAGCACCTCCGCGGCAGCGTCGCCACTGCGCGCACCGGAGACGACGTCAATCCGAAACGCGATTCGAGCGGCAGCCAGTTCTACATCTGCCTCGCGCCGCAGCCGGGACTTGACGGCCAATACACCGTCTTCGGCGGCGTGATTAAGGGGATGGACGCGGTCGATCAGATGCAGAAGGGCGACCACATGAAGAAAATCACGCTGGCCAAGGAGCCGCCGAAGTAAGGCGCGGCCCGTCGCACATGGCAGATTCACGAAGCGGGCACCCGCAGCCGGCGGGGCCCTACTTCAGCGTTGACCTGCATCTCCACACCAATCGCGGCAGTTCGGACTCGAACCTGGCGCCGAAAGACCTGGTCGAGCGCGCGCGTGCGATCGGAATCGGCGCGGTCTGCATCACCGAGCACGACAATATGTGGGATTCGCGCGAGATCGCCGCGATGGCCGGCGACTCGGGCGTGATCTTTCTGCGCGGGATGGAAGTGACGACCGACATGGGGCACGTCGGCGCGTTCGGCCTCGAGCGCTACGTCGGGGGAATCTACAAGCTGGCGGAATTGCGCCGCGTGATCGATCTGGAAGGCGGGATACTTATCGCAAATCATCCGTTCCGCTACAAACTCGACCCGCGGTTTTCCTTTATTAACCCGGATTCGGAGCCGATCGATCCAACGTACCCGGACCGCGCGGCCAGGCTTAAAATCTTCGAGCTCGTGGATGCGATCGAAGTGCTCAACGGGGCATGCGGCGAAGACGAAAACGTCTTCGCGCTGAAAGTCGCGCGGCATCTCGGGATGGCCGAGGTCGCAGGCTCGGACTCGCACTCGGCCGGCTCAGTCGGTTGCGTAACGACGCTGCTCGAGGGTCCAATCAAGGACGAGCGCGGCCTGATAGACGCGATCCGGACGCGTCGATGCCGCGCCGGCCGCGGACTGCTGAAAAGTGCGCTCGTACCGTTCGAGCTGTCGCCGAATGTTGGCTAGGGCGCCCTGTTTTTGTCTTTGCGGACTATCCGCGCATAAGCTTCAGCCATGGGGAACAAGACGTTGGAATCGTGCGCACCAACTCAGGTTGCGAGTGAGAACCAGTTGTTTAATGAAGACACCAATTGGAGGCTAGCGCCACGAGATTTGCGGGATCGCCGAACTCGACGTTAAGGAGCAGACAATGAAGCTGAATTCCGGGACTGCAGCCGACGTCCTCAAGACGTTCATTCAAGAAGACAGGATCGAAAGCAGGATCTATCGCAGCAGGGTCCAAAGTGTGAGCTACACCTTAGCGGTCGCGTCCTTCGCGACCAGCGCCTTTCTTATTGGCAAAGTTCCGCGCATGAACGCGGACCAATTGCGGAACATTACCTTGGTGATCGATCTTGGTCTCATTGTTGTAATGCTCATATTCTTGTGGCGGCTCCGACCCGATCTCGTGCTCCTTCGAAAGGCCATGAAGGCGCGACAGGACATACTAGACGGACTGGATGAGGAGACCGTTAAGGACGTCAACGTCTTTCCCAATGTGGAGAACGTAAAGCCCGACATCACGGACAACGATCTGTACTCGGATGTGGCTTTGTCTGTCGCGGTGGTGCTCACTAAGATGTTGGTTATTACGATTTACGCCGGCAGCTTTGTGGGTTGAACTTTGTCAGGTTCGCCTTGGTTTGGCGCGACATCTAGTTCGCGGATCCGAGCAGCCGCGCGTGCGGGCATTGTTTGCGACGCGCTCGATCCGATAAAATTTTTGCGCCGCTGCTGAGACCCTGCAAATGAGTGCAAACAAGGATCGCCTCGCTCTGATCGAGCATCTCTCCTCGATTGGCGGCGAGCATTCCGACGATCTCCGCGAGACGCTGGATCGCGTTGCCTTCGCGATCGCGGGCGGGATGGAGGCCGAGGTCTGTTCGCTTTACCTCTTCGATCCTCAGCGCGAGCGGCTCGTGCTGCGCGCCACCGTC
This sequence comes from Binatus sp. (SeqCode), assembly GCF_036522015.1. GTDB lineage: Bacteria > Desulfobacterota > Binatia > Binatales > Binataceae > Binatus. Next base: position 7,006 of record NZ_DATDGQ010000167.1, read on the forward strand.
GGGCTCGATCGCGAATCGGTCGGCAAGGTTTCGATGCGCCTCAACGAGGGACTGGTCGGTTTGGTGCTGGAAGAGGACGAGCCGGTTTACGTGCCCGATGCGATCAGCCATCAACGCTACAAATATTTTCCCGAGACCGGCGAGGAGCGCTTCCATACTTTTCTCGGCGTGCCGGTGCACGACGGGCGCAAGAAGCCGCTCGGCGTGCTGGTCGCGCAGACGCTCGAGCGGCGCAAATTCAACAAGAACGAGATCCGGCTGCTGAGCACCGCCGCCAACCAGGTCGCGCAAATTCTGTCTCATTTCAGGCTGCGCGAATCGCTCGTCACCAAGGAAAAGGAACGGCTCGAATACAAGCGCCGGATGATCGAAGCCAACCGCCAGCTCAAGGATTACGAAAAAGTCGGCGGCAAGACGCGTCACGCGGCGCCGGCCAAGATTCGACGCCCGCGCCTGGCGGGACTCTCGGCCTCACCCGGATTTGCGCAGGGCAACGCGCACGTCGTCGGCACATTTCTGAGCAGCGTCGATCGTCATCAGAAGTCGCGCGACCCGAAGGTCGAGAGCAAGCGCTTCGAGGAAGCGCTCGCCCGTTCGCTCTCCGAGCTCGCGACGCTGCGAATTCGGATGGAACCGCTGATGCCCGAGTCCGACCTCAAGATCTTCGACGGCCATCGCATGATTCTCGAAGACGAGGAGTTCGTCGGCCGCATCCGCGACACGATCGCCAACGGCTACACCGCCGAGAGCGCACTGTTCCGCGTGATCGAAGAACTCAGCGCCTCGATGCTGGCGGTCGCCGACAACTACTTGCGCGAGCGCGCGACCGACTTCCGCGACGTCGGCCATCGCGTGTTGCGTCATCTCCGTCAGGAGGAAAAGCGCGCGCCCTTCAGCAAGCCGACGATTGTCGTCGCCGAGGAACTCACGCTCTCGCAGTTGACGATGGTCAACCATGACCGGCTCGCGGGAATCGCACTCCAATCCGGCGGCGTCACGTCGCACGCGGCGATCCTGGCGCGCGCGTTCGAGATTCCGACGGTCGTCGGCGTCGAGCATCTGATGGAATCGGTGGTCGAGGGGGATCAGCTCGTTCTCGACGGCAACGCGGGCGTCGTTTACGTCAACCCCGGCACCGAGATCGAGCGCGACTACGTCAGCCTGTCCAAGCGCTACGAGGCCTTCAAGAAGGAGCTGATCGAAGAGGGCAACGCGCCCACCGCGACCCGCGACGGCCATCGCGTCATGATGCTCGCGAATATCGCGCTCCTCGCCGACATCCACCTCGCGCTGCGCTACGGCGCCGAGGGCGTCGGCCTGCTGCGCTCGGAATTCTCGTTCCTGACCTACGAGGATTTTCCAGACGAGACGCAACAGCTCGCGCTCTATAACAAGATGTTCGAGACACTCGGCAAGCGTCCGGTGACGATTCGCACGCTCGACATCGGCGCCGACAAGTATCCGCCGTACATGCGGGTGCCGCGCGAGGACAACCCGTTCCTCGGCTGGCGCTCGATACGCATCTCGCTCGAAATGTCTGGCCTGTTCAAGGTCCAGCTCCGCGCGATTCTCCGCGCGGCGGCCAAGCACAATGTGCGCATCATGTTCCCGATGATCTCGAGCCTCGAGGAATTGCGCCGCGCCAAGGAGCTGCTGGCCGAGTCGCAGGCCGAGCTGTTCAAGGAAGGCCTCGAGCACAATCCCAATATCGAAGTCGGCATCATGGTCGAGGTGCCGTCGGCGGTGTGGCTGGCGCCGCGGCTTGCGCGCGAGGTCGATTTTTTCTCGGTCGGCACCAACGATCTCATCCAGTACCTGCTCGCCGCCGATCGCAACAATCCCAAGGTCGCGCACCTTTACGAGGCTCTGCATCCCGCCGTGATTTCCGCGATCGCCGAGGTCGTCAACGTCGCGCGCGCCGCCGACAAGGAGGTCTGCCTGTGCGGCGAGATGGCAAGCGACCCGCTTGCGGCGCTCTTACTGGTCGGCATGGGCCTCGACGAACTGAGCCTGAGCCCGCTGTTCATCCCGGTCGTGCGCAAGGTCATCCGCGAGGTCGATTATCAGACCGCGCGCCTTATCGCGCGCGAGACCCTGCAGATGGCCAGCGTGCAGGAAATCAAGGGCTACCTGGTCGAACGCTATCGCGACCTCGGTTTAATCAATTTGGTCGAAATGTACCGCTGATTACCCTCTGTCCTGATTATCCCGACTAATTCCTAGACATCCGCGCTATAAGCATGGTCCAATGGTGGTGGGTTGACTTTCCGGTTTGAGATTTGTTTACTGATTTCTGACCGAGCGGTTAGATACTCCCCCCGCGTTCGGGTAAAATGGTATGATGGCAGGATGGGCTGTTGGGTAGGAAGCAAAAGCAGAGGATCTAGTGATGGTATTTCTTGTATTTCTAGGCGCATTCCTGGTTTTCGCGGCAAGCATCCTCTACTGGCTGTTGGGGACTAATCGTTACGGAATCGACCGTCCGACCGCGAAGCTCCAGCTGACGGCCCGCGCGGGCGCGTCCGCCGATGCGGCCATAAAGCCCGAGCCTTGCCGCACTGTTCGCGTCTATTTCATCAAGCCCTCGCGCTATGATGAAGACGGCTTCGTCCAGTATTTTCGCTACGGCGTCCAACCCAACAACACTCTTACCGTAATGACGGCGCTGAACGAGGCGTTCAACAAGCGCTATGCAGTCGAGCGTAACGTCCGCCTCGAGACGGTCATTTGGGACGAAATCTGCGACGGCATAGTCAGTCCTGAGACAATCACTGCGATTAAAGACAAGGCACGTGAAGACGGCGTCGAGCTGCTGATTGGGCTGGCCGGCGTGCAGTCGAATCAGTATCCGCGCGGCCGCGACCTGGCACTTCAATTCGTCGCCGAGGGCCTACCCACGATGATGGGCGGGTTCCACGTCAGCGGCTTCCCCGATTCGTGCAAGTTCCTGAACGAATGCGGCGTCACGACGGTCGTCGGCGAGGCTGAAAACATCTGGGGCGATATCGTCGAGGATTTTCTGCGCGGCGAGCTGCGCCAGAGCTATTCGGTCACGCAGGGAATTCGCGCCAAGACCGGCCAGGAAGACATCATCGTTCCGCTGATCACCGAATCGCTCCTGCCGGTGCTCGACGATCGTTACCTTACGCGATTTTTCAACGACACGATGACCACGCTCGACACTTCGCGCGGGTGCCCGTTCACCTGCTCGTACTGCAGCGTGAAAAACGTGATGGGCCGCACGATGCGCTCGCGCGAACCAGACGCGGTCGTGAGCTGGGTGCGCGACGCGTGCCGGCATCACGGCATCGAGTCGCTGTTCCTGGTTGACGACGATTTTTTCCGCTCGCCGCGATGGGAAGAAATTCTCACCGGCCTGGTCGAAGTGAAAAAGGAGTACCCGAAACTATCCTTCATGATGCAGGTGGACGTTGACGCGTCCTGCTACGCGAACGTTGCCGAGGGCGAAACCGAGACCGCCAAGCATCGGCGCAGCAAGCGCTTCACTGAGCTGGCGGCCGCCGCGGGATGCTACCAGGCGTTCGTCGGAATCGAGTCGCTGAATCCCGACAACCTGAACTTCGCGACCAAGTATCAGAACACCGACGACCGCCAGCACAAGGGCAAGCTCGAGGCGGTGCGCGCGCACGTGATCGACAAGTATCGGCGCGTCGTCGAGAACTGGCACAAGGTCGGTGTCTCGGTGCACGCCGGTTACATGCTCGGATTCCCGTTCGACGGCCCGGATTGCGGGCGCGTCGCCGCGGCTACGCTCAAAAAAATCGGCTTCGACATCGTGTCGTTCTTTATCATGACTCCGCTGCCGGGCACTGAGGACCAGGTGCGCTTCACCAAGGAAGGCGCGATCATCGACTGGGATTTCAACCAACTCGACTCGCAGCACGTCACGCTCCGCCACGACAAGCTGGACAAGGAAAGCTGGCTTGGCGCGTATCGCGACGCTTACCTCGGCTTCTATTCGATCCCGCGTTTCCTGCACACGATGTTCACCGTGTGCGCGGGCCGCGGACTCGACGCGGAAGCGCGCAAGGGTGTGCTCCGCCAGTTCACCTACTATTTCTTCAGCTATCGCCAGGGACGCCATCCGATGGTCGGCGGGATCTGGCCGATTCGCCGGCGCGACGTCCGCCGCGCCGCCGTCACCGACGACGAGGCGCGCCGCTTCTACCTGGGCGGCAAGCGCTTCGACGCGATCTTGCGCGGCGACGGTGGCGAAGGATTCGCCGGGGCTCCGGCGTAAGCGACAGCAATTTCACAAACTCACAGATCACCGGCGCGATCCGAATCAGGGTCGCGCCGTTGTGCTTTTTGGGCGCTAACTGCTACTAACTGTCACGTCGCGGCAAGTACGATCCGCGTCCTCTTGCGCCAACGCCTCATAAACCGCTAACGATTCCCCCGGGGAATTCATCATGTTCACGCCACCTGAAATCATCATTGCCGTTGTCGTCATCGCGGCGTTGATCTTTATTCCAATCTTGCGCCGTTTGCTCGGGTTGATTATCCGCCTCGCGGTTTTTTTCGTTGCCGTGGGAATCGTGGCCGCGGGAGTCACGATGATCCTGAACAACGAAACAATTTTCGAACGGCCCGGCCTTGGGCAACGCGTGGAACGGTTCCTTACGAAGAACTCCGTGGCCGCCAGCCAGACCGGCTCTGGCTCAGTGACCTGCGCGATGGAAAGTGCTCCGCCGCCACCACCGACCGCCGCCGCGCCGCACAAGCGCGCCGCCAAAAAAGAGTCCGAACCTCAGACGACTCGCAATGATGTGTCGAAGGCGGAACCTGCGCCGCTCGACGATGTCTTTCCTGAATTGATTCGCCGCAGCTTTCCTGGAATCTCGCGCGAAAAGCTGTTCCAGCTCTCCACCGATACGGTCAAATCGCTCGGCGGATGGAGAATCGACAAGTCCAGTCCGAGCAACTATACCCTCGATTGCATCTACACCTCGCGAATCTTCAAACTCGAGGACGATGTGCGGATCTCGATCGATCCATCCGGCGATATCGAAGTATGCGCGCGCTCAGGCATGGCACGTCCCGGCACGACCTCGATGCTGCGCTACTTCCCGGGCGATCTCGGCTCGAACATCGGACATATCAAACAATTCTACGAAACCCTCGAGCCAAAAATGGACCAGGTTTACAAAGAAGAGCAGGACAAACAGAACGCCAAAAAGCCTCCGGGGCAGTGAGCTCACAAAACGGGAGGTCTGAAAGATGGCAACCCCAAGCTCCGATCGATCTGTTGAGACGTTACTCGACCTGATCACCGCGCATCGTGTGACCTCGGTAATCTACGTGGCGGCCAAGCTCGGCATCGCCGACTTGCTTGTCGAAGGCGCGCGCAGCTCCACCGAACTCGCGCAGTTGACCGGCACCTATGAGCGATTGCTGCATCGCCTGCTGCGTGCGCTGGTCGCACTCGGTATCTGCGTCGAAGGGCCGGATGCGAAGTTCGCGCTGACCGCGATGGGAACCCATCTTTCCGAGAAATCCGAGCGTTCCCTGAAAGCCAACATTCTCCGCGAAGGCGAGTTGCTGACAGCCGGCTGGATGGAGCTGATCGGATCGGTGCGCACCGGCAAGACCGGCGCACAATTGGCCGGAGAGAGCGAAGAGCAGTTCGAGCGGTTCGCCAAGGCCGGAGTGGCATCGCTGTTCAATGAGGGGATGGCATCGATCACGCGCGCCGCGATCCCGCAAATCCTGGAGGCATACGACTTCTCGGGCGTCGGGAAGTTGATGGATGCCGGTGGCGGATTCGGGCAGCTGCTGGTCACGATTCTCAGACGCTATCCGTCGATGCGCGGAGTTGTTTTCGATTTGCCCCATTGCGCCGACGGTGCGAAAAAAAATTTCGCAGCTGCCAGTGTCGCAGACCGGGCCGAATTCGTTGGCGGAAATTTCTTCGAGTCGATCCCGCCGGGCATCGCCGACGCAATCGTGATGAAGAGCATCATTCACGATTGGAACGACGAAAGATGCATCCGGATTCTGCAGAATTGCCGTCATGCGCTGAAGCCCGGTGCACGGCTGATGGTGATCGATCGAATCATGCCCCAGAAGCTCGAACCGAAGGCGGAACATCTCGCGGTCGTCTTGAGCGATCTAAATATGTTGCGCGGCCCCGGCGGATCCGAACGGACCGAGC
>NZ_DATDGQ010000168.1:0-12746 GCF_036522015.1 Binatus sp. (SeqCode)
TTTCACGCGCTGCCGCCTCCCGGGCCGGAAGTCGTGGTCGCTTTATCGCTCGATGAAGGGCTTCGCACTTAGGACCATCGTGGGCGAACCGCGTGAGACCACGGCGCAAATCTCGGTTTGCCCGCCGTCATCGTGAAGTTGAAAGGTACCACTATCCTTCGTGAGTAGAGAAATCGTTTCTCGCGAACCCTCGCATCTGGTTCCGCTATCGCCCCGCTCTATTGTCACCGTGCCACTATTGTTTGAGAAGGTGATTTCATAGCGCTGGTCGTCGCCTATTCGGGGCAGATAGCTGCTGACTACAAATGTTCCCGCGTGAAGACCGACCACAACTGGTTGCACTGGTTCCGAATCTACTTGTCGAAGCAGGGTCAACTCCGCAACCAGAAGCAGCAACGCGCTTACCGCAGTCAGCAGCCCGGCGGAAAAGACTTTGTTCAAGGAGCGTCGTCGCCAGGACGAGTTCGAATGCGCCGCATCAGAGTAGCTTTCATGCCGGGAGGCCATAGAACCGGATGCAATAGACACCCCATGCCAGCAGGCATACCGAAACTGTGATCAAGACCCGCGACAACTGATCCATCCGGCGATAGCCAAGCGCCATCAACAGCAGAACCCAGGGAAACACGTGTACAAAGTGGCGAGTGCCGAATTGCGTTGCGCCGTTACCGACGTAAAACAGGACGGGCGTTGCCGAGAGCAGCGCACCCGCCGCGACCAGATCGACAATGCACCGCCGCCAACTAGGCTTGAATGCGAGCAGGAAGGCCGGGCTGGTCGTGAGGATCGATTGTCCGCCGAAGGTTGGATAGATGAAGGGCCATTTGGTGTCGATGCGCGGCGCCATGAAAAACAATGTGAACAGATTGTTCGGCAGCCATCGTATCGCGAATAGCGCCTTGCCCGACTCCGGCGTCGTCGAAAGGTACGAGGCGACCCCCTGGTCGAAGATACTGTGATAGCGAGCGAAGTTGAACGCTATGTAAGCTATCCCCGCCAGCGCGCACCCCGGGATGAACCAGAACATCTGGAGGATGCTGCGGCGGCGCCAGAACAGCAACAGCGCGGCATATACCGGCCATACGAACGCCAGATCGTAGCGTGCGAGCGCGGCGATTCCGGCGAACAATCCCACCACTGCCGGACGCCCCTGGTCGAATACCTCATCTAGTGCGAGCAGCGTGATCATTACCGCGACCGTCATCGACACCGCCCAACTACTGCCGTCGATCGTCTCGTACCAAATGATCGTGCCGGCGCCGAAAAACACAGTGAGCCACTTGCGCGCATTGAGCGTCAGGCGAAAACGTCCCAGCACGCGCCAGGCGAGCGCCAGGTCGAGGGCGCCTACAACTATCGCAAAGTAATTCTGATTGGTGTTCAGACCCCAGATCGCCGCGAACGGCATCAGCAGGATCGCCGGCAGCGGCGGATGAAGCTGATAGCTGTATGGCCCAAGCTGCGCGTGTTCGATGTAATTCGGCGCGTCAATATAAGTGTGGCCGTGGATGAAGGCGACCGCCTGTCGTACGTGCGCGTTGTAGGGATTCGTGTCGGAGCCCGCGGTTAACGAGTAGAACGCGAGGAACAGTACAAAGACCGCGAACTGCGAGAGTAACTCGTCGCGCCTGATGGCCTGCTCGGCGACCATCCGTTGCGTATCCATTATCCGAAATGAGTACAGCAGCGCGCCGATCGCAAGGATCGCCGAAATATGATCGATACTCGTGAAATCCCAACGTGCCGCGAAGATGGCCGCGTATCCCACGACGACGATCGCGACGGCCGCTGCAAGAAACTGACGGCTCGTCGCCAGGACCGGGCGCGACGCCAGGGAGCGCGCGTCAATGCGTCCCATGCTTTATCGCTACTTGCGCGGCCACCCAGTTGAAGAGCTGCGGGAAATTGAATTCGGTTTCCTCGGTGGCGCCGTTCTGTGCCTGCCAGGTCGCGACGATCCAGTATTGATGGGGCGCCTGCTCCTGTTTGACGACCGCGGTCATGTCGCTGGCAATTGGCGCCAGGATTGGCGCGTTTTCAAAATCCGTCGCCGCAAAAATCAGGACCAGGTCGCCGTCTGCGGTCGTGGTCAAGCCGGCGGACTTCACGTCGCCGCCGGTGCCCGTCTTGACATTGCTCATATCCACCGGCGCGCCCGGAGCCACGTTGTCCAGCAACACAAGCGCGCCTTGGGCGGCAACCGGCTGGCTGAAGGTCCACGTCAACTCGCCTGGATCATTGGCCTGGATTGCATGCCAATACAGCGACTGACGGGTCGTCGCGGTGGAATCGTCACGGATCAGCTGCCACCCGGCGGGTGCGGTAATCGTCGGGGTCGAGCCGCCGTAGGTCAAAACGTCGGCAATCGCGACCTGGCCGGCCTGCGCCTTCTTTCCCCAGTCGAGCGTAAGGCTCGACGTCGCCGCAGCCATCGGTACTTGAGCGGTGGAAACGATGGTGGCACCGCCGACGGAGTTGTCGGCAGTTTGTAATGGTCCGGAGTTACACGCGACGATAAAAACGGCCGCCGCCCCCATCAACGCACGTTTGATCATTGTCCCTCGCTCTCCTCATTGCCTGATTGTTTCCCCGGATCCTTGCGCTATGCCTTCTTCGCAAACGGACGATCGCGTTCCGTGAGCGCGCCCTTGAGACCTTTCTCGCGACTAGCCTTCATCCAGTTCTTCACCGTGTCGGTCTGGTGCGCGATCACGTCGATGTCCGCCGCCGATTGCTCAGCCGCGCGAATCCCGATGATGTCGAGATAGCGATTCACGGCAGCCTTGTGGAGCATCAGCAGCTCCGCCGGGACCATCGCAACCCGGCGCGCGTAGTTCATCGTCTCTTCCTCGAGCTTGTCCTTGGGGAAAACGCGATTCACCAGGTGCCACTCGAGCGCTTCTTTCGCCGACATGTAATCGCCGGTGAAAAAATATTCTTTCGTTTTGCGCGGACCCATCAGCACCGGCCACATCGACATCGTCGGCAGTATCCCAAGCGAGCGGCCCGCCGGATGCCCGAACTGCGCGTCCTCGCTGGCGAACACGATATCGCAGTGCCCGACGAACTCGGTGCCGCCCGCCAGGCAGTAGCCATGCACCTGTGCGATAGTCGGCTTGTTGATCGCCCACAGCCGCTGCCATCGCTCGATTGTCTTGTGCAGCCCGAGCCGGTCGTTAGTGACGGTGAACTTCGACTCCGGATGCTGCGTGCCCTGCAAGTCGTAGCCCGCCGAGAATGCGCGTCCCGCGCCGCGAATGATCAGGACGCTGGCGTCGGCATTCGATTCGTACTCGTCCATCACCGAGTCGAGTTCCTTGAGCAGCTTCTGCGACAGCGCATTGAGTTTCTCCGGCCGATTGAGCGTCAGCCGGAAGATCTTGTCCTCGGCCTTTTCGTAAATGACGGTTTCGTAGTTTGCCATGTGAATCTCCGGCGGTTACTTTGCTGCTGACAGAAAGTCAATTGCTACGCGCACGGTTTCTTCCGGCGCTTCCCAGAAAAACATGTGACCCGCGGCCTTGAGCGTATGCTTCTTCGATCCCTTGATCGCGCCCTGCAACACTTCCGCATTTGGATACGGCACGATCGAGTCGTCGTCACCGTGAATAATAAGTGTCGGCGACTTGATTTGTCCAAGCCGCGCGAAACTATCGAACCCCCCAATCGCCTGTCCCTGCCGCATGAAGGTGTGCATCGGCGTAACTGGGTAGTTGCCCATTTCCGCTATCGCCTGGTCGAGAATTGCCTGGCCCTTTGTGGAATTCAGAAACGCTTTTCCGCACGCCACCGAGAATGCGCGCCGCGCCTGCTCGATCGGATCCATGCCAGGCGCCGGTATCAGGTTCGCGATCGCCGCCGGATCAGCGGGTACGGAATGACTCGCGCCGCAGTTGGTGCATCCGAGCACCAGCCCGCGCGTGCGCAACGGATATGCGAGCGCGAACTCCTGCGCGATCATCCCGCCCATCGAGATTCCGAAAATATGCGCGCGCGGGGTCTTCGCGTGATCGAGCACCGCCGCGATATCCGCCGCCATGTCGCCGAGCGTAAACTCATTGTCGGGCTTGTCGCTTTCGCCGGTGCCGCGATTGTCGATCACGAAAATCCTGAACCGCTGTTCCATCAGTTTCAGGAACGGCTCGCCCCAGCCGCGGCCGGAGCCGCTGAAGCCCATGATTAGAGCGACCGGCTCGCCATCTCCGCGAATCTCGTAACGAAGTTTGAGCCCGTCTTTGCTCTCGGCGAAATTACGAACTGCTGCCACGTCGGAACCTCCTCATTCGGTCGAATACCAGTGATGAATACTAACTACAGGCGGGAAAGGTTCAAGCGGCGGCGTTCTCGACTGCGGCGCCGGCCAGAATCGATCCGAGCAACCGATAGACCTCGCGATTGACGATCAGGCCGACGTGCAGTCCGGACACCTCGTAATTGGAGCCTTGGTCGTCGATGCACGCCTGCCACTGCACGACCTCGTCGCGGCGCGTGTAGATTGCGCTGAAGCGGCTGCGCGGGGGAGTCGGCGCGAATACTGCTTGCGCAATACCGCACGAGCATTCCATCGTTCCGCAATTTTCAGGAACGCTGGAGAACGTCTGCCAGAACGACTGGATCTCCTGCAACGCCGGACGGACTTGATCGTGCACGCCGGTCCAGCCGTTGCGAATCGGCGAACCAAGCGCGATCACTTCGCGCACGATCGCGGGATTGGTCGCGGCGATCGCGCGGCCGAGCACGCCTCCCAGGCTATGCCCGATGATAGTCACGCGCTCTCCGGCTTCGTGGGCGATTTTTTCCGTCCGCCATCCGACCAGTTCCACCTTGCGCCGCGGACATCCAACGTTGAGATCGATTCCCGACAGGTAGGGTTTGTATCCGATGCGCCCCAGCCATCGCGCCAAGATGCCGAGCGACCAGTCGCCGGCGGTGAATCCCGGTATCAGCAAGACGGGACGGCCGTCGCCGCGCGGCACTCCAACGCCGTAGTGGACAGGGTCGCGCGCGAGAGAAGCAAACTGTTGGAGAAAGTCAAAGTAGGCGGAGGCGGTGAGTTGCAGCAGCATACGAATTGCGGGTTCGCGCGACACTGCCATGAACAGCGGTAACAGTAAAGTAAAATGCGCGTAAAAATGTGGATAATGCGCGGCGGGCAGGAAAGATTCGGAATTTCGGAAAAATTTGGTCCCTCACCCGCCGCGCGCGGACGCGTCGGCCTCTCCCGCCAGGGGGCGAGGCAAGAAAAAAAGTCCTCGCCATTTTACGATTAGTACTTTTCACCGGGTGCAGGGGTCACCCTGCCAAAGGAGGTGCGGAACCCAGGGCAGGTTCCGCATTAAATAAAGGGATTTACCCTTTGGGCAACCCCAGCACTCGCTCGCCGATGATGTTGTGCTGGATCTGGTTCGTTCCGGCGTAGATTGTTGGGCCGCGCGCTGCCAGCATTCGGAACGACCACTTGCCCTTATCGACTGCGAACGGCGCGTTGAATTCGAGCTGGCTGTAAGGCCCGAGCAATTCCATTGCATACAGCGCGATCTTGAGCCCGAGCTCGGTGCCGCACAGTTTCATCATCGAGCCTTCCGGTCCCGGCGGCATCCCCTTTAACTGACGAGTGAGTTGTCGATAGCCGGTGTAGCGCAGCGCGAGCGCCTCCGCTGCGAACTCTGCGACGCGCTGCCGCACGCTCGAATCGTCCCACGCGTTGCTGCCGTTGCGCGGGATTCGCCTGGCGAGCCGCGCCAGCTCGTGAACTTCGCCGAGGTAGCCTTCGCCGCCGCCGCTGCCGCGCTCGAACATCAGCGTGGTCATGGCGACCTGCCATCCGTTATTGCGCTCGCCGACGATATTTTTCTTCGGCACGCGAACGTCTTCGAAGAAGACTTCGTTGAAGCCCTTGCCGCCGGTCATCTGCACCAGCGGACGCACGGTCACACCGGGACTGTGCATGTCGACCAGCAGATAGCTGATTCCCTTGTGCTTCGGCGCGTCGGGATCGGTGCGCACCAGCGCGAAGATCATGTCCGCATGCTGCGCCATTGAGGTCCAGACTTTCTGCCCATTGACGACGAAGTCGTCGCCGTCGTCGATCGCACGCGTCTGCACCGAAGCCAGATCCGAGCCTGAGCCCGGCTCCGAGTATCCCTGGCACCAGACTTCCTCGCCCTTCAAAATTTTCGGAATGTGATTTCGCTTCTGATCTTCGGTCCCCCAATGCATCAGGGTCGGCCCCAGCAGGCTGATTCCCATTCCGATCATCGGCTCGTTGAGCCCGAGCCGGCCCAGTTCTTCGCGATAGATCAGGCGCTGCATCACAGTGGCGCCGCGACCGCCGTATTCCTTGGGCCAGTTGACGGCGACCCAGCCGCCTTCGTTCAACTTCTTGTGCCAGTTGACGCGCGCCTCCCAGTCGCCGGCGCCCTCGTCAGCCATGATATTGCTCGGCGGCGGTGCGAATTTCTTGTTGGCTTCGAGCCACGCGCGCACTTCGGTGCGAAATGCCTGGTCTTCCGGCGTATAGTTGAAATCCATCGACTGAATTCGTCTCCCGTGTTCTAAACGATTCTCGCGCAGCGCCTAGCCCTTAGGCAGTCCGAGTACCCGCTCGCCGATAATATTATGTTGTATCTGATTGCTGCCCGCCGCAATCGTGCCGCCGCGCGCCGCGAGCATCCGAAACGACCACTTGCCCTTGTCGATCGCGAACGGCGCCTTGTACTCGATCTGGCTGTACGGCCCAAGCAGTTCCATCGCGAACAACTGGATTCGCATGTTCAGCTCGGTGCCGCATAACTTCATCATCGAGCCTTCCGGCCCCGGCGGCATCCCCTTCAGGCGTCGCGTGAGCTGGCGGTATCCGGTGTAGCGGAGCGCAGTCGCCTCGCAGGCAAACTCCGCGATTTTCTGCCGCACGCTGCCGTCATCCCAGGCCGTCGCGCCGTTGCGCGGCAAAGACTTCGCGAGGGCAGCCAGCTCGCGCACTTGGGACATCCCGCCGCGATCGCCGCCGCCGCCCGAGCGCTCGAACATCAGCGTCGTGATGGCGACCTGCCAGCCCGAATTTTTCTCGCCGACCAGGTTTTTCTTCGGCACGCGCACGTCTTCGAAAAAAACTTCGTTGAATCCCTTATTGCCGGTGATTTGCACGAGCGGCCGCACCGTCACGCCGGGGCTGTGCATATCGACCATCAAATAGCTGATCCCCTTATGCTTGGGCGCGTCGGGATCGGTGCGCACCAGTAAGAAGATCCAGTCGGCGTGCTGCGCGATCGACGTCCACACTTTCTGCCCGTTGACGACGAAGTAATCGCCGTCCTCGACCGCGCGCGTCTGCAGCGACGCCAGGTCGGAGCCCGAGCCCGGCTCGGAGTATCCCTGGCACCAGACTTCTTCCGCCTTCATGATCGGCGGGATGAAGCGTTGCTTCTGCTCTTCGGTCCCCCAATGCAACAGCGTGGGCCCGAACAGGCTGATACCCATTCCGATCATCGGCGCCGAGACGCCCGCGCGCGCAAGCTCCTCGCCATAGACGATATTCTGCAGGATTCCCGCGCCGCGTCCGCCGTATTGCTGGGGCCAGCTCGGCGCGAGCCATCGGCCCTCGGCCATCTTTTTGGCCCAGCGTTTCTGCTCGTCGAACGCGCCCCGCCCCTCGGCCATTCCGATGGTGGTCTCGCCCAGATGGGGCGCGAACTGTTTGTTGGCATTAAGCCACTCGCGAAACTCCATCCGGAACGCTTCGTCTTCGGGATTGAAATTGAAATCCATCGCGCATTTCTCCTGGCACGGCTCGAGTGCCTGTACCGGCGGTTGACGATCGGCAAACAATTCTCGCGCATGAACTTAAAACATTAACCCACGCTCTGCAAAGGCTCGGGATCCGAACCTCTCCTTGTCCGAGAGAGCTTTGCATAACATCGGCGCGCCTTCAGAGCAGAGGCGGAATCTTGAAGCGCGCGCAAAAGATGCGCGCTGAATAAGGTCCCTCACCTTCGATCCTCTCCCTTTGGGAGAGGGGAAGAGCTGCTTACCGGGTTATGCAGAGCTCTCTCGGACAAGGAGAGGTTAGGAACCCGCGAAGTCTGGTGCGTCTCTTCCTGTCGCGCTAATTCATACGGATGCCGCAGCCGAAGAATCTCGCCCCGAATCTATGGATCGTCGATCAGCCCGACTTCAACACCGGCATCGCAAAAATTGGAACGCGGATGACGGTGATTAAGCTGCCGAACGGCGGCCTCTTCCTGCATTCGCCGACCAAGCTCGACTACGAAACCAAGGAAGCGCTCGACGCACTCGGCGAAGTTCGCGCGGTCGTGGCGCCGTCGCGGGCGCATCATCTGTTCGTCGGCGACTACACAAAGACCTGGCCCGGCGCCAAGTTGTACGGACCGCCCGGACTGGTCGGCGATATCGCGGACTTCAGAGCCCGTATGGGCGCGCGGCGCGATCTGACACTCGACGCGGTGCTCGGCGACGAACCGCAGTCCGAATGGGCAGGCGCGATCGATCAGCATCTGTTCAAGGGCGCGACGGGGTTGAACGAGGTGGTGTTTTTTCACCGGCCGAGCCGGTCTGCGATTTTTACAGACCTGGTCTTCAATGTGCCGGCGGATTTCAAGGACGCGCGCGTCTTCTACACGCTGGTTGGCGGCCGGGGCCGTTTCGGACCGCATCGCCTCATTCGGATGGTGATTCGCGACCGCAAGGCCGCGCGCGAATCGGTCGCGAAGATTCTGGAGTGGGATTTCGATCGGGTGATAGTAACGCACGGCGACGTGCTGGAATCCGGCGGCAAAGCAAAATTCGCCGCGGCGTTCTCGTATTTGTGACGGAAGTGTCCGGCGCAACAGACAATCGCGCCGCAAAGGTCCTCCACCCTAACCCTCCCCCCACGAACGGGGGAGGGGACAGAGTGCGTTTGACAATACTTTCCCGATTGCGGAAAGTCCTACTTCAAGCATGATTGTGAATCTCAAAATCGACCTTCCGGACGACATCTTCGACGCCCAGCTTACCGAGTCCGACTTCGCCGCGCGCGTTCGCGAGCTTGCGATCCTCGAACTCGTGCGCGTCAAACGTCTGCATGAGCATGAGGCCAAGGAGATGCTCGCGCTCGAGCGCTACGAACTGGTCGAGCGGATGAAAGCGGCGGGCATCGCGCCGACCGAGGACATCTTCGCCGAAATCAAGGGCGAGCTGACCAAAGCGATCGACTCGAAGCGCGCACAACGCGCCGGAAAGCCGAAAGGATAATCGCCATGCGTGTTCTGCACACGATGCTTCGGGTTAACAACCTCGACGAGTCGCTGAAGTTCTACTGCGACAAGCTCGGGATGAAACTCCTACGCAAGCACGATTTCCCCGGCGGCGAGTTCACTCTCGCCTTCGTCGGCTACGGCGACGAAAAAGAAAACGCCGTCATCGAGCTGACCTGGAACTGGGGCACCTCGAAGTACGAAATCGGCACTGCGTATGGACATGTCGCACTCGGGGTCGATGACATCTACAAGACCTGCGCCGACCTGAAGCAAAAGGGCGTCAACGTCGTGCGCGAACCCGGCCCGATGAAGCACGGCACGACGGCGATCGCGTTCATCGAGGATCCCAACGGCTACAAGATCGAACTGATACAGCAAAAGTAGGGCCGGTTGGAGCGCGTCGCCCGATTGGATAAGGTTGGTTCGCAATGAAAGCAGCAGTGTTCAAGAAAAGAGACGAGATGGCCGTTATCGACGTGCCGAATCCCGTCGCGGGCGCCGGCGAAGTCGTGCTCAAGGTGCACAACTGCGGAATCTGCGGCTCCGATCTGCACGCCGTCCAGTACGGGATCGGGATGGCGACGGACACCGTGATGGGCCATGAATTCTGCGGCGAGATCCATTCGGTCGGCGCCGACGTCAACGGCT
The DNA here is from genome assembly GCF_036522015.1 of Binatus sp. (SeqCode). Classification (GTDB taxonomy): domain Bacteria; phylum Desulfobacterota; class Binatia; order Binatales; family Binataceae; genus Binatus. Next base: position 9,906 of record NZ_DATDGQ010000168.1, read on the forward strand.
ACCACGTCGGCGATCGCGTGACCTCGCTGCCGTACATCGCGTGCGGGCAATGCACCTGGTGCAAGCGCGACGACGCGATGCATTGCGCCAAGCTCCGCAGCCTGGGACTCGGCCAGCTCCCGGGCGCATACGCGGAGTTCGTCGCGTGCGGGGCCGCCAGCCTGCTCAAACTTCCCGCCAACGTCAGCTCCCGCGCCGGCGCGCTGGTCGAGCCGCTTTCAGTCGGGCTGCACGGCGTGAATCACGCGTCAATCGAGCCGGGCATGGGAGTGGTCGTGATGGGCGCGGGGCCGATTGGGCTCTCGACGTTGATATGGGCCAAGGCCAAGGGCGCCGGCGCAGTAGTCGTGTCGGAACTCGCGCCGGGCCGCACCGAGCTCGCGATGAAGCTCGGCGCCGACGCCGTCGTCAACCCGACCGAGGGCGATCCCGCCGACGCGGTGAAATCGATCACCGGACGCCCGCCCGAAGTGGTCTTCGAATGTATCGGCGTCAAGTCCACGCTCGGTGCTGCGATCGGGATGGTCGGACGCCACGGCCAGGTAGTCGTGATTGGCGTGTGCATGGAAGCCGACAGCATCTATCCGCTGAGCTGCGTGATGAAAGAAGTGCAAATCAATTTCGCACTCGCCTACACTCGCGGCGAATTCCAGGAAACCATCGACGCGCTTGCCAACGGCACCATCGACGCCACGCCGATGATCACCGACGTGATCAACGTTGAGCAGGTCCCCGACATGTTCACCGCGCTGAAGCGCCCCGGCACTCGCGCGAAAGTGATGGTGGAATTTCCGCACTAACTGGATTAAATCCCGAAAAATTCCTTGATCGCGCCGAGCGCCTCTGGCTCCATCAACGACGGCGCATGTCCCACGCCCGGCACCTCGACCGTCTTCGCCCGCTTGAGCACCTTGCACATCCGACTCGCCGTCCCGCGGTCGAGGATATCGCTGTCGGCGCCGCGCACGATCAGGATCGGGCACGCGATTCGCGCGTACGGCACCCACAAGTCGAAGCGCTGCTGCGCGGTGCCGCCGCGCAGCGGTCGCCTGACGTTAGGATCCATTTTCCACGCCAGCGCGCCATCGCTACCCGGCTTGACCGACCACTTCACCTGCTCGGCGACGACGCTGTCCGCCAGTTTCGCCAGCTGTGGATAATTTTCTTTGTAGTATTTCACCACTTCGCCGATATCTTTGAACCGCTCCGGCGCCTCGCCGACGTAACTCGCGATTCGCGCCATTCCCGCCGGATCGATCTCCGGTCCGATATCGTTCACGACCAGCCGCTCGACGCGCTCCGGCCATCCGCCCGCGTACATCATCGAGGTGATTCCGCCCATCGAGGTGCCGACAAGGCTGGCGCGTGCAATGCCCAGCCCTTCGAGCATCTTCGCGAGATCGGTCACGTAGTTTTGGTTGAGATATTCCGTCGGTGGACCCCACTGACTATCGCCGCGGCCGCGCACGTCAACCGAGATCACGTGATACTTCGCCGCCAGAACACCGGCGAGCGCGTCGAAGCTATGCGCGTTGGCGGTGAGTCCATGCACGCACACAATCCACGGCGCGCCCTCGTTGCCGTAATCGATATAGTGAAGCCGGAGTCCGTTTGCGTTAGCGAATTTGTCCGATGCCATTTCTGTTCCTCATTTCGGATGCCGCATCTGCGCGAGCTGCCATAATTTCTCCGGCACTATAATCAGCCGGCGTCCCTCGCGAGTGATCACGCCCTCGCGCTCGAAGTCGTTGAGCTGCTCGGTGGTGCGCTGCCGCGACGCGCCCACCAGCTCCGCCAAATCCGCATGCGTCAGCTTGATCGTCAGCAGCGTGCCGCGCGAGTCGCGCACGCCGAATTTTTCCGCCAGCTCGAGCAGCGCACCCGCCAGCCGCTCGCGCAGTCCGAGCCCGACGAAGTTCGCGTACCGCACCAGCATCCCCCACCATCGCCCGACCGTCGCGTCCAGGATTATGCTGAGGCGCTCGAGCGGTACGCCGAGCACAGTATCCACAAAAATTTCCGGCTTCACCACCGCCACCAAGCAGTCGCTGTACGCCTCGCATCGAAACGGCCGCGTGGTTTGCGGCAGCAGCGACGACAATCCGAACACTTCACCCGGTCCCACGAACCCGACCAGCACGCGCTGCTCGCGATTCACGTAACACAGCTTCGCCACGCCCGAGAGCAGGATATAGACGTGACTCGACGCCTCGCCCTCGCTGAAAATAGCGCCCTCGCGGCGCACCCTGAGCGGTTCCGATGCCGACGCGAGCCGCGCCGCCTGCTCATCGCGCATCCAGGAGAGCGACTTGAGCCGCATCAGCGATTTGGCATCAACTGGGCCTTCCGCAACCATCAAGCCTAGCTAGCACAATCGATGTAATTGTCGCGAATGTGACAGCCCGACCGAATTTTCTGCCCGATTTGCTGGTTTGGTCACACCTGCGACAAACGTAAGCATATCTAATGCTTGACGTAACTGTCATATTACCGCAACTTACACAGGTCACGATTGACCCAAGATTTATGGAACCCGAGGGGAAACATCAAATGGCCGACAGCGATCACAACTCAAGGAGCAAACTGAATTCCACCGACTCTACTTTTTCCGATGAAATCCTGAAACTCGCTCAAACCCTCATGCCAGAGCCGCCGACCACCAAGGTCAAGCGTCTGGTTGCCGATATTGCCGATAAGGGAATCGATCGCCAGCTGCACGAACTCGGCTGGAAGGCGTACGACACGGTCGTCGGTGCGGCCAACAGCGCCACCAATCGCGTCTTCACCAGTCCCACCGTCGGCAACGTCCTCGGCGGTGCAATCGACCTCATGCTGCGCTAC
>NZ_DATDGQ010000169.1:0-25619 GCF_036522015.1 Binatus sp. (SeqCode)
CGCACTCCTCACTGTGCTTCTCTTCACAGGAGTACGTCCCAATGAGGCGCTAGCGCTCCGCTGGCCGCAGATCGACTGGGCACACGACCTAATCCGCGTCCGTCAAAGCGTAGCGCGCGACGGAAGCCTTGGCTTGCCCAAGACACAAACCTCAGAGCGCGACGTTGAGATGATCGGATTGGTGCTGAGAGCGTTGCAGGAGCAACGTGCTCGCTCGCAACTGAAGGGCGAGCTCGTCTTTCCGTCCGCGAACGGTACACCGATCGATCTGAACAATTTTCGCGCGCGCAACTGGCCGCGAATCATTCGCCGCGCAGGAGTGAGAGCGCGCACGATCTATCAGTGCCGGCATTCGTGCGCGAGGTTCTTGATCGAACAAGGCGACACGCCGCAACACGTCGCGGCGCAACTAGGGCATGTCGGGATTCGAATGGTCTTCGAGGTGTACGGCCGATGGTTGAAACGGCCGACGAGCGCGGCGATGGAAGCGCTCGATCGCGCAGTTTCCGTCACCCATCCATCACCCATTGTTGGCGGGCAAGCGGCGGGAATCAGTGGGAAGCAACGGTAAAGGCCGCTATATATGGGAACCGACGAGCTAGGACATACAACCAATAGCGGCGCGGGCTTTTCGATCCAGCGGGAAGTTACTTGCCAAGCACGAGGTCGTCGGTTCGAAACCGATCACCCGCTCCACAGATTCTCAGCCAATCTAAAAATCTAGCCAAAGGCGAAAGCCTCGTCCGTGTCTTCGCGCGATGGGGCAGGAGTTGCCGCGCACGGCCGTCCGCCTTTCTCTTCAGACGTTGCAATCGGCGGAAATCGAGACTAGACGGAAATCCTGTCGTTCGCAGCTGTCGGTAATTGGAGGGAATTTCGATGAAACGGATCGCACTTCTCGCGGTAACAGTCGTGCTCCTGCTGGCGTGGAACGCAAAGGCTTTCTCGGATCCCCGCGAACCGCATCCGCAGCCTTCTCCGGTGCTCGGCACCACCTTGCCCGCGGACTTCCCGGTGATCATCAATCCCTATCTTGGCGTTCCGGTTCTCGGATTCGGAGCGAGCGGCAACACGCATCGCTACGACCAGGTCCCAGTCATCTTTTTGCATGGTAATAACGACACGCCTTTCGCGACCGCCTGCAATCCGTTCGGGTATATCCACAATCTTGCCCAATTTTTTCTCAACAACGGATACGCTCCAAGCCAGTTGTGGGGTCTGGGATACCAGGGAGACCAATGCGACCTCATCAGCAATCCAACCAACAAATCAGGAATCGCTCACAGCACGGCTGCGGCAGTTCCGTTGTTGCGTCAATTCGTGCACGCGGTGATGCAGTCCACCGGCGCGCGGCAAGTGGACATTGTGGCGCACAGCCTCGGCGTGACGGTTGCGCGGGAGTGGATGTTCCAGGACAACGCGTACAATATCGTGCGCTCGCTGGTAGCGATCGAAGGGCCTAACCACGGCATCATCGACTGCTCGCCGGATCCCGGCAACTTTTTCCAGCTTGCAGGCGAGGGCGGCTTTATTCCGACTAGTGCGATCTGCGACGAATACGGAAAGGAAGATACTCAGCTTCTCACCACGCTCAACGCGGCGGGTGAATCTCCTGGGCCGACCAGGTACCTCGTGCTCCGCAATATTTTCCGGGCGTCGCCGGAGAGCGGTGATTTCGTGTATCTGTCGGCGCAGGATGGAATCTTCTTTCCCGCGGTGCCCGCCGAGGACAGCATTGGCGCACCGCACGATTTCTCCGACAGCGCGCTGCTGGCCGGCGCTCCTCACACGGACTTCGTCGGGCAGGGGCAATTCGACACAATCCTGGGAACCTCGCATCTCGGGATCGTGAACTCGCCGGACGTGTGGAGCGCGGCGTTCCAGTTTCTCAATCACTAGTCACACCGGGGGATTTCCCAGCGCGGCGGGGCCGCCGGGCGTTGCCTTTGAGTCCGAACGACTCAGCCATCGCACTGAGAAGTACGCACCTATCCACGAACCTGATGCGGCGAAGATTACGTAGATCGAGTTGCCGGTGTAGCTGATTACCGCGAACGCCGACAGCATGTACCATAGCGCGCTCCACGACGCTGCTCGCGATGGACGCCGCGCCGTTACTGCTGCGTTGAACATTACGTACACGGCGTCGGTAGCGGCCGTCGATGCGACGACGCCCGCCGCGATCAGTGGGTTCAGGTTGAGCGTCATCGGCATCCTCCATCGGGCAAAAAGAGAGCTGGCTAACTTTTCTTTGATGCTTCGGCGGCTTTGAAGTGCGCGCTGGCGAGCGTGAAGATTTGCGGGTTGCCGGTCTGCCAACTGAGTGTGAGCTTGCAGGCGCGGATTTTCCATCCGGCGGGCGTTCGCACGAACCGATTCGTGTAGTAGCCGAACATGGTTTGCATGCGGTCGCCGGTGTCGTTGGGCAGATAGTGACGCGCCTGAACGTATGCGATGCAGGTCGCGTTGTCGCCGGCGACTGTGATCACATGATTCGTGATCATGTGCTGCGTCGCCTTTAGGCCGCTGAGCGAGCGGCGCGCCGCTTCGGTCCATCGATCGGCGCTCACCTTGCGCGGCTCGCCGCCGAAGACTGAGGTGAAATCGGTTTCGATTTCATCGGCGAAGCATGAGCGGAACAGCGGCCAGTCGCGCGAATCCAGGCCGGTCGCGTAGCGCAATTGCACGTCGCTGATCTCGGCGCGGTCGAGCAACAATTGAAGTTTGGCGTTTTCGTCGTCCATGATGACGGTCTCCTTCAGAACGTTCGTTACGGAAACTTCACTTCTTGCGTCTATCAACAAACCGCAGGCAGTGCGAGAATTTTCGAAGCTTCGGCGATTAGAGGCCTCTACCTCATGTCAGAACCGCTCTCAGATCAGCAGCTTTCTCTCATCGACGCTTACTGGCGCGCGTCTAACTATCTGACCGTCGGCCAAATTTACCTGATGGCGAATCCTCTGCTGCGCGAGCCGCTGCGGCCCGAGCACATCAAGCCGCGCCTGCTTGGCCATTGGGGGACTTCGCCGGGACAGAATTTTGTCTACGTGCATCTCAACCGGCTGATTCGCGAGCACGACGCCGACATCATTTATGTATCCGGTCCTGGCCACGGCGGTCCGTCGGTCATGTCGCACACTTATCTCGAGGGCACGTACTCCGAGATTTATCCGCGGATTTCCGAGGACGTCGAGGGGATGCGCCTGCTGTTTCGCCAGTTCTCGTCGCCGGGCGGAGTGCCGAGTCATGCGGGGCCGCACGTGCCCGGTTCGATCAATGAAGGCGGCGAGCTCGGCTACTCGCTGGTGCACGCATTCGGCGCCGCGTTTGACAATCCCGAGCTGATCGTCGCGTGCGTGATCGGCGATGGCGAGGCGGAAACCGGGCCGCTCGAAGGCGGATGGAAGGGCGTTAAGTTTCTCAATCCGGTGCGCGACGGCGCGGTCCTGCCGATACTTCATCTCAACGGCTACAAAATCTCCGGGCCTACCGTATTCGGGCGCGACGATGACGAAGATCTGCGCCGCCTCCTCGAAGGTCACGGTTACGAAGTTCATTTTGTCGAAGGCGACGACCCGCCAAAGATGCATCGCGAGTTCGCCGCGACGCTCGACAATTGCTACGCGACGATTCGCGCGATCCAGACCGATGCGCGCGCAAACGGGTTCCGCAAACGGCCGACGTGGCCTGCAATCGTATTGCGAACGCTCAAAGGATGGACCGGACCCAAGGTTGTCGACGGCGTAAAGATCGAAGGAACGTTCCGCGCGCATCAGGTGCCTCTTTCAGGCGTGAAAGAAAATCCCGAGCATCTGAAATTGCTCGAGGCGTGGATGCGCAGTTACCGCCCCGACGAGTTGTTCGATCATGGTGGACGCCTGAGGCCGGAGATCAAAGCGATGGCGCCTGAGGGAACTCGCCGAATGGGTGCGAATCCGCACGCCAACGGCGGACTTCTGACCGTTGCGCTCGACATCCCGTCCTTTACCGACTATGCGGTGGCGACCGAACAACCCGGCAGCGTCAACGTCGAATCGACGCGGCCCTTCGGCAAGATGCTGCGCGACATTTTCACGCGCAATTCCAAACAGCAGAACTTCCGCCTGTTCTGCCCCGACGAAACCAACTCGAATCGGCTCGGCGACGTGTTCGACGTCGAGAACCGATGCCTGGTCAGCCGTGTCGAAAGCTACGACGACCACGTCTCGCCCGATGGACGCGTGATGGAAGTGCTGAGCGAGCATTGCCACCAGGGATGGCTCGAAGGCTACACGCTGACCGGACGCCATGGAGTTTTCGCGTCGTACGAGGCGTTCGCGATGATCGTCGACTCGATGGCGACGCAGCACGCGAAATGGCTGCAGACGTGCAAGAGCGAGTTGCCATGGCGACGTCCGATTCCGTCGCTGAACTACCTGCTCACTTCGACCTGCTGGCGCAACGATCACAATGGCTTCAGCCATCAGGGTCCCGGCTTTCTCGACACGCTGCTGACCAAGCGCGGCATCGTCTCGCGAATCTACCTGCCGCCCGACGCCAACTGCCTCCTGTCGGTCGCGGACCATTGCCTGCGCAGCCGCGACTACATCAACTTGATCGTTATCGACAAGCAGGAGCATCCGGTGTGGCTCGATATCGACGCTGCCCGCGAGCATTGTTCGCGCGGCGCGTCGGTCTGGCGATGGGCCGGCAACGAAAATGGCAAGGAGCCGGACCTCGTGCTCGCATGCGCCGGCGACGTGATGACGGAAGAAGCGATCGCGGCGGCGTGGCTGTTTCGGAAATATCTGCCTGAAATGAAAATTCGAGTCGTGAACGTCGTCGACCTGATGACGCTGTTTCCGCCCGATCGCCATCCGCACGGAATGAGCGACGACTATTTTGCCGAACTTTTCACGCGCGACAAGGATGTCGTCTTCGCGTTTCACGGTTACCCGGGCGAGGTTCATCAACTTCTGCACGGACGCCCTAATCCCGATCGCTTCCATGTTCGCGGCTACGTCGAAGAAGGCACCACGACCACGCCGTTCGACATGCTGGTGCTGAACCAGGCAAGCCGCTATCACCTTTGTATCGAGGGTCTGCGCCGCGCGCCGCATTACCACGAGCGTGCCCGCGAACTGATCAGGATGACGGAAGCGGCGCTCGACGCGCATCGCAAGTACGTGGTCCAGCATCTCGAAGACATGCCCGCGATTCGCAACTGGAAATGGACTCCGGATTGATCTTATGAAAGTAAGCCCGCTCGCCGGAAAACCTGTCGATCAAGCGCAGCTCGTCGACGTGCCGCGTTTGATCACCGCGTACTACAGCCTCAAGCCAGACGCCGACAATCCCGCGCAACGAGTCTCGTTCGGCACCTCGGGGCATCGCGGCTCCGCGTTCGACACCGCGTTCAACGAGTCGCACATCGTCGGGATCAGCCAGGCGATTTGCCTCTATCGCAGAAGCCAGCACATCGATGGGCCGCTCTATCTCGGGATGGACACGCATGCGCTTTCGGTCCCGGCTTTCGCGAGCGCGCTCGAAGTGCTGGCCGCCAACGGCGTCGAGACGATGGTCGATAGCAGTGGCGGGTACACGCCGACGCCGGCGATCTCGCACGCCATCTTGACCTACAATCGCGGCCGCAAAAGCGGGCTCGCCGACGGGATCGTGATCACGCCATCGCACAATCCGCCGCCTGACGGCGGTTTCAAATACAATCCCGCTAACGGCGGCCCGGCGGACACATCGGTCACCGCTTGGATTCAGAATACCGCCAACGACTTTCTCAAGAACAAACTCGCCGGCGTGCAGCGGGTTCCATACCAGCGGGCGCTCACGGCGACGACGCTTCACAAACACGATTACATCGGCGCCTACGTCGGCGACCTGGGCAACGTCATCGACATGGCGGCGATTCGCGGCGCAGGCGTGCAAGTCGGAATCGATCCGCTCGGCGGCGCGGCGGTGCATTACTGGCCTGCGGTGATCGAAAAGTACGGAATCAAGGCGACGGTGGTCAGCGACCTCGTCGATCCGACGTTTCGTTTCATGACGGCGGACTGGGACGGCAAAATCAGAATGGATTGCTCGTCACCGTACGCGATGGTGCGTCTGCTGGCTATGCGCGATCGCTTTGACGTCGCGTTTGCCAACGACACTGACGCCGATCGGCACGGAATAGTGACTCGCTCAAGCGGCTTGATGAATCCGAATCACTATCTGGCGGTCGCCATCTCGTACCTGTTTCGCAATCGCGTGCGATGGCGCAAGGACGCTGCCGTCGGCAAGACGGTGGTGAGCAGCAGCATGATCGATCGCGTCGCCGCTAGCCTCGACCGCAAGTTGATCGAGACGCCGGTCGGCTTCAAGTGGTTCGTGGACGGCCTGATCGACGGCTCGGTCGGATTTTGCGGTGAGGAGAGCGCGGGCGGTTCGTTTCTACGCACCGATGGAACCGTGTGGACTACAGACAAGGACGGATTGATCCTCGGCTTGCTGGCGGCAGAGATAACCGCGCGCGAAGGACGCGATCCCGGCACGATGTACGACGACCTTACGAAGAAGTTCGGTGAGCCGGCCTACGAACGTATCGACGCGCCCGCGACGCTCGCACAAAAGGCAATTCTGGCGAAGTTGGCTCCCGAGCAACTGAATGAGAAAGAGCTAGCGGGTGAGAAAATTATCAAGTCGCTGACCGTTGCGTCCGGCAACGGAGCGCCTATCGGCGGAATCAAGGTGATCGCAGAGAGCGGATGGTTCGCCGCGCGGCCGTCGGGCACCGAAGAGGTCTACAAAATTTACGCGGAGAGCTTCAAGGGCGAGGATCACCTGCATAGGATTCAAGCTGAAGCGCAGGAGCTGATCGCACGAGTCTTCAAGCAGGCTGGGTCGAACAAAGCCAACTGAGGAATCAGGCTTGCCGGCTCGTCACACCATACTCTGCATCAACGTCGGTTCGTCGTCGTGCAAGTTCGCGCTGTACTCGATCTCCGGCGGCACCGAATCGGTCATGGCCGAAGGTGCCGCGGATCGAGTCGGCTCGAGTGGCGGCAAAATCACAATTCGCGATGCGAACGGCCGCTCGCTTGCCGAATCAGATCGCGAACTCGCGCGCCCGCAGGTTGCGGTCAACGCGCTGTTCGACGAGTTCGAGCGCCTGAAGCTGCCGGGTCCCGATGCGGTCGGACATCGAATCGTCCACGGCGGCGCGAGTCACGTCGTTCCCGAGCTCGTCACGCCTGCGCTGCTCACCGATTTGAAACGACTGATTCCATTCGCACCGCTGCACATGCCCGGCGGTATCGAAGGTATCGAGGCGGTCGCCGCGCGCCATCCGAAAGTTGCGCAGGTCGCCTGCTTCGACACCGCGTTTCATCGCGGAATGCCCGCGCGCGCCGAGCGCTTTCCCTTACCCCGCGACCTGTACGACGCCGGTGTGCGACGCTACGGCTTTCACGGAATTTCTTACGAGTACATCATGCGGGCTCTGGGAGCGGACGTCCCGCGCCGCTTGATAATCGCGCACCTGGGCAACGGCGCGAGCATGGCTGCCGTGCACGACGGCCGCCCACTCGACACCACGATGGGTTTCACGCCGGCGGGAGGCTTCATGATGGGTACGCGGCCCGGGGATCTCGATCCGGGCCTGATTCTTTATCTGCTCCAGCAGAAGAAATACGACGCGGCGCGACTAGGTGAACTCGTCAATCAGAAATCGGGCTTGCTCGGGGTTTCGGCTCTCAGCTCTGACCTGAAAATCTTGCTCGATGCGCGCGCGACGAACGCGGATGCGGCGCTGGCGATCGAAATGTTCTGCTATCAGATCAAAAAAGCAATTGGCGCACTGTCAGCCGCGCTCGGCGGATTGGACTTGCTCGTCTTCACCGGCGGGATCGGCGAACACGCGGCCGCAGTACGCGCGGAAGTCTGCGCAGGGTTGGCGCACCTCGGGCTGGCGATCGATACGCGACGCAACGACTCTGGAGAAGACTCGATAAGCACCATCGATAGCCGATGCAGCGTGCGCGTTATCCCCACCAACGAAAATCTGATGGTCGCTCTACACACGGCTCGGCTGGTATTTGTATAGACACTTTTTCGGCAGTGCATCTGTTGTCGAGAAGATCCTGAAGAGGCAGAGGCGATGAAGCTCTACTACGCACCGCAAACCAGGGCAATCAGGCCGCTGATCATGCTCGAGGAACTCGCCGTGCCCTACGAGATTGTGCTCATCGATTTCAAAGGCGGCGAGCACAAGGGTCTCGAGTATCGAAGAATTCATCCGCACGGACAGCTACCCGCCTTGCAGGACGGGACACTTACGATGTTCGAGTCGGCCGCTATCTGTGCGTATCTCGCCGACAAGTTCCCGGACAAGCGGATGGCGCCGGCGCTCGGCACCGTCGAGCGCGGGATGTACTACCAGTGGATGTTCTACTCGATGGCCGCGCTCGAGGGATTCGCGCTCGATCGCGAGCGTATGAAGGAGTGTTTCCTGGTGCTTGATCGCGTGCTCGACGGGAACGAATTTATCGTCGGCAACAAGATCACCGCGGCGGACGTGATGATCGGTTCGGGAGTAATATACCTCGACTCGCGGCACCATCTGCTGAACGACTTCCCCTCGCTGGAGACCTACGCGAAGCGCATGCTCGCAAGGCCATCATTCCAGCGCGCGTTTACGCCGCAGAACGAAACCGCACGATGACGCGAGTTTCATAACTCCGGAAAATGTGCGGACGATTCACAATCACGCGGCGCGACGGCAATTCACTGGCCGCGGAACTGGGAGTATCGCCGGACTCGTTCGTCGATTACCGTCCTCGCTACAACGTCGCGCCGACACAGCTACATTTCATAGTCAGAATTAAGTACGAAAATCGCGAGGTGATTCCAGCCACCTGGGGACTTATCAAGAGCGGCTCTAAAGACGCGAGTATGGCCGCCAAGACAATCAATGCGCGGTCGGAGACCGTCGAGACTCGGGGCGCATTTCGCGACGCGTTCAAGAAGCGCCGATGCGTCGTGCCGGCGGATGGATTCTTCGAATGGACGGGGCCGAAGACTGCGCGACAGCCGACCTGGTTCCATCGCGAGGATAGCGGGCTGATTCTCTTCGCCGGCCTGTACGAGGCGTGGCAGAAAGGGCAGGGCGTCTGGGAAACGACCTTCACGATCCTGACCACTTCGGCCAATGCCGTACTTGAGTCCTATCACGACCGGATGCCGGTGATACTGGCTGATCGCGACGCCGACGACTGGATGGACCCGCGCGCGCCCGATCCGCATTCGCTCAAGCGTTTACTGGTTCCCGCACCCGCCGACCTGTTGATTGCCACTCCAGTCTCGCCCGAAGTCAACAACGTCGACAACGACTCCCCCGATCTACTGCACCCCGCCGGCCAGATGAATCTGTCGCTGCGAAGCTCTTAGGCCAACGTCCCGGATCAGAGTTACTTCTGGCTGTGCGCGGTGCCGAAGTAGTCGCCGCCCTTTGCGTGATGGTCTTCGCCGCCCCACTTGATGTCGTGATCCATTCGTTGCATCGGAGGTATGTGCTTGGAGCATTGGACGTAGGCTTCGACTACGTCAACCATTACCCATCGTTCCAGGTGTCCGCCGTCGCTCTCCAATATGTCCTTGAGGACTGCGTCCCCCAGTATCTCTTGCTCGGCTGGATGGTCCTTCAGGAATTCCAGAAATTCGTTGTTCTCTACTATTTTGGCGCCGCCGTTTATGTGGAGACCTATCTGCTCGCCGAAGTCGATGAACAACAGACCTATATGCGGATTTTCTAGTATGTTGCCAAGGCTCGCCATCACGCCGTTGCCCCGGTATTCGGGATAGGCAACAGTGCGTTCATCTAGGACCTTCACAAAGCCCGGGTGCCCGCATCGAAAGGCTGAGTCGGCGTGTCCTTTCGCGTCCGCAGTACCGACGAACATCAACTCCTGGCGGGCGAGAAACGTTTGCATCGCAGAATTCAGATGGTCGATCACTTGGTGCTTGTAAAATGCCAGTGCGTGAGTCGTCCTTCCGTACCGCTGCTGTAGCAGATGCTCGCCGTCGGAGCCCGGCATCGAGAAATCTGACGGCGCGTTCTCCACCTGAACGATCACTTCCACTCGCTCTTCGACCAGAACGACCAGCTTATCGGTTTCGTTGCCACTCGAGCCCATCAATGAGTCCTCCCGCCAAAGCGGTTCGCGTCGGCTTCGGAATAATACAAGAATGGTGAGTGGCCATGCGACGGCATGTGCGTGCGGATACTCAATTGATGCACTTTCCCGCGCGTGATAGTTCAATGGGTCCGGTCGCGACGACGATATGGACTGGGGCGGCGTACCCAAGTGGTTAAGGGAGAGGTCTGCAAAACCTCCATGCATCGGTTCGAATCCGATCGCCGCCTCCATCAAACCTCCAACAGCTAACCGTTCCTGTTTCTTTTTGCGCCTGTTTGGACGATCTGATGGGCGCGATGTTGCAGATCGTTCGCTTGACGCGAGGGTGGCAACGGCATAGTTCCTGATCATCCTAGGCCACCTTTCCCTGATCCTCTCAGAACCAGCGATCTGCCGAAAAAAGGGCGTACTCAGTTGCGAGGCATTCCTCTCGCGGCCACCTGCGTTGCGATCACAAACCCGTAACCTGTGAAGGAGATCCATATGGCAACGGTATCGAATGTTTTGTTTCTCAAACCCCTACCCGGTCGTCTCGAGGCGCTGATGCGCGACATCGCGAAGGCCAGCAATATCATCAAGCGAGCCGGCGGGAAGTTCCGCGCGTGGAACGAAGTGTCAGGGCCGAATGCGGGAACCATCGCGCTGGTGATCGAGCACAGCGACTGGAAGGACTATGGCAATTACATGGCAAAGCTTGAGACCGACAAGGACTGGCAGTCATTCATCACCGAGATCAACTCGGCCAAGTCGCCGAACGCCGAGCGGCTCGTGAGTGCACTCAACGTCGAAGTACCGAGCTGAACGGAAGCGGCGCGCAAAGAAACTTTCATCACGAATCAGGAGATAACTATGGCTATTGCACAAGTGTATACGTGGAACCCGCGTCCCGGAGCGCTCGAACAGTTTATCGGTATCGCCAAGCGCGCGGACAAGATTATGAGGGGATTGGGCGCCAGCACGCGGACGCTCACGAGCGTCGCGGGCGCGGCTCCAAATGCGATTCTGTACATAATCGAGACGCCGAACTGGAAGGCGCATGCGGAACTCAGCACGAAGCTCGAAACCGACAACGACTGGCAGAAGCTGATGGCGGAAGTGAACTCGACTGATAAGCCCACTGCGGATCTCGTTTCATCCGCGGTTTACTCCGAGATTCCAATCGGCTGATCGAATATCGCGGGAGGGGACGCGATTCTCTCCCGTGGTTCTCTCTTTTCAGTTGCGCCCGCGGAGCCGGTCGGCCATCAGCTCTGCGATCATCACCGTGCTGAGATGAGTGTTGGCGCGGACTATCTCCGGCATCACTGAGCAATCGATTACTCGCAGTCCGTCGATTCCCAGCACGCGGCAGTCGGGATCGACGATTGTGCGCGGCTCTGACGCCGGCCCCATCCTGCAGGTGCCCGCAGCGTGCTGCGAGTCGAAGCAATTGGCGCGCATCCAGTCGTCGAGCGCGGCGCCCTCGGGCGGGGTGTCCGCCATGCCGTTCGTAATCAGCATCGGATTGCCGAATCCCACCGCATCGGCCGCATTCAGAATCGCGGGATGGCGCGCGAACTCACGAATGCGGCGGATGCCGTCGCGCATGCGGACCAGGTCGCGCTCGTCGGACAGCATGCGAAAGCGCACGTCAGGGTCGGTCTCGGGATTCGGCGACGTGATGCGCAAGTGTCCGCGCGAATAAGTCTGGTACGCCGTCATCCAGATGAAGCCGTACGCGCGGCTGAAGCCGAACAGGTTCATCGCCAGCAGAAACATGTCGTTCTCGCCGGCGCCGCCGAGGCCCGAGCTGTACCTGACGGCGCAGTTGGTGTGTCGCGCGTACGAACTCGGGACGCGCGCCGCGGGCTTCAGCGTCATGCCCATCGCGATCATCGGATGGTCGATCAGATCGTTGCCGACCGGCAGGTCCGCGACGACGCGGATTCCGAGCGCGCGCAAATCGTCGGCGGGTCCGATCCCCGAGCGCATCAGGATCGCCGGCGAATGAATCGCGCCGGCACACAAGACGATCTCGCCGCCCTCGACCCGGGTCCATCCGTCACGCGTGCGCACTCTCACCGCCACCGCGCGGTTGCCGGCGAACTCGACGCGGTCGATCAGCGCGTCGCCGACGATGCGCAGGTTGGCGCGACCGCGCGCCGGTTCGAGGTAGCCGTCGTTGGTCGAGACGCGAGCGTCGTTGCGGCGGTTCATCGCGTACGGCGACACTCCTGTGCCGGTAGGCGCATTGTGATCGTCGCACCAGCCGTAGCCGAGATTGAGGCACACGTCTCGCAGCGCGATGTCCGTGCCGCCCCATCGATCCTGCGGCATGCGCCAGACCGGGATCGGGCCGCCGCGCCCGTGATACGGACGGTCACCGAAATCGAGATCGTCTTCGAGCTTCTTGAAGTAGGGCAGCACTTCCGCGCCCGACCACCCGACGCATCCCTGGCGCGACCATTCATCGAAGTCGGCGAGCATCCCGCGAATCGCGATCTGCCCGTTGATTGCGGAGCTGCCGCCCGCCCCACGACCGCGCCAGTACACCATCGGTTCCTGCACATCGGTGCGCCGCGCCTTCAGCGCTCCCCACTGGTACTTCTGCAAGTCCTCGGAGCCGAGAACGATCGCGGCAAAATTCGCGACGCGCATCGCGTCGGGCGTCTCGGCGGAGCGGTAGTCGGGTCCAGCCTCGAGTAGCAGGACTGAGCGGCCAGCGTCTTCCGAAAGTCGGGCGGCGAGCGCAGCGCCGGCCGATCCTGCGCCGACGATTACGAAATCTGCCTTGTCGACTTGCATCCTAGAGCTTCGGATTGTTGCGCGAGAATTGCCGGAACTTGGCGACCAGTGGAAAGCCCTCAGGAGTGTCGATGATTTGCTCCAACTCAAATTCGACCACTCGCTCAGCGCCGGCGAAGGTCCTCACGCGCTCGGGACTCCAGTCGATCGACGCGCTCCCGGTGAGCTGGAGCGTGCGGCCGGTGTCGAAATCGATGAACAAGAGTCCGGCCTGCGGATTGTCGGTAAGGTTGCCCAGCGTATTGAACATGCTGTTGCCGTTGTAGTCGGGGAACGCGAGCCGCCGCTGGTCGAGCACTCGGACGAAGCCGGGATTGCCGCCCTTGTGCGAAACGTCGGCGCCCCGATCCGGCTTGTCGGTGGCGATGAAGAACGTGTCGGCGCGAGAAATCTGCTGTTGCTGCGATGCCGATAGCGCGGAGCTGGCGCTGGCCGCCTGCCCCTCCGCCGCAGGCTCCCGATTGCCGACGAAAATACGCTCCTGCAAGTAGCGCCGGCAGTTGCCGTAAACTTCTTCGGTCGTAATGAAGATTGCGCCATCTCTTATCACGCCGCGGCCGTTGACGCGCACGCGACGCGAGGAAACGAAGTCGGGCGCGAACAGGGCAGTGAGTCCCTCGGTCGCCAGATTGCGTAATAGCGGATCGCTGGACGACGCACGCACGGCGATTCTGAGCGTGCGATCATCGATCGCCTCGATGAACCCCGGCTCGCCCGTTACGACCGAAGCCCAGACGTGTCCGCGATTGTCGACGGTGCCGAGCACCGCCATTTGCCGGCGCTGAAGAAAGTCGCTGGCGCCCGGCGGGAGGTGATCGGCGATACCTTCGCCGACGTCCTGCGCGATGTCACGGACCCCGGCCCGTTCCTGAACCGCAATTTCACCGCTATGAAATCTCATCGCGCTAAGGCGCGGGCGCCGCGGGCATCGCGAGATGATGGTCCGGCTTCACCTGTAGTTTGACCAGGCAGGGCGGCCCGTCTTCGCCGTAGCAGAGATTACTCACTTCACCGAGTTTGGGATCGCGGTCGTCGTGCGTGTAGTCGGGACAGATCCAGTGGCCGCCTTCGCGGTACAGCGCGACGGCAAAATATCGGCCCGCGGCGAGATTACCGCCCACCGGATCGCCATGCGACGAGATCTCGCGCGTGTTCACGATGTCGAATCCGTCGTGCGCTGCGTCGGGCGAATACTGCATGAAGAAGATTCGCCATTGCCGGCCCGGGCGCGCGGTTGCAACGTATTCCATCGAGCGATCGTACGAGAAGACCGGCTTGTCGCGGCAAAGCCACGGGCGCCCCTCTTCGGCGAAGGCGGGACTCGCGAGCAGCATCGCCAGGGCGGCGGCGGTCGAGAAGAATTTCAAAAGTCTCATCTGATCTTCACTGCTCCCGATTCGCGATCGCGATGATGCGGCCGACAATCTCGCCGAGGTTCGAGTCCTTTGGAGTAAACACCGCTTTGACGCCGAGCTCGCTGAGGGCCTTACGATCGGCCTCCGGGATGATTCCACCCATTACCAGCGATACGTCGCCGGCGCCGCGGCTTTTCAGCAGCTCGATCGTCTCTCGCGCGATCGACATGTGCGCGCCGGCGAGGCTCGAAATTGCAAGCACGTCGACGTCTTCCTCGAGCGCCGTCGCGACCATCTGCTCCGGCGTCTGCTTGAATCCCGCAAGCACTACTTCCATCCCGGCTTGCATGCATGCGTGCGCGAGCAGCTTGATTGCATTGATGTGCCCGTCGAGGCCGCCCTTGCCGAGCGCGATCCGGATTTTTCGCGTCGCCACCGGCACCTTGAGCGAGCCGACGCTCACGCTGGTTTCGAGAATCGGCGGCGTGTAGCGTCCGCGTCCGACGCGCACCAGCGAATCGGTCCATTCGCCGACGGTGCCGCCCGCGCGCGCGAGGTCGATGGTCGCTTCGATCAGTCCGCTGGCGCCATCATTCGCGC
Organism: Binatus sp. (SeqCode); assembly: GCF_036522015.1. Lineage (GTDB taxonomy): Bacteria > Desulfobacterota > Binatia > Binatales > Binataceae > Binatus. The sequence continues at coordinate 14,909 of NZ_DATDGQ010000169.1, forward strand.
CCGCGCGTTCGAGCGTCTCGCGAGCCTTCGCCACGGCGGCCTGGTCGCGCGTCGCGCGCCACTTTTTGATCGACTCGATACGTTCTTTTTCCTTCGACGCCTGCGCCGCATGGTCTGCGTTCTGCTTAGGCGGCGGCGCGAGCCCGACTTCGCCCGTGAAAGCATTGACGCCGATCTGTACGATCTCGCCGGACTCGACTTTGCGGTGACGCTCGGCCAGTTGGCGCGTCAGCTCACCGCTGACGATTGAAATGGCGCGGGAGTAGCCGGCCTCGCGCAAGCGGATTGCGATTTCTCTCGCGCGCGCCGCGGTCTCGGCGGTGAGCTGCTCGATAACTTTGCTGCCCTCGAAAATATCGCCATAGCCCGCCAGCCCTGTCTCGTGCATCAGGACCTGCTGCGTGCGCAGGCTCAGCGTCTGCTCGGACTGGTCAGGCAGACTGAGCGCCTCGCGAAAACCGGGCAACTGAAGCGCATTCACCCGCGCATCGGCCGAGAGGACGACCGGCAACGCCTCGTACGCGATGCGAATGATGTTCACCTCGGGCTGCGGCTCGGTGAGCGTGAGCGATCGCACCTGGCATCCGGCGCGGAAGGCGACGTCCTTGACCTTGTATTGGGTGGAACAAAGCTCGCGCCACAGTTTGAAGTACGCGCGAATCTTGCAAATCTCCGGGACCAGCTCGATACCGCTGTTGATGAAAAACGAAATGCGGCGGACCGTCTGTTCGAACGCGGCCGCGTCGAGCTTGGGACGGATCGCGTCGAGAATCAGCAGCGCGTTGCCGAAGGCGTAACCGATTTCCTCGGCCGGTCCGGCGCCGCTCTCCATATAGTGGTAGCCGCAGCAGTTGATCGGGTTCCAATTCGGCACGCGCTCGACGGCAAAGCGAATCAGGTCGGTGGAAAGGCGAAACGACAGCTCAGGGTGAAAAATCGAGGTGCCGCGCGCGACGAACTCTTTCAACAGATCGTTTTGCGTCGTGCCGCGCAGCTCGCTCCACGGCACGCCGTGCTTTTCCGCGACGACCAGGTACAGCGCGAGGATAAACGGCGCGGTCGCGTTAATCGTCATCGAGGTGTTGATCGACTGCAGCGGGATTCCCTCGAACAGCTGCTCCATGTCCTGCCAATGGCAAATCGAAACGCCCGCTTCACCGACTTCGCCGCGCGCGACCGGAGCGTCGGGGTCATAGCCATTTTGCGTAGGCAGGTCGAAGGCGATCGAAAGCCCGCGCTGGCCCTGCTGCAGATTCGCGAGGAAGCGCTCGTTGGCCTGGCGCGCGTCGCCGAAGCCCGCATAGGTGCGGATTATCCAGGGCTCGCGAGGCGCGCGAGATTTCTTCTCAGTCTCAGGCATCGCCACGAGGTTAGTTATCGAGGCCTCGGGATTCCAGCCGATGGACTCATTCAATCTCAGCCGCGTTTCTCGAGCGGTTCGGCGCGTATCTCAACCCAAGGATACCGGCGGCTCTGGTGGTAGACGGACACCGATGGCGGCGGGAACGCGAGGTCCGCGAAGCCGCCTGCCGATACGGCGACGACGCCCGGCAAGGTGTCGATGCTCCAGAGGACGGTGGCGCCGCAATTTGGGCAAAACCGGTTAGTGACGTGGCCGCCGTCGTCGCCGACGCGCACGAACTCGGTCGCATTCCCCTCAGTCAAGACGTCGCTCTGTCGAAACCAGGCGCCAAAGCCGAATGCGCTGCCGGTTTTCCGTTTACAGGCCAGGCAATGGCACACGGATATGCGGTAGGGTTCTCCAGAGCAGGTGGCCGAAAGCTGGCCGCACTGGCATTCAGCTCGACGCGTGGTCATCGTTGGCTCCTGAGGCGTCTCATTGGCGAGTCCGAAAAAAAACCATTCGTACCATAGATTGTGGTTCGGGACGACCGCACTAGCGTTGCTCGCCTCGTCAGGATGACAAGACATTGCGATGACCGACGGTTCAGCGTCGATGCGCCGTGCGAGGAACGGTTTCGTCTTCGCGATGACGGGCGAGCTCGGCCGCGATGCGATCGATGAGCTCGATTCCCGACATGCCGCTGTGTTCGGCAATCTCGAGCACGGGACCGCCTGTCTCGGTGCGGATTTTTGCGATCGCTTTGCGGGCGTCCGCGGCGCGCTTTAGTTCGGACTTTGCGAGCTCGGCGAGATGCTCGAGATCTTTCCTGCGCAAATGACGGCCGCGGCGGTTGGTCAGCGTCGAGATGTCTTCGGCGCCGAACTCCGATGGCGGCATTCGATTGAACAGCACGGCCGCCGGCGCGAGGTGGATGCTGCTCAAGAGCGCGTGAGTCTCGATAGTTTCGGAAATCGAAAGAGTATCGGCCGTGGTGACCTGGACGATCGCGCAATTGCGCTGGTCGCGCAGCATCTTCGAAATATTGCTCGCCTCCTTGCCGACCACGCTGTCGCCGAACGTCGAGCGCGCAGCTGTAGGCATCTTGAGCAGGCCCATCGCCTGGCCGCTGGCAGGAGCATCGACGACTATCAGGTTGCGGGCGTGCGGCTTGGGATCGGGTTGCTCGGCGTCGTAAAATACTTTCCCGAGCATCATCAGTTCGCGCAGACCCGGCGCGGCTTGCACGAAAAACTGGTAGAGGCGGCTGGCGAACACCGCCTTCAGCAGCATCCGCCCCGGCACCACCAGGCGCAGATATTCCTCGAGCGCGGCGCGGCCGTCGAGCGTCATCAGCGCCAGATTGTGCGCGACTTGCGTCGGCACGAACGACGACGCGACGCCGAACGTGGCAGCCAGCGGAGCACGTGCGTCGCATTCCATGACTAGCGCGCTCGCGCCGGAGAGGGTCGCGACCTTGGCGATCGCGGCGCTGAGCGTGGATTTGCCGACGCCGCCCTTGCCGAGCACGATCAGCACGCGTCGGGCGAGGATTTCGTTCAGCATTTGTGCGAAGGGCTAGGTGACTGGATTTCGCGGCTGGTGTTCTTAAGTCCGGTTCCCTTCCCGCGCGGGAAGGGGTTAGGGGTTAGGTTCTTCGCACAACCAGAGTGAAAATTACCAGCGGACCAGGTTCGCGCCCCAGGTGAGGCCGCCGCCGCATGCGTTCAGCATCACGATGCTGCCATCGTGAATGCGGCCTTGCTCGAGCGCCTCGTCGAGCGCGATCGGCACCGACGCGGCCGAAGTGTTGCCGTAGCGATCTATATTCGTGAACACTCTTTCCGCGGGTAGCCCGAGACGCTCCGCGACGGCGGAAATAATCCGCATGTTCGCCTGATGCGGTACGAACAGATCGATCTCGTCGAGCTTGACGCCGGCGCGCTCGGCGACCAGCCGGCTGACTTCTTCCATGCTCTTGACGGCAATCTTGAAGAGCTCGGGGCCCTTCATTTGAATCGCGTCATCGGGGGAGCGCCGCACTTCGGAATCGATCGTGCTGCGGGTTCCAGTCGCGCGGACCGAGAGCAGAGTCCAATGCTCGCCGGCGGAACGCAGCAGGCTCGCCAGTACGCCGCGATTTCCCGGCTCGGTGACCAGCACGCATGCGCCGGCGCCGTCGCCGAACAGAACCGCGGTCCTTCGATCGTTCCAATCGACCATCGTCGACAGCGCGTCGGCGCCGACCACCAGTACGCGCTTGAAATCGCCGGCGCGCATCTGTGCGTCCGCGACTTGAAGCGCATAGACGAAGCCCGAACACGCGGCGGCGACGTCGAAGGCAGGGATCGACGTGATGCCGAGACCATGCTGAATCTGGCAGGCGAAGGACGGAAAGCCGTACTCCGACGAAACGGTGCCGACGATGATCGCGTCGAGCTCGCCCGGCTTGACGCCCGCGCGCTCGAGCGCAGTGCGGCTCGCGTCGGTCGCGATTTGCGCGAGCGACTCACCCTGGCGCATCAGGTAGCGCTGGCCGATTCCGGTGCGCGACCGAATCCATTCGTCGGAGGTGTCCATGTACCGCTCGAGATCTTTGTTAGTCAGTGCCGTGCGCGGTACGGCCCGTCCGGTGGCGACAATTCTTGAGCCCATGATGAACGGTCCAGCCCTGGTTAAGCGGGCCTGAAGGCCAGCGTCGTGTTGGTGCCGCCGAATCCGAACGAATTATTGAGCGCGATGCGAATCTTCGCGGCGCGCGGCTTGTTCGGCACGTAGTCGAGGTCGCATGCGGGGTCGGGAAATTCCTGGTTGATAGTCGGCGGCATCATCCCGCGATCGATCGCGAGCACAGTGTACACCGACTCGATCGCGCCGGCCGCGCCGAGCGTATGCCCGGTCATCGACTTGGTCGAACTGATCGCAACTTTCGCGGCGCGCTCGCCGAAGACATGCTTGACCGCCTGAGTTTCCGCGAGGTCGCCTTGCTCGGTCGAGGTTCCGTGCGCGTTGATGTAATCGACAACGTTGGGATCGAGGTCGCTGTCCTCCAGACACATCCGCATGCACTTGGCGGCGCCGCGGCCCTCCGGCGCGGGAGACGTGATGTGGTAAGCGTCGCTGTTGGCGGCGTAACCGCAGATTTCAGCAATGATCTTTGCGCCGCGCTGGATTGCGGCGTCGCGCTCCTCGAGGATCAGGGCGGCCGAGCCCTCCGACATCACGAAGCCATCGCGCTCTTTGTCGAATGGACGGCTGGCCTTCGCCGGTTCTTCGTTGCGCGTCGAAAGCGCGCGCATCGCGACAAACCCACCCACGCCGAGCGACGTGATTGCGGCCTCCGAGCCGCCGGTTATTGCGGCGTCCAGGTAGCCGAGCCTGATCATGCGGTACGCCTCGCCGATCGCATGACTGCCCGACGCGCACGCGCTGGTGGTCGTAAGGTTGACGCCGCGCGCTCCGTAGCGGATCGAGATTTGGCCGGGCGCAAGGTTGCCGATCAGCTTGGGGATGAAAAATGGGGTGACGTGACGCAGCCCCGTGTCCATGAAGACCTTGTGGTACTCCTCGATTGTGCAGAGGCCGCCGATACCGACGCCGATCAACACGCCGACGTTGTCAGCGTTCTCTTCGGTAATCTTGAACCCCGACTGGCGCATCGCCTGCTCAGCGGACGCGACCGCATACTGGATGAACGGGTCCATTTTTTTGATGTCGCGCTTCTCGATCCAGTCCTCGGGATTGAAATCCCGCACCTCGCCGGCGATGCGCGCGGGGAATTCCGAGGCGTCGAAGCGCGTAATCGGGCCGATACCGGACCGCCCCGCCATCAGGGCGTCCCAGTTCTTCTCCACTCCAACTCCGAGCGGCGTTACCAGTCCAACTCCGGTGACCACCACGCGGCGCTCAAGCATTCGTCTCATCGGGCCCCTCATCCTCCGTCGAGTTCAAACTTAATCATCTACCAAAAACCCCCGCTGGTCGAGAATCCGCCCGCTCAGCCATTTTTGGATCGCTGGACTCGGAACAGAGGAGCATAGAAACGGTCCAGACGCGCCTCGTGAATCGTATGCCGAACCAGTTTCGAATCCATCTCTACCGGCACTTCGATAGCTTTCCTTTTCAGGATGCTGAACATCTCAGGATGGGTCATTGCCAGACGTAAAAGGCGCTTCGTTGGCTCAGACGGTCTGATCTGGCCGCTCTCGTATTTCTCGAACGACTTTTCTCCCGTGCCGAATAGCTCGCCGGCCTCCCGCTGCGAGAGCTTGCAAAGCAAACGGATAGCGCGGATCAGCAGCGGCGTGAATTGCTCGCCCTTGACCATAGCCTCCGCAGTGCGCCTCGCCATTTCCGCAATCAGGTTATCGTCGTCGACCAACTGGCCTTCCATGTCGTTCGGGTCTTTCAGCGAACACCACCAGCCTGGCTGTCGGTACTGAAAGGTTTTGCGCTGGATCTTGAAGGACACCATTTTCTCGCCACGAACCATCGGCCGGCCACTCTCGGCGCTGGTCATAGTGTCGGGATATTCTCGCGGGTTACGTGCCACTGCCTATGCCTCCTTGAAGCTGATTAGAAATAAAGCGTTCATACTGTCGAGCGTAAATTTCACATAGAGCCCGGTCTTGCCGACCTTGGGTCTGTAAACGTCCTGCCAAATCCTGGAATCGGCATAGGAGGTCATGGACTTGTCGAAATCTGTCGTAGTCAAAGCCTGGATTGCGGCAACCACGGCTATAGTCGTCCAATCCGAGCTGATCGGCACCTTGCCTGGAAGCGAATGACCGGTTCAGCTTCGCCGGATCGGCGAATGCTGTTTTGCTGTCCCGCAACAGGTAGTGCGGTTTGCGCTTCTCCAATCGATACCCCCATTATGGGGGTACAGCTCCGCATTTGCAAGAGCCGATTCTGAATTCAACGCGGAATAGGACGCGCGCCACGATCCGCGGCCTTGCATCTAAACTTGTACCGATGAAACAATCCACTAGTGGCGCTCAGCAATCCCGCAGACGATCCGTTCACGAAACTCGCGCAAAATCTTGGCGAACTCGAAGTTGTGATCGGCGAGCGCGCCCGCCCTGCGATTGCCGGCGTGCGCGAGCGTCTGCGCGACGCGCTGGCATGCCGCGAGCGCGGCGACATGGCTGGGTCGATCGCCGCGATTCGGCTTGCGATGGGGCAACTGGCGGCGCTCGGCAGTTCGCTCGATCCGGAAGAGGGCGCGGTGATGCGGACAATCGCGGAGCGATTCACCGCCGCGCTCGGCGCCGGTCACAAAGGTGATGCGAAAACCAGCGTGGACGTGATGCGTCGCAAGGCAGGCGACACCAAGGACGACGACAAGAAAGATTGGTGACCGCGTCCGTTCGTTGATCAGAAAAATCGCGCTTGTCCCACAAGTGGATTGGACGGAAAATCCAGTCATTGAAAGTGACAAGACCATAACGGCGGATGCGATGGCCGCCCCTAACCAACCGTGGTGAAATCTTGGCGACTGCAGCGCAAATCAAACCGAACCGGTCCGACCTGGACCAAACCTGCATCAACGCGATTCGCGTACTGACCATCGACGCGGTCCAGAAGGCCAACTCCGGCCATTGCGGATTGCCGATGGGCATGGCGCCCACCGCCTACCTGCTCTACACGCGCTTCATGCGCCACAATCCGAAAAATCCAAAATGGTTCGGCCGCGACCGCTTCGTTTTGTCCGCCGGTCACGGCTCGATGCTGCTCTACAGCCTGCTCTATCTCACCGGCTACGATCTCACACTCGACGACATCAAGCAGTTTCGCCAGCTCGGCAGCCGAACCCCCGGCCATCCCGAGTACGGCGTCGCTCCCGGCGTCGAGACCACCACCGGCCCGCTCGGCCAGGGCTTCGGCAACGGCGTCGGGATGGCGATGGCGGCGAAGCATCTCGAAGCGCGCTTCGAGCGCGACAAATCCGGCCTGTTCGACCATCGCATCTTCGGCATCTGCAGCGACGGCGATCTGATGGAAGGCGTCGCGAGCGAGGCCGCGTCGATCGCAGGCCACGTCGGGCTCGGCAACATCATCTATCTCTACGACGATAACCACGTGACCATCGACGGGCACACCGAGCTCAGCTTCGACGAGGACGTGGTCAAGCGCTTCGATGCGTACAAGTGGCATACGCAGGACGTTGCCGACGCGAACGATCTCGATGCGCTCACGAAGGCAATCGAAAACGGAATCGCCGAGACCAGCCGCCCGTCGCTGATTCGCGTGCATTCGATCATCGGCTACGGCAGCCCGCACAAGCAGGGCACCTCGGCGGCGCATAGCAATCCGCTCGGCGTCGAAGAAGTCAAGCTGACCAAGGAATTCTACAAATATCCGACCGAGCCGCCGTTCTTCGTGCCCGACGACGCGCTCGCACATTTCCGCGAATGCGTCGAGCGTGGCGAAGAACTGGAACGACAGTGGAGCGCGAAGTTCGAGACCTACGCCCGGAAAAATTCCGCGCTGGCCGGCGAATTTCAAACCGCGCTCGCCAAAGAGCTGCCCAAAGGATGGGACGCCGAGCTGCCGGTGTTCACGCCCAAGGACAGCCTCGCGACGCGCGTCTCAGCCTCGCAGGCCGAGGCCGCGATCGCGAAAAAAGTCTGGAATCTGTTCGGCGGCTCCGCCGATCTTAACGAGTCCACCTTCACCGACATCAAAGATGGCGGGGATTTCGAGCGCGGGCATTATGAGGGCCGCAATCCGCATTTCGGTATCCGCGAGCACGGCATGTGCTCCATCCTCAACGGCATCTCGCTGCACGGCGGTTTCATCCCGTACGGCTCGAGCTTTCTGTGTTTCACCGACTATGCGCGCCCTTCGATTCGGCTGGCAGCGCTGATGGAGATCCAGGTGGTGTTCGTGTTCACGCACGATTCGATCGGCGTCGGCGAGGACGGCCCGACCCACGAACCTATCGAGCATCTATCCTCTCTGCGCGCGATTCCGCATCTCACCGTGATTCGCCCCGGCGACGCGAACGAAGCCGTCGAGGCATGGCGCACCATCATGACGCATACCCACGGCCCGGTGCTGCTCGCGCTGTCGCGCCAGAAAGTTCCGACGCTCGATCGCACGAAACTGGCGCCTGCCAGCGGCGCGCGTCGCGGCGCGTACGTGATTGCCGAGACCGCGGGCCGTCCCGCGGATATCATTCTGATCGGCTCGGGTTCCGAGCTGTCGTTGGTGGTCGATGCGAAATCGAAGCTTGAAGAAAAGGGCAAGTCAGTCCGCGTCGTGAGCATGCCGAGTGAGAATATTTTCGAGCAGCAGGATCAGGCTTATCGCGACTCGGTGTTGCCGCCGGGCATTCGCCGCCGGCTGGCTGTCGAAGCGGGCGCGACGATGTCGTGGTACCGATGGGTCGGGCTCGACGGTGACATTATCGGCATGACGACCTACGGCGCGTCGGGCAAGTCCGAAGATGTGATGAAGCATTTCGGCTTCACCGTCGACAACGTCGTCGAGCGCGCTTCGAAGTTGCTCGCGCGCTCGTAAGCTCGACCGAATTTTCAATCAGGGAGCGAGCGAACAATGGCCAACGCTGAAAATCCTCTGAAGCAGTTGGAGCATTTTGGACAGGCCGTATGGCTCGATTACATACGCCGCCATCTGCTCACGTCCGCTGAATTTCGCCGCATCCTCGACGAGGACGGCCTCAAGGGCATGACGTCGAATCCGACGATCTTCGAAAAAGCCATCGCCGGTTCCACCGATTACGACGATCAGCTCAAGGAGCTCGCGCCCACTAAAAAAAGCATCGACGAAATCTATGAAGCGCTCTCGATGCAGGACATCAGGATGGCGGCGGACGCGTTCCGCCCGCTCTACGACAAGAGCGGCGGCATCCACGGCTACATCAGTTACGAAGTTTCGCCGACCCTGGCCAACGATACCGACGGCACGATCGCGGCGGCGCGCCGCTACTGGGCCGCACTCGCGCGTCCCAACGTGATGATCAAGGTTCCATCGACGCCCGCGGGTCTCCCCGCGATCGAGCAGCTCATTTCCGAAGGGCTTAACATCAACGTGACCCTGATGTTCTCGATGAAGCATTACGACAGTGTTGCCGAGGCGTTTATCCGCGGCCTTGAACGCCGGCTCAAGGCGGGAAAATCGATCGACAAGGTCTGGTCGGTGGCGAGCGTATTCGTCAGCCGCGTCGAGACGCTGGTCGATCGCAAGCTCGAGGACAAATTGAAGGCCGCGCCGAACGAGGCGGTCGCTGCGCTGATGGGCAAATCGGCGGTCGCGAATTCGCGCCTCATCTACCAGCGCTACAAGGAAATCTTCGCGGGCTCCCGCTTCAAGGATGTGCTCGCGAAGGGCGGGCGTCCGCAATGGCCGCTGTGGGCAAGTACCGGCACCAAGAATCACGCGTACAGCGACGTCAAGTATGTCGAGGAACTCGTCGGACCTGACACCGTCAATACGATGCCGCCGGCGACGATGGATGCGTTTCGCGATCACGGCAAGCCGCGCGCGTCGCTCGAGGAAGGCGTCAGCGAGGCTCGCGACATCGTCAAGCGGCTCTTATCGGTTGGAATCGATCTCATCGAAGTTGGCGAGGAGTTGCAGAAAGAGGGCGTCGAGTCGTTTGCGCAATCGTTCGAGGACTTGGGCGCGGTAATCAAAGGCCGGCGCGCGGCAATCGTCGATGGCGCGCACGACAAGCAGACTGTCGCGGCGACCGGTTACGAATCGCAAGTCAGCGCGACCTACAAGGATCTCGACAAGAACGAATTTCCTGCGCGGCTGTGGAAAAAGGACACCGCGCTCTGGTCAAAGGAACCTAAGGAGCAGGCGACGATCAAAAACGGGCTCGGCTTCCTGACGGCTCCCGAGACGATGGCCGAGCGCGTGAAAGAGCTGGCGTCGTTTGCCGGCGAAGTGCGAAGCGCGGGCTTCCGCGACGTGGTCCTGCTCGGGATGGGCGGCTCCTCGCAGAGCGCCGATCTGTTCGCGACGACGTTTCCCAGCGCACCGGGCTATCCCAAACTTCACGTGCTCGATTCGACCGTTCCCGAGACGATTCGCGCGCTCGATCGCAACATCGACATCACGAAGACGCTGTTCGTCGTCGCGAGCAAAACCGGCGAGACTATCGAGACGCTGTCGCACTGCAACGCATTCTTCGAGCGCGTGAAAGCGAAGTCGTCGAGTCCGGCGGGATCGCATTTTGTCGCGATCACCGACCCCGGAACCAGGCTCGCGGCGCTCGCCAAGGAAAATAAATTCCGCCGCGTGTTCCTGAATCCTCCCGACATCGTCGGCTGCTATGCGGTCCTGTCGTATTTCGGGCTCGTGCCCGCCGCGCTGATCGGGATGGACGTGGCGACGCTC
>NZ_DATDGQ010000170.1:0-13727 GCF_036522015.1 Binatus sp. (SeqCode)
CCGGTGGTCCCGTATGGAAGGGCCATCGCTAATCGGACAAAAGGTACGCCGGGGATAACAGGCTTATCTCCCCCAATAGTTCACATAGACGGGGAGGTTTGGCACCTCGATGTCGGCTCGTCACATCCTGGGGGTGGAGTAGCTCCCAAGGGTTCGGCTGTTCGCCGATTAAAGTGGCACGCGAGCTGGGTTCAGAACGTCGTGAGACAGTTCGGTCCCTATCCGCCGTGGGCGAAGGATACTTGAGAGGAGCTGTCCTTAGTACGAGAGGACCGGGACGGACGTACCTCTGGTGTACCGGTTGTGGCGCCAGCCGCATCGCCGGGTAGCCATGTACGGACGGGATAACCGCTGAAAGCATATAAGCGGGAAGCCCACCTCAAGATTAGGTATCCCGATCGTAAGATCCTAAAGGCCCCTTCTAGACCAGGAGGTTGATAGGCCAGGGGTGGAAGCGCCGTAAGGCGTGGAGCTGACTGGTACTAATCGGCCGTGAGGCTTGACCACTACCTATTTCAACTCAGGTTGGAATAGTCGCCGCGTACTTGTCCGGGTTTCAATCGCTAACCGGACGGGACGGCAAAGGTCGAGTCACAAATAAGGTTCGAACCTCTACACTTGCAGACCCTACTATTCAGATTTGTCGGAGCTTGAGCGCTCGCCTCCTGGCGAGTGCGACAGGTTTCCGGTCGCCATGGCGAAGGTGAAACACCCGTTCCCATCCCGAACACGGCAGTTAAGCCCTTCAGCGCCGATGGTACTGTGACCGAAGGCGTCACGGGAGAGTAGGACGCGGCCGGGGAATCTCGAGAGGGCGGAGTCGATAAGACTCCGCCCTTCTTTTTTCTCGCGCTTCGCGCGCGAGAAAAACAGCTATTGCGCGATGCGCACAATAGTCAGATTCTCGGGCATTGTGATGCCCGCGAATCACAGCATCGCTCGCGTCGCGCTGCGCGCGTCGCTCGCGATGCTCACGGCTGTCGCGACGGCATGCGCCGTCCCGACCACCATCGCGCGCTCGCGATCCGGCGCCTCTCCAAAATCCGAACATCAGGTCGGTTTCCCCACCGAGCTCTACGCGCGCTCGATCCCGCCCGACAATCCCCAGACACCTGCCAAGATTGCGCTCGGGCGGGCGCTGTTCGTTGATCAGCGCCTCTCGGCCGACAACCTCCAGCACTGCGAGGGATGCCACAACTACACGCTCGGCTTCACCGACCAGGGAAAAACTCGGTAGGTATCGACCAGCAGGCGGGCCGCCGCAACGCCCCGACCATCCTCAACGCCATGTTCAATAGCAGCCAGTTCTGGGACGGCCGCGCTCAGACCCTCGAAGAGCAGGCCAAATCGCCAATTCTGAATCCAATCGAGATGGGTATGAAGAGCCCCGACGAAGTCGTCGCGAAGTTCAAGGCGATACCGCGGTATAGCGAAGCCTTCGAGCTGGTCTTCGGCCGCGAAATAAACTTCGACGACATTTGCCGCGCGCTCGCTTCTTATGAACGTACGCAATTCTCGTTCGACTCGCCCTTCGATCACTATATGGCGGGCGAGAGCGGTGCGATCGATGAGTTAGCGAAGCGCGGCTGGAAAATCTTCAACGGCAGTGGACGATGTATCACGTGCCACGCCTGGACGCGCGATCGCCCGTTGTTTACCGACGGCTGCTTCCACAATGTGGGCGTATCCGCCGGCGCACCTCTCACGCACAATGCAACTGCCATTCGTGCTGATCGTGATGACTCGGCCCAGCTCGACAAGCTCGCGACCGACAGCGGCATGAGCGACCTCGGCCGCTATTTGGTAACTCGCAAACCTGCCGATATCGGCGCGTTCCGCACGCCTGATCTGCGGAACCTGCTCGTCACGCAGCCGTACTTTCACGACGGCTCAGCCGCGACGCTGTGGGATGTCGTCGCGCATTTCAATCGAGGCGGCGTCCGCAATCCGTATCTCGACTCTGTAATAATTCCGCTGGATCTTTCCAGAACCGAGGAGGACGACCTGGTCGCATTCCTCGCAACTCTAACCAGTCCCGAATACGAGCAGCCAGCAAAAGCAGAATATGAGCGGCAGTACCGAATTTCGAGAGACGCAATCAGCGGACGATGAGCATAATCTTGAAGCTCTTGGCAGGTTTCGCGCCCTTCTCCCACGGGCGCAGGTAACGAATCTCGAGCGTCCCGGTCCCGCTCGCATCGATTCCGAAGTGGAAAATCTGAAGTCCCGAGGCGCCAGGCATCGCGTTATCGAGCGTAAACGCCGGCTCACCGACCTGCCTGACGAATCCGCCCGCAACGGGCTCAGCCTGCCACGTATACCCGGTCCCCGAAGTCGCAGGCAGTGAAATCTCGAGCGCGTCGCCGCGATCGAGCGTAAACTCGCGCCCGTTGTCGTCCTGCGAAACAAAAACCATGCTCGCACTCGCCCGCGACGCAAGAAGCAATGCGACCAGGAACAGTAGCAACTGCGATCGGCGCATTCTCATTCTGACTTCTTGCCCTCGAATGCGTCGAGCAGCCAATCGGGTAGAGGGTCGTTGATATTTTCAGGAACAATAAACCGCCCCTTGTCGAGACCGATCGGCCGCAGTTGCCGACTCTCCGGCTTTATTGGACCGATTTCGGCGAACGGCACGTTGCGCTCGCAGAGGATTATAGTCTCGCCTTTCTTCACACGACGCAGATATTTGGAAAGGTGATTCTTGGCCTCGGTGATGTTAATTCGAACCACGTCTTGGATTCTGTCACTCGTTGGGCTTCTCCGCTATGACATTTGCGATGGCGATCGGATCGCATCGTAAAGTCATTGAGCCTCGTGGGCGAGCGCTTGGGATTCCGTTTGACGGTGAACCCGGGCCGCTCAATGCGATCACCGACGTCGCTGGCGTCGAAGTCGGGCACGCCACGATCATCCGCGGCGACGGAAAGCTGATCGTTGGTCGAGGGCCGGTTCGCACCGGCGTTACGGCGGTCCTGCCGCGTGGAAAGCGCGACGCAGCTTCTGTCTTCGCCGGATACTTTTCGCTCAACGGCAACGGCGAGATGACCGGCACGGCGTGGGTCGAAGAGTCCGGCTTGCTGACAACGCCAATCATGATCACCAACACCCACAGCGTCGGCATTGTGCGCGACGCTGTGATCGCGTGGCAAGTGCGACGCCGCAAGATGACGCAGCCGTGGTCACTGCCGGTCGTCGCCGAAACCTACGACGGGTTGCTCAACGACATCAACGGATTCCACGTCACCGCCAAGCACGCGCATGCGGCGCTCGAGAGCGCGCGCGGCGGGCGCGTCGCCGAAGGATGCGTCGGCGGCGGCACCGGCATGATCGGCTACGGATGGAAAGGCGGAATCGGCACGGCGTCGCGCCGGCTCGATCGCAAAGCGGGCGGCTACACGGTAGGAGTCCTGGTCCAGCTAAATTGCGGACGTCCGAGTGAGCTGACAATCGCCGGCGTCCCGATCGGCAAAGAACTTGGCCCGGGCCGCGACCCGTTCAGCACGCAGGAACTCGGCTCGATCATTATCGTTGCGGCTACCGATGCGCCCTTGATGCCGCATCAGCTCAAACGGATCGCGCGACGGCTCACGATGGGTCTGGCGCGCACCGGGAGCGTGTCGGGCAACGGCTCGGGCGACCTGTTTATCGCGTTCTCGACCGCCAACTCTGAGAGCGCGAAGCGCTCTGACGTCGAGAGCGTCAAGATGCTCCGCAACTCGCGGATGGATCCTTTGTTCACCGCGGCCGTGCAAGCTTCCGAAGAAGCAATAGTCAACGCGCTGGTCGCAGCCCGCACGATGGTCGGAATCAACGGCTATCGCGTCGAGGCTATCCCGCACGATCGCCTCGTCGAAGTGATACGCAAGTACGGCCGATGATATTTGCCTCGGCCGCGATCGCGAAATACTGTTCAGCACTGTGGCGTCCGCTAAACAAATACAATTCTTCTCCGACGCCGGGCAATTCCTGGAACGCGTTCAGCCGTTTCTCCTACGGCGCGAGGCTGAGCATTGCTTGATCCTTGGCTTGCTCGGTGGGCTTCGAGCAGGCGATCAATGGGGTGCCGCGCCGCCACTGATGGGATTGGTCGAAGAGAAGGGCGAGGTCGCGGCCGTCGCTCTAATGACGCCCCCTCGTAACCTCATCCTGTCATGGATAGCGGACGATTCCACGATCGACTCGATCGTTCACGAACTGCGCGCAAGAGGAATTGCGATTCCGGGCGTCAACGGCTCTGCTGAAATCGCGCAGAAGTTTGTGTTGAAGTGGTCGGCGCTATCGCGATGCAGCTATCGCGTCCAGATGGCGCAACGGATTTATCAGTTGACCCGAGTCACCAACGAAACGAGATCTGCGGGTCATCTTCGCGAACCTGAGCAATCCGACGAAGCATTGTTGCGGGAATGGCGCGCCGCTTTTTCGATCGATGCCGAGGGCATGGATCCCATCCAAGCCCGAGAAGACGCCGCACTCCCTATGCCGCCATCGCGACGCATGTTCTTGTGGGAGCTCGAAGGAACTCCAGTAGCGATGGCGGGATTCGCGGGACCAACGCCCAACGGTATTCGCGTGGCCTGGGTCTACACGCCGCCGAAAAATCGCGGCAACGGATTTGCCGGCGCGTGCGTTGCTGCGCTCACCCAGAAGCTGCTGGATGAAGGCCGCAAGTTCTGCTTTCTATATACCGACCTTGCCAACCCGGTCTCCAATCACATCTACCAAACAATCGGATATGAACCGGTCTCCGACGCGACCGTCTATTCGTTCTCGTAGGAGGTCTATGCACACGAAACAACTAGCCATTTCGCTGGCTGGAATCGCGCTTCTGCTATCGCTTATTTCAGGAACCCGCGCGGAGACTTCTCAGCCTTCTTCGAGCGCGCCGCCTGATCGGGTGCGCAGTTTCAAGTTCATCTATCACGCGGATATTCCGGTCTCGAATTTGTCGGCTAAAAAGTTCGAAGCGTGGATTCCGCTTCCGCGCGAAGACGCTTTCCAGCAGGTCCGCAACCTCCACATTGATACGCCGGTGCATTTCGAAATCGTTGACCAGGGAACGAACGGAAATCGCGTCGCGCATCTCGAGGCTTCGGCGCCGCTGCCTGCGACTGTCCCTGTCACGATGACGTTCGCCACGACCCGGCTTGAGGAGGCTCCAGACATGGTTGCGGCAGCGAGGGACATCCCTGAGCCGACCGACGGGCACTTCGTTGCGTATCTCGAGCCGAATCGTCTCGTGCCTTTGACCGGCAGAATCGCGCAGGTCAGCGCGAACCTGGCCGAGACCGACGTGACTCCGTTTGAGCAGGCGCGCGTCGATTATGAGTACGTCACTTCGATCATGAAGTACGACAAGAGCGGGAAGGGATGGGGTCGCGGCGACGCGCTCTACGCATGCGACGTCCGGCGCGGCAACTGCACCGACTTCCATTCGCTGTTCATCGGCCTGGCGCGCGCCCGAGGAATCCCGGCGCGGTTTACGATTGGCTTTCCAATCGGC
This sequence comes from Binatus sp. (SeqCode), assembly GCF_036522015.1. GTDB lineage: Bacteria > Desulfobacterota > Binatia > Binatales > Binataceae > Binatus. Next base: position 5,504 of record NZ_DATDGQ010000170.1, read on the forward strand.
GCGGCGAAGTTCGGCGATGTTCCTGGCTACCACTGCTGGGCGGAGTTCTACTCAGGCGGCGTGTGGGTGCCGGTGGATGCGTCCGAAGCGTCAAAGCATCCTGACCGGCACGACTACTACTTCGGGCATCTCGATGCCGCTCGCGTCGCGTTCACGATGGGCCGCGATCTCGTGCTGAAGCCTCCGCAGAATGGCGAGCCGCTGAACTACCTGATTTATCCTTATGCCGAGCTCGACGGAACGGTGGTGCCGCAAAAGGAAATCAAGACAAAGTTTTCTTACGCCGACACGGGCGCGTGATGCCCCATCGCGATCGCTAGAACATCGCGAACTGCGCGTTCTTGTTGACGTTCACTTTCATCGCGCTTGCGCTTGAGTTGGCGACGCGGCACGCGATCGTGTCGCCGCTCTTGCATGCATTGTCCGCGATATCGAGTTGCGTTTTAGGCCATACCGAGAGCGAAAGCGAATCGCAATCGTTCGCGTTGCCTGCCTTGCAGGACGCGTAAAGTTTCGCGTAGTCCTCGCCAAGACGCCCACACACCGCGGAGTCGCCCTTGTCGCAAGCGACTGCGTCGAGTGCGCGACATGAAGCCTCGTCGTCAGTTTTGCACTTTTGTGAAAGCTGCTTGCTGGCCTGCGTCTGGAATTCCGGGACGTAGTCGGTGCAGACCCGGGCGGGCGCGTCGCAACTCGATTGGAGCACCGCAACGCACGCGTCGGTTTCGTTTTGTGTGCATCGGTCGGCGTTCGTCTGATACAGCCGATAGACGACAGTTTCGCCATACGGCATGCATCCGGCCAGCGAAAACGCAGCCGCCGCGACTACCGCGAGCGGGAATCTGCTACGGCAATCTGGGAACCAATTGCGCATGATCTAGAGACGACGGGCGGCGCCGGATGTTACAAAAAGGCGAACACACAACAAAAAAGGCAGCCCACGCGGACTGCCTTATAAGTTGAAATCGGAAAGTAACTAGTGTTTCGTCTCGATTCGCCTGCCGTAGGTTACTTCGCCCTTGTCGACGCGCAAGCTGAAACCGCAATCAGGATTCGTGCAAACCCAAGCCTTGAACAACACCGAAGCGCCTTCCTGTCCATAGTCGGACAGGGGAATCAACGCGCCAGCGTTACACTTTTGGCACTTCGGCCACTCCATCATCCGCGCCTCCTTACAGCCGACCCGAACCGCATCGTCCGTGCCTGAAATTATCCGACCATCAAATCTAAAGCAACGTGCCGCGTGGACGCCGCCGGAGCCGTCCAGAAGCGTACCTGAGCGTGTGTACCCGCAGTGCCGGAGGTAGCGGGCGGTTTCTACTTGAGCGCGCGCACCGAAAAGCCGCGATCGTTGCAGCACAGCAGCGAGCGCTTGCCGTCGAGCACGGTCTCGAGCACGACTTCGCGGCCCCAAAGCCGCTGCAGGTAGTTGAGGCTCTTCTCGGCGTACTCGATATGCAGGTCGCGTCCGTCGTGATCGTGCTTGACGTAGAGCGTGCGGTTCTGGCCGAAGTCGGCGTCCTCGACTTTCAGCACCGGTATCGAGTTGGTGCCGACGTTCTTGATCAGGGTCGCCTTGACTTCCTTCCAACCCTCGTCGTCGGCAACTTTGCTGACGACCAGCTCTTCTCCGCGCGCCTCGTATTCGAAAATGTCCATCTCGCGCATGAGATCTTCGGTCAGATATCGCCGCAGGAAAGAGGCGTCGCGTTCGACCTCGCGGACCTCGAAGATTTTTTCCATCCCGGATTTCGCCGGAGGGCCGTCGCGCTTGATTTCATCCTTGGTCGGAGTCGTGAAGCGCCGGTAGATGTCTTCCCAAATCTTGAGTCCGAGGTGGTACGGATTGATCTGGCCGGGAATCGGGCGACAGACCTGGTTGTGATTCACGATAAATTCGAGATGCAGCCCCTGGTCGAGGTCGAGCGACTCCAGAATTTTCTTGTGCCAGTAGCTCGCCCATCCCTCGTTCATGATCTTCGTCTCCATCATCGAGATGAAGTACTTGGCCTCTTCATCGACGATGGTGAGCAGATCCTTTTCGAAGTCGGCGAGGAACGGGTTGTGATCGCGAATGAAAAGCAGCAGATCCTCGTCGGGCTCGAGCGGCACTTTGTGGAAGTCGGGGACGTCGATGTTCTTGCGCGCGTGGATCTTCTGAAACGGATCGGCCTGTCCCTGCGCTGTGTCCTCGGCGCGTGCCATCTGCTCGAGCGGCGAGAGCTTTTTGATCGCGAAGTTGCGCCGGCTTTGCCATGACAAGGCGTGCGCCGCGTCCAGGATGCGCTCGACCTTCTCAACGCCGATCGACGGATCCTCAACGTAGCGCCGCACGCGCATCGCCGCCGCCTTGAAGCTCTCAATTGTCAGCTCGGCGCGCGTCGCCGACTTGAAGGTGAAATTGTTCTTGAAGAAATCGTTGTGCCCGTACACGTGCGCGATCGTCAGGATATGCAGCAGCAGCGAGTTGTCGCGCATCAGGTACGCGATCGCGGGATTCGAATTGATCACCATCTCGTACGGCAGGCCGCTAACGCCGTGATCGTAAAGCGTCTTCAGCTTTTCGTACGACTTGCCGTACGACCAATGCGGGTAATGCGACGGCATGCCTGAGTACGCCATGTACCCGAGCATCCCGGTATGATCGCAAAGCTCGAACTCCTGCGGATAGCAGTCAAGCCCGAACTCGTCGGCCTTGGCGCGAATCTTCAGGTCCCATTCGACGAGGTCGCGCAGATCCCAGGTCGCGATGCGCGGCGAGGTGCCCTCGTGCGGAGTGGCGCTCATGCTTCCTTCACCCGGTCCTTGGCCAGGAACGCTTTGAACGACGGCCAGATGTCCTCCTTGCGTTCGATCAGAACGGTGTGAAAGTTCGGCGCCTGGATTCGGCGGAACACGTTGAGCATCGAGGATTCGTAGTATCGCGAACCCATCGGTTTGATCTCGCCGTAACCGAACAGGTTGCAAATCTCCGCGAGTTCCTCCGCGTCCTTGAGCGCGGCCGGATTGTCGGAGTCGAAATTGTCGCCGTCGGAGCAATGGAACGCGTACAGATTCCACAAGGACGGGTGGTAGCGCGCGGCGATTATTTCCAGCGCCTTGGCGTAGCCGGATGAAATGAAGGTGCCGCCCGATTCACCCTTGTGGAAAAATTCTTCCTCGGAGACCTCGCTGGCCTCCGTGTGATGCGCGATGAAAACGATTTCGACGTTGCGGTAACGCGTCGAGATGAACTGGTAGAGCAGGAAAAAGAAGCTGCGCGCGAGATACTTCTTCATCGTGTCCATCGAGCCCGACGTGTCCATGATGCAGATGACCGCGGCGTTGGATTCTTCTTTCGTGTCTATTTCGACGTGCTTGTAGCGCAGATCGTTCTGATGGAACGGGTAGCGCTTGCGGACGCGCTGAAACGCCGCGACGCCGGGCGAATCAGCGAGGGCATCTTCGTCGAGCGGCTGCCCGTTCAGCGTGCCTTCCTCGAGCGCGATCTCATCGAGAGCGCCTTCAACGTCGGCGTCGGCCCCGATTTCGTGGTCGGCTTTCGATTCTTCCAGCGCGCGCGCGACAGCGTCGTTACGCTTGTCGGACGCGAGCATGCGCATCACGCGCTGCTTGGCGGTGCGGCGCTTGTCGAGCCTGATACGGATGCCGACCTTGCGGTAGCCTTTGCGCCGTGACGAGTAGTCGGACTGAATTTCGCGGAGCGCACGCCGCTCGAGGTTGGGCAGTTCGAGATCCTCGAACATGATCTCGATCAATTCCTCGAGGGTAACGTCGGTCTCGTAGTAATCGACGCCGGGCCGGTCACCGGCCTGCTCGTCGCCTTTGCCCTGGCCGTCCTTGCCGGTTTTGCCGACGACTTGCCCGGGGCGCGAATCGCCATCGCCCTGCGACGCGCCGGGCGCATTGTCGCCGAACACGAAGCGGTATTCCTTGATCCCGCGCAGCGGAACCTTGATAACGCGGTCCTTATTTTTGCCGATGATCGATTCTTCGGCGATGATGTCGGCGATATTCTCGCGAATCGATTCGCGAACTTTCTGCCGATGGCGCAGCCGGTCACCGGCCGAACGGTCCGACCGCTCGGCATCGGAAATCCGATATTCGCGAAAGATGGTATCGCCGCTCATTCAGGAAACCCGCATCAATCCTTCCACAGATTGTTCGCTGCGTACTTTAGGACAACGTCCACGCACGATTCGCAATAGCCGTTTTCCAGCAGGTTTTTTACCATCGAGCTGTACTTTTCGCCTTGCTCCTCGTCGCGGGTGCGGGCCTTGGTGATGATGCGCGAAATGTCGCGCACGGAGGTCATCAGCTTTTTCTCGATCGCTTCCTTCAGCGGCTCGTAGCTCTTGTAGCTGATTTTTTCGCCGCGCCGCGAGGTTGCCCACAGGTACGCGATCACTTCCTGGCGGAATCCGTCGGCGGCCGAGCCGATGATCGCGATCTGCTCCTCGATCGACTTCAGGAAGCCCTCGTCGGGCGACAGTTCCTCGTTGGTATTTCGATCGCGCACGCGAGTCTTGTTGACGTATGCCTCGGCGTGATCGAGGTAGTTCTGGAACAGCGACTCCGCCTGCTCCTGGTACGAGTACACGAACGCGCGGGTGATCTCCTTTTCGAGCAGGTCGAGATATTCCTTGTGCAGCGTGTCCTGCAGGAACTCGAGGTACTGCTTGCGCGTGTCGTCGGGCAGGTCGCCCTCCTTAGTCATCGAAATGAGCGCCTCGCGCACGTTGATCGGATTGATGCAGTTGCCGGTGACGTTGTCGGACAGCGCGTTGTCGAGCGCCTTCATGATGAAGCGGGTCGAGATGCCCGACATGCCCTCGCGCTTGGTGTCTTCCTTGAGCTCCTGCACGTCGATTTTCTTGGTGCGTCCCTTCTCGACGACTTCCTCGCCATTATAGAGCCGCAGCTTGGTCATCAGATCGCACTTCGAAGTCGGCTCGAGGCGCGACAGGATCGCGTACATCGAGGCGAGCTCGAGCGTGTGCGGCGCAACGTGCGCGCGGAAATCCGAGTTCTTGATGATCTTCTGGTAGATCTTGACCTCTTCCGACAGGCGCAGGTTGTACGGCACCTTCACGACGACGATACGATCGAGAATCGCCTCGTTGGTGTGATCGGCCTTGAACTTCTGCCACTCGGCCTCGTTCGAATGGGCGACGATGCAGGTATCGACGTACACCATCCCGTGCCGGCCGGGTGCCGGAATCACTTTCTCCTGGGTCGCGGTGATCATCGCGTGCAGGTACTCGGTCTCGTTCTTGAACACTTCGATGAACTCGACGATTCCACGGTTGCCGACGTTGAGCGCGCCGTTGAGCTCGAGCACGCGCGGGTCGCCTTCGGAGTATTGGTCGAGCTTCGAGATGTCTTCGGAGCCAATCAGCACCGAGGTGTCCTGGTTGTTCGGATCGACCGGCGGCACCACGCCGACTCCGACGCGGTTGCGTTTGGAGAAGCTGCGCGCGATGACCGGAAATTCTTCGTAGCGGTTGTTGAACTCGGACTTCAGCCGATAGCGGCATACGGGGCACAGGTCGCCCTCGATATGCACGCCGAGCATCTTCTCAAATTCGCGCCGCAGATGGCGCGGTACGAGATGCAGCGGCTCCTCGTTCATCGGACATCCTTCGATCGCGTAGATGAGTCCGACCTGCTCGAGTCCGCGCTGGATTCGTTCGACCAATGAGCTTTTACCCGAACCAACCGGACCCATCAGGTAGAGGACCTGCCGGCTTTCTTCGCCCTTGAGCGACGCGGAATGGAAATAGCGGACGATCTGCGCGATGGTGCGCTCGATCCCGAAGAATTCCTCGGCGAAGAAATCGAACACCTTCAGCGGCTCATCCTTATACAGCCGCTTGGTACGCGGATCATCGGTATCGTGCAGCGGATGAAGACCCAGGGAAATAATCAGGTCGTAAATCCGCGCGTGCGCCAGCTTGGTCATGACTGGGTCGGCTTTCACGACCTCGAGATATTCGAGCAAAGTCCCGCGCCACTGCTTCGACTCGCGGGCAGCGCGGTCCTCTTTGATCACTCGCTCGAAGTTATTGAGATCCGCCATCGGCTATCTCCTTCGGGTTCGGGTTATAGAATGTTGAGCAGTTTTACTGCCTGGGAGAGGGGGAAACCGTCGGGCCGTGCTATTTCTGGAGCCCATTCTTACGTCGAGTATAACGGAGCAAGTGATTCGCAACAAGTAAGTTAGACGCAAGCGACACGCTTAAACGCGTCCCATGCGAACATGTCGGCAGAATCCAAATTTGCGCTGCACTGAAAAACAATGTACTGGCGAAAATTTTATTGGAACAAACGCTCGGAAACCGGGACCGTGTCGCCGAGCACGATACGCCCGCGATCGTTGCGCACCATCGCGGCGAAAACGGTGTCGTCGTGCGCGAACGACAGCCACCACCGGTTCTCCGCCGCTAGCCCGAGGTAGTGCGCCTTCTGCTCCATGGTGCGCAGCGCGTCGAGATCGTAGGACTGGTTCCACGGGCCGCGGATATGCGAGCGCGTCGGCACTATATCGGCAAGATGCATGAAGCATTCGCCGCCGTCGCTGACGAGGGCAGCCTGATGGTCTCGCGTATGGCCGCCGGTGACGACGGCGCGCACGCCCGCGACGACGTCGGTGTCGCCGTCGATGGCTTCGAGCATCGAGCGCACCGGCGTGAGAATCTCCCCAGCGTGCCGATACGCGGCGCGGAGGCGCTCGTTGCGCGGATGGTCGGCGATATCGAGCTCGCCGCGCTGCACGAATATTCGCGCGCGCGGAAACGCGGCTTCGAGCGCGCCGGAATCGCGCCGCCGCACGATCCCTCCGCAATGATCGAAATGCAGGTGCGAGACGATCAGATGAGTGATGTCGCCCCCCTCCATCCCGAGCGCTTGCAGGTGCTGTGGGAGCCATCCGTCGCCGTGATCGAAGATCTTGCGCTCGACGTCGCTCAGCCGATTGCCGATTCCCGTATCGACCAGGATGGCGTCGCTGCCCTTCATTATAAGCGGACAGGTCAGGTTGAGGCGGATACGGTTGCGCTCGTCGGGCGGATGGTTGCCCTTCCAGAGTTCTCGTGGGACAACGCCGAACATGCATCCGCCGTCGTTGCGCCACAGACCGTCGGTCAGAAACGCGACCTCGAACGCGCCGATTTTGATCTTCGGAGGCAGTTCAGCCATCTACGTTCCCATCAACCACGTTCCGAGCATCAGCGCGATACCACCCATCGCTACGATCGCAATATGCGCGCGCGTCATGCGGGTCATCGCGCCCGGCACCGCGTCGGCTCGCCCGCGTGCAACGACCGCACCGAGCACCGCGCCGATTCTCATCGACCACATCATCACGACGATCATAGCGATAAACAACGCGATCTTAATCGCAAGCACGAACATGAACGCAGTCGAAAATACGAAGCGCCGCGCAATTCCCACGGTCATCAAGTTGAAGAATCCGGTGACGAGCAACACGACCGCCGCGGCGAGCCCAAGCACATCGATCTTTGGCGCGGCGTTCGCGACAAAACCCCGTTGCTCGACGCTGCCGGGCGTCAGCGCCAGTCCAGCGATCACAAAGCATGCGCAGGCAGCGACCCAAATCGCGCCAGCGACAGCGTGCGTCCAAAGAATCGCAGAACCAACCAATCGCACGGTCTCCGTTTGATAAGTCTTATCATTATTATCATTGTGCCATCCCGCTTATCATTCGACACAAGAATGAGTTGGCGGGCGGCGATGTTTTGAGCTAACTAGGATTTTCCCCCGGAGGTGAACGCGATGCTCAATCCTTACATCGAGGCACACGAACTGCGCGAGTTGATCCTCAAGAAGGAAGTTAAGCTGCGCGAGGTCGCGGAATTTTTTATCGCGCGCGTCCAGAAGCTCAATCCGAAGCTCGGTGCGTTCATGACCATTACCCCCGAGCGTGCGTTGGCTGACGCTGACCGAATCGAAAAGATGAGCGATGCGGAGCGGCAGCGCGCGCCGCTGTTTGGGGTGCCGTACTCGATCAAGGACCTCAACTGGACCAAAGATATCCCGACTTCGATGGGGTCGAAGAACTACGAGAACTTCATGCCGCCTGCGGACGACGAGATTGTCGTCCGGATGCGCAATGCGGGCGGGATTCTGATCGGCAAGACGACCACACCCGAGTTCGGTGGACGTCCTACGACTGAGGGCGGCCTTTGTCCGCCCGCGCGCAATC
>NZ_DATDGQ010000171.1:0-4437 GCF_036522015.1 Binatus sp. (SeqCode)
ACTGGTTCGGCTGGCTCTCGGTGATAGTCGCGATACTTATCGTAATTCGCGTTTTTCTTTTCAGAAAACGTTCGCTCATTTAGTCGGCAGGTAAATCCAGCGTTCGATTTTGCGAGTGTCGGTCTAGAAGTGATCCTTCAGTTCGCGGGCCTTCGCGAAAATCGCGATCGGATCGTCGGCTATCGACGGATCGCGTTGTTTCAGACTGGCGCGCAGCTCGGGGCTGTCGGTGCGCAGGAACGGGTTGGTCTTCTTTTCGTCGCCAATCGTTGACGGCACCGTGAACTTGTTCTCTGCGCGGGCCTTCACGCTCCACTCATGCTTCTTCTTCAGCGCCTCGTTCCCCGGCTCGAGCGTCAGCGCGAAGCGCAGATTCTTTTCGGTGTACTCGTGACCGCAGAAAACCTGCGTCGAGTCGGGCAGCGACGCGAGTTTCTTCAGCGACGCGACCATCGTCGCGGCCTTGCCCTCGAACACGCGGCCGCATCCGCCGATGAACATCGTATCGCCGGTGAACACCGCGCTGAGCGTCGGGAAGTAGTAGGCGACGTGCCCGTTGGTATGCGCCGGGATTCCTATCACGCGGCCTTCGAGCGCGCCGATTTTAACCTTGTCGCCGTCCTTCAGCGGGTTGGTCAGTGCGGGTATCTTTCCGCCTTCCGCGCTCGCGCCGTAGATTTTGATTCCCGGCACTTTCGACGCGATGTCGTTGTTCCCGCCGGAATGATCGCCGTGCCAATGCGTGGTCAGCACCGCGACGATCTTCGCGCCATGCGCTTTCGCCGCCGCGATCACCTTGTCGGCCTCGGCGCAATCGACCACCGCGCATTCCTTGCTGCCGTCGTCAATCACCAGGTACGCGTAGTTGTCCGATAGCTGCGGGACTGTGAATATAGCCATCGCGATACTCCTTGCCGCTAGACGCCGACGATATTGTAACCCACGTCCACGTACAGCGTCTGGCCGGTGACGCCGCTTGAAAAATCGCTGAGCACGGCGGCTGCCATCTTGCCGACTTCCTCGGTCTTCATCGCGCGACGGAGCGGAGAGCGGGCCTCGACCTCATGCTGCATCGAGTGGAAATCGTGAATCGCTGACGAAGACAGCGTGCGGGCGGGGCCGGCGCTGAGCGCGTTGACGCGAATATTCTTCGCCCCCAGGTCCACCGACAGGTAGCGCACGCAGGCTTCCAGGGCCGCCTTGGCCACGCCCATCATGTTGTAGTTGGGAATCGCGCGGACCGCGCCGAGATAGCTGAGGGTGAGGATCGATCCGCCGCCGCGCGCTTCCATCAGCGGTTCTGCGGCGCGCGCGAGCGCGACCAGCGAGTAGGCGCTGATCTCGAGCGACTTCTTGAAATTCTCCCGTGTCACGGTCAGAAATCGATCGCGCAGATCCTGACGCTCCGCAAATGCGACCGCATGCACCAGCAGATCGAGTCCGTTCCATTTTTTCTTGAGCGCCGCGAACACCGACGCGATTTGCGCGTCATCATTCACATCGAGCTCGCCGATCACATCCGCTTCAATTTGTGCCGCCAGCGGACGCACGCGCTTCTCGAGGATCTCGCCCTGGTAGGTCATCGCGATCTCGGCGCCTTCCGCCGCCAGCGTCTGCGCGATCGACCACGCCAGGCTCTTGTCGTTCGCGACGCCGACCACCAGCGCCCGCTTGCCCTGTACTATGCCCATGTAAGTATCCTTATCTGCGGCGGTGCGCCGGGCTAGAGCTTGATCTTCATGCCGTCATAGCCCATTTCAAGCGCGATCTCATCCTCGCGGCTCAGCACTTCGCGCCCCAGATGCGTCAGTACCATCCGGCGCACCCTGAACTTGTCGCGATTGGCCGCCAGCAGCGGATAGTTGAGATGAAACTTCAGATGCGCGCTCTCATAGTATGTGCATTCGCACAGGAACAGATCGGCCCCGGCGCTGAACTCCACAAGTTCATCATTCCATCCGCTGTCGCCCGAGAAAACTATCGACTTCCCGCCGCCGTCGATTCTCAACGACAGCGAAATGTCCGGCTTGGTATGCGGACTGCGAATCGCGCTTACCTTGAACTTCCCCAGCCGCTTCGAACGGCCCGGCTCGAGCACCACGAACTTCAGCTTGTGCTTGATCTTGTCCAGTTCGAAATGCGGGAACATCGTGCGCATCAGCGACCACGTCCGCTCTTCGAGCCTGGCCGGGCCTGCGATGGTCAGCAATTTCTTGCGCCGCGTCTCCCACATGTAGTCGAGGATCAGAAACGGCAGGCCGCCGAAATGATCGCCGTGCAGATGACTGATGAGTAGCAAATCGAAGCTGTCGGTCGAGACGCCGCTGCCCTTGAGCGCCTGCATCAGCCCTGGCCCGGCCTCCATCAGGATGCGGCCGCCGGGTGCGTCGATCAGGTAGCCTGATTGTGAACGGCCGAAACTCGCGAACGCGTCTCCGGTGCCAAACAGGGTCACGGTCACCGGCGCACCGTTCGATGCCGTAGGATTCTGATTCATTGAGGCGGCCTATGCTATTATTCTCGGTGGACGCGCGCAAACGAGGTAGCGCATGCGATGAAACAGGTGAAGATCGGTGTTGGATTTGGACTTTGGCGGCTCGGGATGCCGCCCGCGGAAACGATCGCTCGCGTTGCGGAGCGCGCCGAAGATTGGGGCCTCGATTCGTTCTGGCTCTCCGATCATCTGCTGGCACCCTCGCCTGAACTCGACGTCGTCGCCACGCTCTCGCTCCTCGCCTCGCGCACCTCGCGCATGAAACTCGGGCCGAGTGTGTTGCTGCTCAATCTGCGCCACCCGCTGATGGTTGCGAAATCGTTCGCGTCGCTCGACTACCTGTCGAACGGCCGGATGGTGATGGCGGTTGGCACCGGCGCGAATCTCGCCGACTATGCCGCGTGCGGAATTCCAGTCGAAGGACGCGGCAAGCGCCTCGACGAAGGCATCGAGGTGCTGCGTACGGTCTGGCGCGAGCGCGTCGCGAGCTACCACGGACGCTTCTTCAACTTCGACAACGTCACCATCGAGCCGCGCCCCGCCGCGCGCACCAACAACGATTTCGGCACGATGGATATCTGGGTCGGCGGTCGCTCCGACGCGGCGCTGAAACGCGCGGCGCGCCTGGCCGACGGATTCTTCGCGTCGTTCCAGACGCCTGACGAATTCGGCGCGAGCATGGCGAAGATTCGCGACTATGCGGCCGGCTACGGTCGCGCCAACGCGCACATCGAGTCGGGATTGATATTGCTCTGCCGCATCTCGTCGTCGCGCGAGCGCGCACTCGAAGAAATGCGCCCGATGCTCACGGCGATGGGCCGTGGCGCTGAGGCCTACCTCGAGCGCACCGTGTACGGCTCGCCTGACGACGTGATCGCGCGGCTCAGCGAATACGTTGCGAAGGGTCTCGACAAGTTTGTACTGTGGCCAATCGCGGAACCCGATGCGTGGCCGAAGCAAATCGAACTGGTCGGCCGCGAAATTGCCGCGCATTACAACAAAACGACAGCCTGAAAAATTCGCGACCGCCGTTGCGCTCGCCTTCGCAGTAGCGAGTTTTGCGGGATGCGCAAAGTCGCCGCCGGTGGTGGCTCCGCTAAGCATCTATGCCAGCGCGGAAGACATAGAGCTGAACTTTCGCGAGCGCACTTTCGTGCTCGGCGACAACAATTCGATCGCCGAGGTGCGCCCGCTCGATTGGCGCAAGGACAAGTTCCTCAAACTGCCGTTCTGGTTCGGCGTCAACATCCTCGTGCCCGGAGTGATGGCGCCGAAGGAGGGCGACTTCTACGTTATCAGCGAGGCCACACTCGAAAAGCCGCTCGACGCACCCGGCGAATGGATGATCGAAGCAGGCAGCTCGCTGGTCAAGCAGGAGACGGTGTTCGTCACGACGCGCACGCAATACTTAAGAACCGGAAAAATCCTGCCGACGATAGTGCAATACATGGGCAAGCGCGAATTCAAACGCCCCGACGGCAAGTCGGTGCAAATCCCCGTCTTGCGCGAGGTCTCGTTGCCAATGAAGTGGACGCTCGGCGGCCACATCCCGGCAGACTACGCGAGATACCGCACATGATTCGCCGCACATGAGAACGATCGTCGTCGCAATCGCACTCGCGCTCATCTCAGTCGTCGCCGGATGCACGCCGGACAAGGCGCTCGACTTCGGACCAACCGGCGAAATCTCCACGCCGCCCGAGGATCAGTTGAGCCGCGACATCATGCGCGATTTCAACGGTCGCGATTTCATCCTCGCCGACAACGATCACGAGGCGCACGTCAGCCTCACCGACTGGAAACCCGGCCGCCGCATCATCATGCCGTACTGGCTCGGCGTGAACCCGCTCTACCCGGGATTCCTGCGCCCGACCGTCGGACATCTATATGTGATCAGCCAATCGACGCTGGTCCTACCGCTCTCTAACAATGAGTACCTGATT
>NZ_DATDGQ010000172.1:0-6673 GCF_036522015.1 Binatus sp. (SeqCode)
GTCTATCTGAAGGTGGCTTTTGTTTGCGGGGGGCACCACGATCATCCCAGAGTTGTGGTTATTCATCCCCCGATCGACCGTCTCCTCTTGCAGGGCTTAGCGCGAGACCCCGTAGTGAGAAGAAAGGCAGATTGGAAGTTAGCATCGACTAGAGCTGCGACCGGCTCCATTCCAAAATGGCGATGGATGAGCGAATTTGGCTCGAACCGTGAAGCGAACCGGATCTTCTGCGCCTGGAGACGAACCCGAGAAATTCGCCGAATCGGGCGCAGGACTCCCGCTCTCCGGTGCGTATCAAGCGCACAAGTCCCGCGTCACGCGCGGATTTTGCGTCATCTCCAGATTATAGCTAAACAGTACAGCCTGTGTGGCGGAGCAGAAGCGATTTGAACCCTCGACCCCTACGTTGCGAACGTAGTGCTCTCCCAGCTGAGCTACTGCCCCATCCTGTGTGGCGAGACGCGATTACTATTGTGAGATAACTGACTTCAGGTAGGCTCGCAACCGATCCGCGAGTTCGGGGCGCTTCAAGCCGAAGCCGATTTGCGCCGAGATGAAGCCGACCCGATCGCCCAGGTCGTAACGGACGCCCTCGAATTCGTAACCATAAATTTTTCGCCGTGCGGTCAGCGCCATCAATGCGTCGGTCAGCTGGATTTCGCCGCCGGCGCCCGGCTTGCCCGCCGCGAGCAATTCGAAAATGTCGGGCGTCAGCACGTAGCGTCCCATGATTGCGAATTCGCTCGGCGCTTTTTCAGGCGCGGGCTTCTCAACCATCCCGCGCAGTTCGTAGGTGCGCTCGCCGGCGGCTTGCGCATCGACGATGCCGTACTTCGAGATCTCGCTGCGCGCGACCTTGAGCAGCGCGACCACCGGCGCGTCGCGCGTCTCGGCCACGTCGAGCAGCTGGCGCAGGCACGGCCGCGGGCAATCGAAAATGTCGTCGGGTAGCATCACGGCGAACGGCTCGTTGCCGACCGCCTCGCGCGCTTGCAGCACCGCGTGACCGAGGCCGAGCGGATGCCGCTGTTCGGCGACCGTAATCCGCGCGGGATTGTTGCTCCGCCGGATGAGTTCGAGAATATCGCGCTTGCCGCGTTCTTCGAGATGGCGTTCGAGCTCGAGGTTAGGCTTGAAGTGATCGACGACGGTCGTTTTGCCAGGGCTGACGACGAGAACGATTTCCGTGATACCTGACGCGACTGCTTCCTCGACGACGACCTGGATCGCCGGCGTGTCGATTACCGGCAGCAATTCCTTGGGGATGATTTTCGACGACGGGAGCATCCGCGTGCCCATGCCGGCCGCGAGGATGACAGCCTTTTTAACTTTCATGACGTGCGGTTTTCCGGTTGGTGGCGCGCTCAGATTTTCGACTCGCGCACTTCCTGCGCGGATTTGCATGCGATGCAGAGCGTGGTGACCGGCCGGGCCTTCAGCCGCTCGATTCCGATTTCGCCGCCGCATTCTTCGCATTGCCCGTAGGAGCCGTCTTCGATCCGCGTGAATGCTTCGCCGATTTTTGTGAGTAGCTTGCGCTCGCGATCGCGCATCCGCAACAGAAAGTTGCGATCGGACTCGAGCGCGGCGCGGTCGGTCGGGTCCGCCGGGGCCTCATCCGAGACGTGATTCATGGTGCCGACTGCGCGTTCCGCTTCATTGAGAATGTCGCGCTTGCGGCCTTCGAGCAGTTTTCTGAAAAGTTTGAGGTCTCTTTGCCTCACGGTTGAACTATCTCACCCAAGCCGATTTTTTATTCTATAGACGCCCTGCTAGCATGTAAAGATTCCGCGATGAAAACGGCTTACTTCGACGCGTTCTCCGGCCTCAGTGGCGACATGATCGTCGGCGCAATTCTGGATTGCGGCGCCGACTTCGGCGAGTTCGAGCGCGCGATCAAGGCGCTGCCGATCGCGGGCTATCGTCTCTCGACGCGGCGCAAAGTGTTGAGCGGCATTTCGGCGCTCAAGTTCGACGTCGCGGTGACGGAGCCGCAGCCGGAGCGTCATTTCGGTGAGATTCGCGCGCTGATCGACGCGTCGCCGCTGTCGGCCACGGTACGGCATCGCGCGATCTCGATCTTCGAGATGCTCGCGCAAGCGGAAGCGAAGATTCACAACACGACGCCCGACCATGTTCACTTTCACGAAGTGGGCGCGGTCGATTCGATCATCGATATTGTCGGCACGGCGTGGGGACTCGAGCAGCTCGGCGTCGCCGACGTGATGGTCTCTCCGCTCCCGATGGGCAACGGATTCGTGCGCTCGCAGCACGGAGTCATTCCAGTGCCGGCGCCGGCAACCGCGGAGCTGCTGTCAGGATTCCCGCTGAAGATCGGCGACGGTGCGCACGAGATGGTTACGCCAACCGGCGCGGCGGTGGTCCGGGCGCTCGCGCGGCCTGCCGCACTCCCGCTCGCCTTCGAGGTCGAGAAAATCGGCTACGGCGCGGGTGCGCGCGAACTGGAAGATCGCCCAAACGTCCTGCGCCTGATGCTCGGGCACGAGCGCGCCGCGTTCGACAGCGACGACATGATCGAGATCTCCGCGAACATCGATGATCTCAGTCCGCAGATCTATGACCACGTGATGCAGCGCCTGTTCGACGCGGGTGCGCGCGATGTAACGCTCACACCGACGATGATGAAGAAGAGCCGCCCGGCTGTAACCATCGGCGTAATCGCAGAGGCGGCGAATCGAGAAGCGATCGCGGAGATTATTTTCGCGGAGACCTCGACCATCGGTCTGCGGTTTCACGCGGTCGGGCGCCTGAAATTGCATCGCGAGATTCACGAGGTCGAGACGCGATGGGGCAGGGTGCGGGTCAAGACCTCGGGTGCTAATGGCGGCGCTCCAATAACGATCTCGCCGGAATACGATGACTGCCGGCGAATCGCGGCGGAGCACAAAGTCGCGTTGCGCGTGGTGATGGACGAAGCGCGCAATGCCGCAAGAAGGTTAGCATTACTCTCCTGAAAAAACTTTCCTGAAAAGAAAAAATGATTTCTGAACGGCTGCACATCAACGAGATTTTTTACAGCATCCAGGGCGAATCCACGCACGCGGGCCGGCCATGCGTGTTCGTGCGGCTCACCGGATGCAACCTGCGATGCAAATGGTGCGACACCGAGTACGCATTCTACGAAGGCAAGCGCATGCCGATTGCCGAAGTCGTCGAAATAATTCGCGGCTACCGATGCGACCTCGTCGAAGTGACCGGCGGCGAACCGCTGCTGCAGGAGGGCGTGTATCCCCTGACGCATGCGATGCTCGAATCCGGCGCGACCGTGATGATCGAGACGTCGGGGGCAGTTGACGTTAGCAAGCTCGATGCTCGTGTCATAAAGATCATGGACCTGAAATGTCCGGGCAGCGGCGAATGCGAGCGAAATCTCTGGAGCAACCTCGAGCATCTGACGATGCGCGACGAGATCAAATTCGTCATCGCCGATCGCACAGATTACGAATGGGCCCGGGACGCGATCATCACGCGCGGCCTCGCGCGACGTGCGGGCGCATTACTGCTGAGTCCCGTGTTCGGAAAACTGGAACCGGCAGCCCTCGCGTCGTGGATGCTCGAAGATCGCTTGCCGGCGCGAATGCAATTGCAAATGCACAAACAGATCTGGCCGGGCATTTCGCGCGGCGTGTAATTCGCGCGGCTCAATCAGACTCGGCAAATATCCGCAGGCGCTCGAACCAAATCAGCTTGTCCTTGAATCCCGGATAGCTCGCATTCAGTCCGCTGGGATTCGGCAGCACGAACACCCGCGCGCCAGATATTTCCTCCTGCTTGGCGCCCGCCCCCTCGCCCTGCACCACCCCGAAGAAGCGCCGGTAGATGCTCACGCCGACGAATGCCACCACTCGCGGCCGCACTCGTTGAATCTTCCGCGCGAGGATTCGCTGACCCGCGATCATCTCGGCAGTACTCAGTTCGGACGCTGCTCGCGTGGCCCGCGCACAGAGGTTGGTCAGCGCCAAATCGAATTCCACCAGCCGCGCATCGTCCTCGCAGGTGAGGGCCTCGGGCACGAGCCTTGCCGCATAGAGCAGCCGCCAGAACGGATTGCCCGGGCTCGCAAAATGATGCCCCATCTGCTCGGAGCGAAGACTCGGATTGATCCCGACGAACAGGATTCGCGGCCGCGGCTTCAGGATGTCGCGAAGTTTTGGCATCCGCCGAATACTGGCATCTTCGTAATCCTCGCGCCGCCTTGACCCGCCGCACGCGCTGCCGTAGCACAGTTAAGGATCGCAGGAGTACTTTCCCAATGACGACACCGCAGATGGAAAACGCAACCGCCAGCAGTCCCGACTACGTCAGCGGCGTGCTCAACTACCTCGCCGACAAAGACCAACATCCCGTGAGCTACAACTTCAAGCCGCCGCCGGGCGTTCCCGCGCGAACGGGTGCCTACGCCAGGTTCACCGTGCCGATTCACAGCGCCCGCGCGATCATGAGCGAGCTGTCTCTCGACCGCCAAGGCTTTGCGGTTACGCGTCAGCAATCGGCGGTCGCAAATTTTTACGACGCCGAGGAAGTGCGCAAAGTTTATTACCCCGAAGTCGAGCGGATGGTCCGCGAATTTACCGGCGCGATCAAAGTGCACGTGTTCGACCATAACGTCCGCTCGCGACCGATGGCGAAGCGGCGCGAGAATGGCGCGCAGGAGCCGGTCAAAGTGGCGCACAATGACTACACGCTCAAGTCAGGGCCGCAGCGCGTGCGCGATCTTCTGCCGGAGCAGGCCGACGCGCTACTCAAGAATCGTTTCGCGGTGATCAACGTCTGGCGTCCAATTCGCGGACCAGTGCAGGAGTCGCCGCTCGCCGTGTGCGATGCGCAAAGCATGGTGCAGGACGACTTCGTCAAGCACATACTCAAGTACCGCGATCGCGACGGCGAGGTTTACTCAGTTGCGTACAACCCGAATCATCGATGGTACTACATTCCGAATCAGCAAAAGGAAGAAGTACTATTGCTGAAGTGCTACGACTCTGACGGGCGCCGCGCGCGCTTCACCGCGCATTCCGCCTTCGAAGATCCGTCGAGCCCGCCCGACGCGGCGCCCCGCGAAAGCGTCGAGGTGAGAACACTGGTCTTCTTTGCTCCTGAAGCGGCCGCCTGACGCCGCACCTGAGGATCGATCATGGAATATCGCAATCTTGGCAATTCGGGACTCAAGGTTTCGGCCGTCGGCCTTGGATGCAACAACTTCGGTATGCGATGCGACGCAGAACTGACTCGCGCCGTCGTGCATAAGGCTCTCGACGAAGGTATTACGCTGTTCGATACCGCGGACATCTACGGCAATCGGGGTGGTTCCGAAGAGTTGCTCGGCAAGGCGCTCGGCGACCGTCGTCGCGAGATAATCGTCGCCACCAAATTCGCAATGGCGATGGGCGACGGTCCTTACATGAAAGGCGCATCGTACCGTTACGTCATCGCGGCGGCGGAGGCGAGTCTCGAACGACTCGGCACCGACTATATCGACCTGTATCAGATTCATCAGCCGGACCCGGAGACGCCGCAGCATGAAACGCTCGAAGCGCTGAACGATCTCGTTCGCGCCGGCAAGGTCCGCTACATCGGGCACAGTAATTTCGCCGCGTGGCAGACTGTCGATGCGCACTGGATCTCGCGCAGTCGCGGACTCGCCTCGTACATTTCTGCGCAGAATCAGTACAACCTGCTCGACCGCCGCATCGAACGCGAGCTGATTCCCGCGTGCCGCGAGTTCGGAGTAGGTATCCTGCCTTACTTCCCACTCGCTAGCGGATTTCTTACTGGAAAATACAAGCGCGGCGCCGAGCCGCCAAAAGGCACCCGGCTCTCCCTGGTCCAGCGGATGGCGAAGCAGGCGCTCACCGACGAAAACTTCGCGGTGCTCGAGAAGCTCGAGAAGTTTGCGAGCAGCCGCGAGCATACGATGCTCGAGCTGGCCGTCGGATGGCTGGCGTCGCAGCCGCAAGTCTCCAGCGTAATCTCCGGTGCAACCAGCCCCGACCAGGTCACGCAAAACGTAAAAGCCGGCAACTGGAAACTGTCAGCCGAGGAACTCGCCGAGGTAGACAAGCTGACGCGCCGATAAGTAGACGTGTCAAGATGGCCTTGTATTACATCCTTGTGATACAGTTCCGCCATGGGCGCGCTGAACGTCAGAATCGATCCGCAGACTGCCGCCTTCCTTGAGCGAGTCGCGCGGGAGCGTGGACTGACCAAGTCCGAAGTGGTGCGAGAGGCGCTCGCGAAGCTGCGCGCGCAAGATGCGCGACCCTCACGCGCAACACCCTACGAGTTGATGGCTCATCTTATCGGATCCTGGGACAGCGGCGGGATGCAATTGTCAGAGCGCACCGGCGAACGGTTCGCACGAATGCTACAAGAAAATAAGAATGCCAACCGTACTCGTCGACGCCGGTCCGCTCGTCGCGCTGATTGACCGAAGCGACAACGTTCATCAGCGCTGCGTCGACGCGCTTGCGACCCTGGGGGATCCATTAGGCACGGTCTGGCCCGCATTTACTGAAGCGATGTATTTGGTACGCGCCAGTGCGCACGCTCAACGAGCGCTGTGGGACGTGATCAACGTCGTTGGTGTACGGTTTATAGAACTAGGTCCCGGCGATTACCCCCGCATGCGAGAGCTGATGTGGAAGTACCGCGACTT
>NZ_DATDGQ010000173.1:0-22657 GCF_036522015.1 Binatus sp. (SeqCode)
GCGGCGGCAGCCATGCGCCGCTGGTGCCGCGCCGCCGCGCCGAGTTTTTCGTCGAGACGGTCGAGCTCGAATACGGAATCGAGCTCCTGGAGCCGCTGGGATTCGTCATGCGTGCGATGCTCGAGCGGCTCGCCGAGCGGCTTTCGATTCGCGGCATGGTGGCCGGCGATATCGCGCTCGCGTTCGGGATGAGCGGTCATCGCAGTTTCAATCGCCGGGTCGCGGTAGCGGCGCCGTCGAACGACGTCCGCGCGATTCTCACGCTCATC
This sequence comes from Binatus sp. (SeqCode), assembly GCF_036522015.1. Lineage (GTDB taxonomy): Bacteria > Desulfobacterota > Binatia > Binatales > Binataceae > Binatus. The sequence continues at coordinate 270 of NZ_DATDGQ010000173.1, forward strand.
AACCTGAGCCTTGAAGCGGAGCCGCCCGAGGCCGCCGTCGAATCGATTCGAATCGAGATCGCGCCGCGCGTACCGCGGCCCGCGCAGACCGACATGTTCCTGCCGCCCTGCCCCGCGCCGGATAAACTGCAAACCACGATTGCGCGGTTGGCGGCGCTATGCGGTCCCGGCAACGTCGGCATGCTGAGCGCCGAAAATTCTCATCGGCCCGAAGCGACGCGGGTCGATCCATTCGCACCGCCCGCACCGCCGCCGATTCCCGAAAACGTGCCTGCGAAGAATGTGACGCAGCTAGTGATACGCGCGATTCGTCCGGCGCGGGAAATCGAGGTGATGTGCTCGCGGGAGATTCCGGAATTCGTCCGCGGCGAGAATCTTGGCGCACGCGTCATCTCGATCGCCGGGCCGTGGCGGCGCGACGGCGAATGGTGGCTTGGCTGCGCGGTGGACGAAGATCCGCCCGCGGATTCATCCGACAAAACAAATCCCGCACCGCAACGAGGACTCGAGTTACATGACGGGCGCATGTTTGGAGCGCATCCGCGCCAGGTATCGGCAGAAAATCTGAAGGCACTGTCCGCGCTCACGGCAGCGCCGTCGCCCACCCCGCATCTCAATGGCGCCTCTATGAGAAATGGGCGAACTGAAATGAATGGCACGAATAAATACGGCTTCGTCCGCGATTACTACGAACTCGCGCTCGAAGACGGCGGCGTTTACCGCGTCTTCCGCGACGTGAACTCGCACAAGTGGTTTCTCGACGGCGCCTACGACTGACTATTGCGGCGAATCGCAATGAACTCCGACTACATTGAACTTCGCGCACGTAGCGCGTTCAGCTTTCTGGAAGGGGCGAGCACGCCCGAGGATCTCGCGGCGCGCGCGGCGGAACTCGGCTACAGCGCGATGGCGCTTGGCGATCGCGACGGACTTTATGGCGCGCCGCGCTTTTACGCAGCCGCGAAGGCCGCGGGAATCCGGCAAATCGTCGGCGCGGAACTGACGCTCGACGACAACTACAACTCGCGGCTCTACGTCCTCGCGCCGGATCGCGAGTGCTACCAAAATCTCTGCCGCATGATCACCGACTCGAAGATGCGCGTGCTCAATGCCGGCGCGCTCGCCCGCGACAGCTCTGTCGCCGCGCCCAGTTATCCCGCCAAGGGCGAGAGCCGCATTACGCTCGACGAGTTGGAACGCTACGGCCGCGGACTGATTTGCCTTGGTGGCGGTGTGATGAGTCCGCTGTCGCGGATGCTTGTTCGCGGCGAGGATCCCGTCGAGCTGAGCCGGCGTCTCAGTGGGATTTTCGGCGCGGGAAATTTCTACATCGATTTGCAGCGGCATCTCGACGCCGGTGAAGAGCGCCTTAATCGCAAGCTCGCGGCGCTTGCAGGCGCGGCGCGAATCCCGGTGGTCGCGACCAACGACGTATGCCACGGCGGCTCGGATCGCAGGTTGCTCGACGTGCTTACCTGTATCCGGCTCAAGACCACGCTCGAAGAAGCCGGCCGCGCGCTGTGGATCAACAGCCAGCGTCATCTGAAATCGCCCGCCGAGATGAGTGCGCTGTTTCGCGATCTGCCGGGTGCCGTCGCCGCCTCGCGCACGATTGCCGAGCGATGCGCTTTCCAGCTCTGCGACATGGGCTATCGCTTTCCCGATTATCCGCTGCCACCGAACGAAACGCCCGACAGTTATCTGCGGATACTCACTTATGCGGGTGCGCGCGAGCGATGGCGCGGCGCGATGGACGCTCGCACACGTCGCCAACTTGAACACGAGCTCGGGATCATCGAGCGGCTCAAGCTCGCGGGCTACTTCCTGATCGTGTGGGACATCGTTCAGTTCTGCCGCGAGAATCGGATCATGGTGCAGGGACGCGGCTCCGCGGCCAACAGCGCGGTGTGTTACGCGCTCGGGATCACCGCGGTGGACGCGGTCAAGATGGAACTTCTCTTCGAGCGCTTTCTTTCCGAGGAGCGCGGCGAATGGCCCGATATCGATCTCGACCTGCCCAGCGGCGACGATCGCGAGATGGCAATTCAGTACGTCTATCGCCGCTACGGCGAACGCGGCGCCGCGATGACGGCGAACGTGATCACCTATCGAACAAGGAGTGCGGTGCGTGAGGTCGGCAAGACGCTGGGCTTCTCGCCAGAGCAGGTTGACCGGCTCGCCAAGCTCAACCAGGTGTACGAGTTCCGCGACCATCACGACGATCTGGTTGCGCTGCTCAAGCGCGGCGGCGTCGATGCGGAAGCGCCGCGAATCATGATGATGGTCAAGCTGGTGCGCAAGATTCAGAGCCTGCCGCGCCATCTCGGGCAGCATAGCGGCGGCATGGTGATCGCCGCGCAGCCGCTGGATGAAATCGTGCCGCTCGAGCCGGCCTCGATGCCCGGCCGCGTGGTGATTCAATGGGACAAAGACGACTGCGCCGATCTCGGCATCATCAAGATCGATTTGCTCGGACTCGGGATGCTGGCTGCGCTGAAGGAGGCGATTCCGATGATTCGCACGCACGAGGGCGTCGAAATCGATCTCGCGCATCTTCCGCCCGACGATCCCGACGTGTACGCGATGCTGCGGCGCGCCGATACCGTCGGTGTTTTCCAAATAGAGAGCCGCGCGCAGATGGCTACGCTGCCGCGGATGAAGCCCGAGCGATTTTACGACCTGGTGGTCGAGGTCGCGATAATTCGTCCCGGCCCAATCGTCGGCAAAATGGTGCATCCGTATCTGGATCGCCGCAATCATCGCGCGCCCGTCGAGTATCCGCATCCCTCGCTCGAGCCGATTTTGAAACGCACGCTGGGTGTCCCGCTTTTCCAGGAGCAGTTGTTGCGAATGGCGATGACGGTGGCGGGTTTCAGCGGCGGCGAGGCCGAGGAACTGCGCCGCGCGATGGGATTCAAGCGATCGGCCGAGCGGATGGAGAAAATCGAAGCGCGGCTGCGCGCCGGGATGCTGCGAAACGGCCTGCAAGGCAACGTCGCCGACGACATCGTGCGCTCGATCACGTCGTTTGCGCTGTACGGATTCCCCGAATCGCACGCCGCGAGCTTCGCGCTGATAGCGTATGCGTCGGCGTACCTGAAGTACCATCATCCGGCGGCGTTCGTTGCCGCGATGCTGAACTGCTACCCGCTCGGCTTCTATCATCCCTCGACGCTGGTGAAAGACGCCGCGCGTCACGGCGTCCTCGCACTGCCGATCGACGTGACGCGTTCGGACTGGAAATGCACAATCGAAATTGTCGATGGACGGCCCGCGGCGCGCATGGGACTGCGATACGTCACGGGGCTGCGCGAGGAAGTTGGACTTCGAATCGAAAGCGAGCGCGCGCGGCGACAGTTCGATTCGATCGCCGATCTTACCGCGCGGGTCGGACCCAATCGCCGCGAGCTCGACGCGCTCGCCTACGCCGGCGCGTTCGCCGCGTTCGGCCTGGCACGTCGCGACGCGATGTGGAATGCAGCCGCCGTCGAACGCGACCCCAAGAGTCTGCTCGCCGGCACGAAGCCGCGTGACAGTGGGGCGCCACTCGCATCGATGTCGCCGATCGATGAAACGCTGGCGGACTACGCCGCGACCGGCCTCACCACCGGCCCTCATCTGATGAAGTATCTGCGCAACGATTTGACCGTGCGCGGAATTCTGAGCGCCGACGATCTCACTCGCGCCCGGCATCAATCGTGGGTGAAGACTGCCGGCGTCGTGATCGTGCGCCAACGCCCCGGCACCGCGAAGGGTTTTTTGTTCATCACGCTCGAGGACGAGACCGGAATCGCCAACCTGATCGTTACGCCCGACTTGTTTCAGCAAAACCGCTTGCTGTTGCGCAGCGCCGGAATCCTGCTGGCCGAGGGCGTACTGCAGCAGGTTGACGGCGTGACCGCGATTCGCGCGCGCCGTTTCGAGGAGATCAAGATTCCCGGCGCGGTCCCGCCCTCGCACGATTTTCATTGAAGTTGATCGCGCGATTTCACACGAAGACCACTGCGGTGTTGTATGTAGTCAGCAGATCAAGGAGGCAACCATGAACCGCGACACCCAACGAGCCAAAGCAGAAGCATTTCGAGCGATGCACGATCGCTCACGGATTCTAGTGCTGCCCAACGCATGGGACGCGATGAGCGCGCGTGTGATCGAAGAGGCCGGCGCGCGTGCGATTGCGACCACCAGCGCGGGCGTGGCGTTTTCAGTCGGCTATCCCGACGGCGAGGCGATTCCACGCGACGAGATGATTGCTGCGATCGCGCGTATCGCTCGGGTAGTGACGATCCCCGTCAGCGCCGACATCGAGTCCGGCTTTGCGCACGACGCTCGCGAAGTCGCCGAAACTGTCCGCCGCGTTATCGACGCCGGCGCCGTAGGGATCAACCTCGAAGACCAGGTTCACGACGGTACTCATTCGCTTTACGATCTGGAAGTCGCCGTCCAACGCGTGCGCGCAGCGCGCGAGGCGGCAGACTCCGCCGGCGTGCCGCTCGTCATCAACGCGCGAACCGACGTCTATCTGCTCGGAATCGGCGAGCCCGACTCGCGCTTCGAGCATGCCATCCGCCGCGCCAACGCGTATCGTAAGGCCGGCGCCGATTGTCTTTTCCTGCCAGCGGTTTCGCGCCGCGCCGACATCGAGCGAATCGTGCCGACCCTCAACGGCCCGCTCAACCTGCTCGCTTTCCCCGGCATCCCGACTATCGCGGAGCTCGAGCGTCTGGGCGTTGCGCGCCTGAGCGTCGGCACGCGGCTGACGCTCGGAGCTATGTCAGGGTTGCAAAAAACCGTGGGCGAATTGTTGCGTGCTGGTACATACGATTCGACGCCCGAAGGCGCCACCACTTACGCTGACGCGAACCGCTTGATGGCCAGCCACCGAATTTAGTCGCCGCCAGCACCAACGCGTAACCGGTTTTCCGCCTTAACGTACAGTTATGTGAGAGCGAATGCCGCCAACAAAGGAGGCCGCTCCATCAAGGAGTTTTCATATGGTTTCGAAATTGTCTCGCGGTATCGTTCCCGTAGTTATAGCGGTCGCTCTGGTCGCCGCGGTGGCGCACGTCGCTTCGTCGAATTCCGGCGGTATGGGCGGTCACATGGGGCATCGAGGTTTTCACGGCATGCATGGCGGCATGGACGCGCTCGGCATGCCGCTCCCGCTGTTGCTGAGGACCGCAAATCTGACCGACGCGCAGAAGCAGCAGATTCATACTATCTTCCAGAACCGACGCGCCGCACGTAAGACCGAATACCAGCAGCTCAAAGCCGCCAAGGAAGCAATCGCGGCCAAGTTCACGTCGACCGGCACGGTAGCAGCCAGCGACTTGTCCGTCCCGGTTACGACAATGACTCAGCTCCACGATCAAATGATGAATGAGCAGATTCAGGACGCGATCGCAATTCGTAACGTTCTGACCCCGGCTCAGCTCACGCAAATCTCCGCAACCAAGGCCAAGCTCGATTCAATTCACGCCGAGATGAAGGCTCTGTGGGCGCAGAGCGGCAGCCCGAGCGACTCAACTCCGACCGAGTAGAACAGTCCGGTACCTCCATCGGACCAGCGGGGTCGCGGCCATTAGGCTGCGACCCCGCTTTTTATCTTGATACTGGGTGCAGAGCCGGTCCTGAGCGAAGCCGAAGGAGGTCACCCCTGCCAAAGGAGGCGTGGAACCCACCGAGGGTTTCACATCAAGTGATTGGGCGTTTGCGCTAACCGCATCCCGTCAAAATGCGCTAATCTCGGCAAATGGAGCGGTACCAATGAGACTAAAAGGAAAAGTCGCGCTGATCACCGGCGCTGGCTCTGGAATGGGCCGTGCGGCCTCCGTGTTGTTTGCGCGCGAAGGCGCGAAAGTAGCGGCGATCGACGTAGCCGAAGCGTCCGCGGCTGAGACCGCGCGAATGATCAAATCGTCCGGCGGTGAGGCGATTTCGTTGCGTGCAGACGTGTCCGACTCGGAGGACGCGCGCGCGATGGTCGAAGAAACTGTTCGCGCATTTGGCGGGCTCGACGTGCTCTACAACAACGCGGGAATCGAAGGCGAGTCGGGTTTCATCGCGCAGCTCAGCGAAGAGGCATTCGACCGCGTGATAGCCATCAACCTGCGCGGCGTATGGCTCGGAATGAAATACGGACTGCCGCGAATCGTCGAGCGCGGTGGCGGCGCCGTGATCAACACCGCATCGGTCGCTGGAATCGTCGGGCGCAAAGGAGCGGCCGCCTACTGCGCGGCGAAAGCCGGCGTGATTTCGCTGACCCGCGTGGCGGCGCTCGAGTACGGGCGCTACAACGTTCGCGTCAACTGCATTTGCCCGGGGGTAATCCATACCCCGATGGTGGATCGAATCACCGGTCCCGACGGACTGAAACCGAGGTTCATCGAGCGCAGCTCGGTGCTCGGGCGCGTCGGCAAGGCAGACGAAATCGCGCACACCGCGCTATTCCTGGCCAGCGACGAAGCCCCGTTCGCGACCGGCGCGCCATTCATCATCGACGGCGGCTGGATTGCAAGTTAGATGCAATGCGCCAATTGAAGTAGCGCCATGACTCGCCTCACCGGCAAAGTTGCAATCGTAACCGGCGCCGCCCAGGGAATCGGGCGCGCAATCGCGTCGCGACTCGCCGACGAAGGCGCGAAAGTCGCACTAGCGGATGTCCAGGTCGATGCTGCCGAGCGAGCCGCGGCGGAAATTCGCGCCAGCGGCGCAAGCGCGATCGCGATCGCGCTCGACGTCACCAAACTTGGCGATGCGATCGCGGCGGCCGATCGCGTCGAGCACGAACTCGGACCAATCGACATCCTCGTGAACAACGCCGGATGGGACGTGCTGATGCCGTTCGTCGAGTCCACCCCCGACTTTTGGGACAAAGTGATCGCGATCAACTATCGCGGCATGCTCAATTGCTGCAAGGCAATCGCGCCCCGCATGCAGTCGCGAAGCTCCGGCAAAATCATCTCGATCTCTTCCGACGCAGCCCGCGTCGGTTCGAGTGGCGAAGCGGTTTACGCGGGATGCAAAGCTGCCATCATCGGATTCTCGAAAACGCTCGCGCGCGAACTCGCCGCAAATCACATCAACGTCAACGTGGTTTGCCCCGGGCCAACCGACACGGCGCTGCTGAAGAATGCGATGGCCGGACGCGAGAAACTTCTCGACGCGATGGCGCGTGGCATCCCGTTTCGCCGCCTCGGGCAACCGGCGGACCTCGCCGGCGCAGTCGCGTTCTTCGCGAGTTCCGATTCAGACTTCGTCACCGGCCAGGTGCTGAGCGTGAGCGGCGGCCTTACGATGGCGGGTTGACGGGGAGTTGTCCCAGTGTTATCTGAACTATCGTTCAGAACAAGATGAGGACAGAAACAATCGAATGAGTAATCCCGCCCCTTCGAGCGATCTCCGATTCGCGAGCCCCGACGGCCTGCCCGCCGACTACAAAGATCTGTTGATCCGGATGCTCTCGATCCAGTCGCGGATCGAGTCCGAATATATGCTCGCGCCCGAGCGCACGCTCCTCAAGCCGCTCGCGCTGGCTCCAACAGCCGAAGACAAAGCCGAGTACGCGGCGTTCTGGTCCGACGAAGTTCGCCACGCGAGTTACTGGATGAAGCTGCTCGAAGACCTCGGCGTCACAGTCGATGGGAAATTCATGGCGTCGCCGATGCCGATCTACATATTTGAAATGCGCGACCAGGCCGAGGACTGGCTCGAGTACGGCCTGTTCAGTTTCTTCGCCGACCGCCAGGGCGCTTACATGGGTTACGAGTGGGTCGGCTGCAGCTACGAGCCGCTCGCGCGAATCGCGGAACGCGTGCACAAAGAGGAGCTCGGTCATGCCGCCTTCGGCTACCGGCTGATCCGCAGGTACTTGCAGCGTGAAGGCGATCGCGGACGCGAACTGCTGATCAAACACCTGGCAAAGTGGTATCCCGCCGGGCTCGATATGTTTGGAAAATCGGGATCCAAGCGGCAATTCGACTATGTTCGATGGGGTCTTCGACGCCGCAGCAACGAGCAAATGCGTGAAGAGTTCACCGAGGAAATCGACAACCTGCTGACCAAACTCGAGATTCCGATCCCCGATCCGTCGGCGGGCCGTCGATTCAGCTGAGGTGATCAATTGAAAAAGTCGAATCTCGAGTCCGCGCCGAAGCGGGTCGCGCGAATCAAGCCTGCCGCGCGCGCGATGGCGCCCGACGAGCGCTACGACGCAAACGTCGATCACATTTTGAGCTCGGCGGCCGCGGTTTTTGCCGAAAAGAGTTTCGGTCTCGCCTCGATTCGCGACATCGCGACTCGCGCGCGAATTTCTTTCCCGCGCATCTACTACTACCTCCGCAACAAGGAGGAGCTGCTCTACCTCATCTCGCGCCGCGCGTTTGAACAACTCGTCTCGCTCGCCGAGTCGCGAATTTCATCGAATAACGATCCGGAAGAGCGCTTGCGGCTGTTCATCCGCAGCCATCTTGAGTACCACATGAGCAATCTCGCCGAGATGAAAGTACTCGTGCGGGAGGCCGATTCTCTCACCGGCCGTTACGCCGCCGATATCACTCGTCTCAAGCGCGAGTACTCGCGCATCTGTCGCCGATTGCTCGAGGGCTACGCCGCGCATCGCAACAAGACTCTCGATCGCGAGCAGACACGAATACTCACTTCGCTGCTGTTCGGTGCGATGAACTGGTTTTACACCTGGTACGAACCGGCGCGCGACTACGAACAGCGCAGCCGCATCATGGACGAATGTTTCCGCATGATCGCCGGGGCTCTTTCCGCCCGCTGAATCTTCGGACGCACGATGCTCGAAGGATGCACTCCGTTTCCCGCCGACTTCGCAGAGCGCTACGTTCGCGAAGAAATCTGGCGTCGCGAAACCATCCCGCACGCGATCGCAAGCGCTGCGCTCGAGCATCCCGAAGCCATCGCAGTCAGCGATTCGACTCGAAGTCTCAGCTTCTTGCAACTAATCGCTGAAGCGGGAAGCCTCGCCGCCCTCCTCTCCCGCAATGGGATAGAGCGCAACGACCGCATCGTCATCCAGCTTCCCAACTGTGTCGAATTTGCAACTTTGATTATCGCAAGCCTCGAAATCGGCGCGATTCCCGTTATGGCGCTACCGGCTTTTCGCAAAGCAGAGCTCGAATACCTGGCGTCGTTCTCGGACGCAAAGGCAATCGCGATCGTGCCCGAGTATCGTGCATTCGATCACGCTGCGCTCGCTCGAGAACTTAAGCTCCGCGTCATTCTTTCAACCGCGCCGGCCAAGGGATGCGTCTCGATGCACGAGAGCGGCAGATCATCGTGCTCGATTGGAACTTCAGCAAACGATCCATTCGACGTTGCACTGTTCCTGCTGTCCGGCGGCACGACCGGGATGCCGAAGCTTATACCGCGCACGCACGCCGACTATCTGTACAACGCGCGCGCATCCGCTGCCGCGACCGATCTCAAGTCGGAATCGCGGATCCTGATAGCACTCCCGGCCGAGCACAATTTTCCGCTGGCATGCCCCGGATTGCTCGGCGCGCTGCTGACCGGCGCGCGAACCTTCTTCACTCAGTCAACGAGGGCGGCCGATCTCTCGAATACCATCGAGCGCGAACAAATCAGTCACCTGCCATGCGTTCCCGCGCTCGCGATCGCTTTGCTTGACCTTCCGCCATCTTCACGTGCCCAGCTTGCTTCGTTGCGCATCATCACGATTGGCGGTCAGCGGCTCCAAGAGCCGACCGCCCGTGCTCTGCGAGGAGCCTTTCCGGATCTCATCGTGCAGCAAGTGTTCGGGATGGCCGAGGGATTGTTGTGCTACACACCCCTCGACGCGCCGGAAGAGGTGACGTTCACGACGCAAGGCCGTCCACTTTCGTTGGCCGACGAGATCCGGATCGTCAACGCCGACGGAACGGAGGTCGCGACCGGGGAAGTTGGCGAGCTATGGTGCCGCGGTCCGTACACGATTCGCGGCTACTTCCATGCGCCCGAGCGCAATCGGGAAGCCTTCACTGCGGATGGCTTCTATCGCACCGGGGACCTGGTGCGGCTCGACCCGTCGGGGAATCTTGTAGTCGAAGGCAGAATCAAAGACCTGATCAATCGCGGCGGCGAGAAGATCAACGCTGAGGAAATCGAAGCGCATTTGATCGCGCATCCTGCTGTCAGCGCCGCCGCCATTGTTGCGATGCCCGATGACGTTCTCGGTGAAAAGGCCTGCGCCTATCTGTTGCTGCAAGATGGAGAGACTCTCGCGATTGGCGCGATGCGCGAGTTTCTCGCGGCTCGCGGCGTCGCGCAATTCAAATGGCCCGAACGAATCGAGATCGTACCCGAATTGCCGCTTACCAACGTCGGCAAGATCAGAAAGTCTGAACTGCGCCGTGACATTGCGGAAAAACTCGCCGCCGAACGCGGCGCGTTGGCTTCCAGAGCCGCTGCGCCACAAGGAAATTGATTATGGATGTCGAAAAAGGAACACGCCAGCTCAAAGGCTTAATCGAAAGACTCGAGCGCAACAATCGCACGCTTCGGTCGCATCCGACGATCGAGAAGATCGAGCGCGGCGAACTGTCTCAAGCGCAGCTTCGGCATTGGGCGACACAACTGTTCATCGGCAACAAGGCCCACAACGCCAACATCCTCGGCCTCATCTACGCGAAGTGCGATGATTTCCCGGCGCGCAAAGCGATCGTCGAAAATCTGATCGAAGAAGAACTCGGCCGTGTCTCCGGCGCCAACCGATCGCATCCCGAACTCTATCTCGAATTCGGCGAGGCTATCGGAATCCCGCGCGCCGAATTGCTCAGCGCGAGCAAGACCGCCGACGCGACCGCGATGATGCATTGGATGTACTGGCTGGCCGAATCGAAGCCGTGGTACGTGACGCTGGCTGGCATCAGTCTCGGCTCCGAACTCTTCAACCCTGACGCTTACGTCCGCGTGATCGACGGACTCAGCCGTCACTACAAACTCTCCGACGATGCGTTGTTGTTCTTCAGTGTTCACGTGAAGGTGGACAAGGACCACGGCGACTCGAGCGCGGGTTCGATCTTTCGGGCGATACCCGAAAGCGCTGCCGCCGAAACGCTATGGGCCGTGGAAACTCATATCGAGTTGATGCGCCGCTTGTGGTCCGACATCAACCCGCCGCTCGCGTAGTTGGGGAAGGGTAAATCACTTTATTTGATGTGAAACCCGCGGTGGGTTTCACGCTTCCTTCGGCAGGGGTGACCCCTGCACCCAGTGATAAGAAAGATGCGGGACTTCGTCCCTGTTAGAACTTTTTATTACGAGGACGTATGCTGGATTCTCTAGGGATTTTTTAGGTCCTGGATAATCTCCTTGAGCACGCCGCGATCGTGATCGTTCTTCACCGGCATGTCGAATGAGAGCCGGTTAACGCCGGCGAAGCGTTTCTTTATCACCGACGCTATCTCGTCGTAGGTGCCGACTGCGGCGAACGCATGGACCATCTCGTCGGTGACGAGCTTCGCCATCTCGGGCCACTTCTGTTGCACCGATAGTTTGTGCAATTGGTCGGCCGTGTCACCCCATCCGTCGATTTCAAAGCTCGAACGATACGAGCGTGTCGATCCGTAAAACGCGATGGTCGATTTCATTCCGCTGACGGCTCGCGCGAGCGAGTCCTGGTCCTTTCCGGCACACAGAAACCCGCCGCCGCCGATTTGAAAGTTGCTCCACTCCGCGGCTGGTTTGCCCGACTTGTCGAAGCCTTTTTTCAGATTCGGGAACGCGATCTGATCGAGATATTTCCGCGTGACGATCCCATGCAGGCGCACGCCGTCGCACACTTCTCCCGCGACCTGGAGCATCCGCTCCTGCACCGCCGCAATCAGCACGGGGATATGGGGATTGGACTGCGGCGGCGGCGCGAAGTTCGGCGTCATCAGCGAGAGATTGTAGTGCTCGCTTTGAAAGTTGAACGGCTCGCGAGTCTGCCAGGTGCGCCAGCACGCGCGCATTGCCCCGACGTAGTCTTTCATCCGCTGCGCCGGCTTCGACCATGGCATCCCGAAACGCCGCGTCACGTGGCCTTTCACCTGCGAGCCGAGTCCCAGGTTCAGCCGGCCGCCGCTCATGCGCTGCAAATCCCACGCGGTGTACGCGGTCGCGACGGGACTCTTGGTGTAGGCGAGCGCGATGCCGGTCGCCAGCTCGATCTTCGACGGTTCCTGCGCCGCTATCGCCAGTTCGAGATACGGGTCGTGCTGCGTTTCGACCGCGAGGATCGTGTCGTAGCCGAGTGCATCGGCGTCGCGCACCTGGTCGCGAATCGTGCTCCACGTCGGCTCGGGACGCTTGCCGCCATCCTGCATATCAGGCGTGTACGGCATCCCGAGATGCAGGCCTCGTTCAACTTTTATTTTTGCCATGCGGATTTTTACGGTCGAGCGGTTACGGACAAGTCGGGCCTAACAACGTGACCTTGGAGAAATCGCCGCCGGTGAAACCATTTTCGAAGCATTTTCCGGCGTAGTGATAGTTTCCGCTGAGAGTGCCGTCGTTCTGGATGAATGCGGTTCCCTTGATATTGCATCCGCTGCCCACCTTACCGTGAAAACTGAATTGAGTGGGCTTGACGGTGCCGGAGATATTTCCGTGGACGTGCGAAGCGGGTTGGAGATCGATGCTGCTGTGTTTCTTGTTGATCTTGTTTTTTGTCTGCCCAAAAACAAACAGAATGCTGGTGTTGCCCTGGCTATCGTTGAATGCGTTGCCCTGCCAGCATCCCGAGATATTCGGAACCGTTACGTCAGGCAGCTGAGAGACATCCTCGTCGTTCGCGTCCTGGGCAAGGGCCAATCCAGCGGGCGCGAGAGTCAAACCGGTGGCCAACAAACCCGACGCAAGTAGCGACAGAGTTTTCGAGAAAGGATTCATTGCCTTCGCGTCCTCCCCTGAATGAGCCCGCGTCGAAACATACCACGCGCCGTCAACCCGGGCACGCGGTTCGAAGCCAGCGACCTAACCCCTTGGGAAGGGGAACAATCGCGTTCGACTGCTAAGTGAGCGCGATTCCTGGGGCTGGGAATTTGCGACACATCTCGGAGACTGCAGCCGCGATACGCCCTAGCGCCGCCTCGTCGCCGGCGTGGGCGATCGCTTCGTCCATGAATTTTCCGATCTGGCGCATCTCCGCGTCGCCCATTCCGCGCGAGGTTACCGCCGGCGTGCCGAGGCGCAAGCCGCTGGGGCTGAAGGGCTTGCGTGGATCGTAGGGAACCGTGTTGTAGTTGCAGACGATACCGGCGGCGTCGAGCGCCTTCGCGCCTTTCTTGCCGATCACTTTCTTATTGGTCAGATCGACCAGTATCAGATGGTTGTCGGTGCCGCCCGAGACGAGGCTGAATCCGCGCGCGAGCAGCTCATCGGCCAGCGTCTTTGCGTTGCTCACCACTTTTTTTGCGTAGTCCCTGAACTCGGGCGTAGATGCTTCCTTCAACGCAACCGCGATCGCTGCTGTCGTGTGATTGTGCGGACCGCCCTGCAGACCGGGGAAGACCGCCTTGTCGATCTTTTCGGCGTATTCGTTGCGGCACATGATCATCGCACCGCGCGGTCCGCGCAGGGTCTTGTGCGTGGTGGTCATGATCACGTCGGCATACGGCACGGGACTCGGATGCACGCCGCCGACAATCAGTCCGGCGACGTGTGAGATGTCGGCGAGCAGAAGAGCGCCGACTTCTTTTGCGATTTCGCTGAAACTCTTGAAGTCCCACAGGCGCGGATACGCGGTGCCGCCGGTCACGATTATTTTCGGCCGCTCTTTACGCGCCAGCGCGCGGACCTTGTCGAAATCGATGAGGTGGCTTTCCCGGTCAACCTCATACGGGGCCGATTTCCAGAACGTGCCCGTGATACTGACCGGCCATCCGTGGGTCAGATGCCCGCCGTGCGGCAGCAAGAGGCCCATGATGGTGTCGCCCGGCTTGAGCAACGCGAGATATACCGCGACGTTTGCGGGCGACCCCGAATAGGGCTGCACGTTGGCGTGATCGACGTTGAACAGCGCCTTGGCGCGGTTCACAGCCAGCTCTTCGATCTGATCGATGTAGCGCTGGCCCTCGTAGTAGCGGCGTCCGGGGTAGCCCTCGGAATATTTGTTGGTGAGAATCGAGCCGGTCGCTTCGAGCACCGCTTTCGAGACGTAGTTCTCCGACGGGATCATCCGGACCGAATCGATCTCGTACCGCTCTTCCTGTTTTATGAGGTCAAATATTTCCGGGTCAGTTCGCTTGAGTTCGTCCACACCGCACCTCCCTTATCGTCATCCGAATGAGCGTATAGTCGCGTCCCAAACGAGGCAAAAGCAGGGGCGCCCTTCATCTAACGTGAAACCCACCCTTGGGTTTCACACTTCCTTGGGCAGAGGTCACCCCTGCACCCAGTGAACCGCTGGTGCGATACTAGTGTAGATCCGGGGGCGTTACCTTGGCGAGCCATGCGCGGTAGTTGCCCTCATAGCCGACCGCATGCTGGCGTTCGCGAACGCGACGCAGCAGGCTCGAGACTCCATCCGGCGCGATCTTTTGTCGCGCGCTCATCGCACCGGCGATCTTCTCGCCGGAGACGGCCGCGTCTTTGCGCGCGCCCTCGGCAATCTTAAACTCCTCGCCCGACAATCCCAGGTACGCCTCGGCGACGCGCGAGCCAATTTCGGTGCCGCTGTCGAGCGAGTCCTTGATATTGCCCTTGCCGGTCAGCACGTTGCCGGCGGCGAACACGGCGGTGGGGCCGTCCATCAGCAGGCCGATCTTCTGATCGACGTAGGTATAAACTTCGCCCTTCTGCGCGATTCCGGGAATCGGCTCGGGGATGCTGCCGATCGAACTTATGGTCAGCGGAGCGCGCGCCGACTCCGCGCCTTCCTGCACGATTCGCACTTGTCCGTCGGCGACTTCGGTGCGGCTGAAGTTCACTCCCACCACCGCGCCGTTCTCGACGACGACGCCGCTCGGCGCGCGCAGCTCCTGGAACTCGAAGAGGAACTTGCGCTGCGCCTTGTCGAGGATCTTCGCACGCGCCTGCCTGAGCGCGTCTGCCCGCTTGGCGGGGGCGTCGGGAGGAATGTCCGACAGCGGCATGTCGAGGACGCGGCGGCGGTAGTACAACTTGCACGGCGCGACGTCGAGGTCGCCGTACTTGAGCCCGCTCGCATTCAGCACCGGCTCGATCCCTTCGCGTTCGAGCGCGAGCATGTCGCCGGCGATGCCGCGCGCCTTGAGGGCCGCCAGCGTCATCTCGATTTGCAGCACTTTGACCACGTCGATCGACGCGAGTCCGCCACCGACGACGATCGCGCCGGGACTGAGATCGTAGCGCGGACCGTCATAATTTTTTTCGAGGTAGTGATTGAACCAGTAGATGAGCTTGTTCTGATAGACCAGGCCGCGATCGATGAACTGGTCGGCGCCCTCGACCGGAAACGCGCGATCCTTCCACGCGCCATGGGCCAGGACGATTCCGCTGAGTCCCCAGCTGGTGCGCAGTTGTTCGAAATCGAGTTCGCGGCCCATCCGGGTCAGCGGGACATACTCGATATTCGGATGGTCGAGGCGCTGGTTGATTTCTTCGTACTCGTCTTTGCGCTGCTTGACGTGCCATCGGGGCAGGCCGTCTTCGATTTTGCCGTAGGGGCGCGAATTCTGCTCGAACACGATGACCAGGGCGCCGCGCTCGGCGAGGATTCGCGCGATTTCCGAGCCGGCGGTGGCGCCTCCAACCACGGCCATCACGTGCCGCGGCGTTTTGTTTTCAGCTTCTGTCATAAGGGTATATTTGATTAGCGTCTGCGGGCGGATCGTGCAATCTCAATCGCAATGCGAGGGCACTCGCGCCAGTTCGTCTTGCGCAGATGAAAGGCTCATGGTTTCCTTAACAGGCCGTTGATAAATCACGGCCTGTTCCTCTCTTATCTCCCCCCGCAACAGAGCGGGAGAGAAGATAAAGGAAAGCAGCCAGCTTTTGCACAGGGTGTTGAGACAATTTGCAAAAAGATCCATCGTGGAGTTTTCTCAACACCCTGTTATCGGTTGAGATGGGTGCGGCGCGGATTGTGTTTCGGCAATTTCCAAAAATCGCGATCGTCTTCTCGATATTGATCTGCCCCGGATGCTACTACGCTCCATATTACGCCAACCGCGCCGGCGGCGGTGGGACCGATGCGGCACAAGGCGAGCAACACGACCTGCCGTACACGGCTCACGATTCATTTCTTCTAACCCAGGACGTGCTCCGGAGCGAGGGCATCCTGTTCGAGGTCAAGCCCGACGACCACCTCATCACGCTGTGGAAGGATGCCCACGTCGGCGGCGGCGTGCTCGGCAGCCTGGTCGGTAAGCATCCGCAGTATCGCTATGAGATCGAAGTGGTGCCGCTTTCCAGCCGCAGCTCCAGGGTGGTCGTCAACGTTCGGGGCGAGGACATTCCCGACGAAGACACCGCGAAGTACAGCGCGACCACGCGTCTCAACCTGTTCTCCAAAATGGACGAGCTGGCCGCGCAATTCCCGCCGTCGGGCGGCACTCCCAAGGAAGGGGGCGTCAACTACGCTCTCCTCCCCAACGAGGATTTGAAGGGACTTGCAAAGCGGGCGACCGGCAACGAGGACAACTGGCGGCAAATCGCGCAGGACAATGGGCTCAAGTCGCCGACCGATGGCGCCAGTCTGCCCAGTATCTGGATCAGGAACACGTTGTTGAGCGAGTCGAAGAAAGGTTCCGACGGGGACAACTGAAACCGGCGCAGTATTATGCAAATCAGCAGCCGTAAAAAAATCGATGCCCGCCCGAGTTCGCCCAGGGCAGGCATCGAAATGATCGCCTCGCGCTATCGCGGTGGATCAATCGTTAGGGTACGATGCCTCGCTTGGGTCGTATTCCGGGCTCAGTCCCGCAGGACTGACGGCGGCGACCACGGCCAGGAACTGCTCGAACGTCATCTGGAGATTAAGGAATCCACCTTGGCAAAAGACCCAGCCGTAGTAGTCCAGAATCTCGTCGGGGATCATCACCGGCAATCGTGGCAGCGTTGAAACAACCGGAAACGGACGCGGTTCACCCGGGTTGATGTCGTCCCAAACGGCAGACTGGTCAGGCCCTCCGTCGGACTCGACCACGCTTACCTCCCGTAAGGGAATTACCTTGCCTCTGGCAACTCGATTCATAGGCGATAACGCCTCCTGCTACCCGCATCTACTCTAGGCCAATGAGGACCAATTCTAGACGATGCACCGGCCCGGTCAAGGAGTATCTTAGACATGTTTTCACCTTCTAGTAAGTTTCTTGGGCATCGGTCCCCTTTGGCACAATCATGCACTAAACGCGTCGTACACTCCTAAGTAGCTGAAACTATTATGTTTTCTGTATTCCAAGCGATCGTTCTCGGCATCGTGCAGGGCTTAACCGAGTTTTTGCCGGTCTCCAGTTCGGCACATTTGATACTGGTCCCGTGGCTATTCAAATGGCGGGAGGACCCGGGGCTTGCCTTCGACGTCATGCTTCACCTTGGAACTTTATTGGCGCTATTGGTCTTCTACTGGCGCGAATGGCTCGAGATGGTGATGTCGATTGCCAACGGCAACCGCGTCCAGCGGCGGTTGCTGCTGCTGTTGATAGTCGCGTCAGTACCCGGAGCGATTATTGGAGTGCTCCTCGAGAAACAAGCCGAGACGATCTTTCGATCGCCGGTTCTGGTCGCCATCACTTTGGCCACCCTTGGCATTCTGCTGTGGGCCGCTGATAAATTTGGGGCGGAAAAGCGCAAAATAGGCGACCTTACGTTCCTCGACGCCCTCCTTATCGGCCTGAGCCAGGCCTTTGCGATAATTCCCGGCGTCTCCCGCTCCGGCGCCACGATTACCACCGCACGCTTCCTCGGCGTCGAGCGCGCCGACGCTGCGAACTTCTCCTTCCTGATGGCGACGCCGATTATCGCCGGCGCCGGATTGCTCGAAGTGCGTAAATTCTTCCACTCCGGCCTCACACCCCAGCTTGGATGGGGCTTCGCGGCCTCGGCAGTATTCGGCCTGCTGGCAATCGTCTGGCTGCTGAGATTCGTGCGAACCAACAGCTACCGGCCCTTCGCGATTTATCGAATCGCGCTGGCCGTACTGGTAGTGGCAGTGGCGTTGGCGCGAGCGTAGTCGATGCCGATCGAGACCTCGGCGCGTTCCATGCCGCCTGTTCCCAACGAAAGCGCAATCGAAACGGCGCGTCGCGCCCGCGCCTTTCAGGTCGGTCTGACGCTTTGCATCATCAATACGATCATCGGCGCCGCCCAGCCGGTGATCACGCGGTGGGGCGCGGTTCATCTCGATCCCCTGCTCTTCTGCACCGGCGCGGTCGTGGTCGCGACGCTGTGTACGATCCCGCTGCTCCTGTTTACCGGTGAGTTGAGATTGATCGTCGACGCGCGTTATCGCGGCCGCCTGTTGTGCGTGGCGATGGCGGGAACCGTGATGACCAGCCTTACCCTCACCTACGGACTCACCCGCATCGGCGCAGTCGCCGGCGTGCTGCTTTTGCAAACCGAGCCGGTCTATTCGCTGATTCTTTCGACGATCTTCATCGGCGAGCGGCCGTCGGCGCGGCAGATGCTGGCGACCGCTACGATCCTCGTCGGCATCGGTTCGGTATTTGCCGGCGGCGGCTCGCTTTCGCCGTTGTGGGCGGCGGCGATCATCTTCACGACGCCGCTATTCTGGCAGGCGTCGCACGTGATGGGTCTGAAGCTGATGCCCCCGTTGACGCCGACCTCGATGACGGGCGGCCGCTTTCTCTATGCGTCGATTGTTCTGACAGCGATGCTACTGGTATTCCGGCGCGACTCAATTGCGCAACTCGCGGACCCAACCTCGCTCGGCGTGATCCTGGTGACCGGATTCTTCATTTATTTTCTGAGTGGGCTGACGTGGTACGGCGCGATCAACCGGCTCTCGCTGGCGTGGACGACCGCGCTGGTCATCCCGGGCATCCCGATACTTTCGATTTTGTTCGCGGTGTTGTTTTTGGGCGAGCGCGCAACCATTCGCGAGATCGTCGGCATCCTGATTTCAGTCAGCGGCGTGCTGGCCCTTGTACTCGGCGCCGACCCGCATCGCAAGCAACCCGCGTCGGAAGCCGCCGAGGCAATCCACGAACCGCTGATCTGATCTAGGAAAGTACCGACGTTACCTGCTAGCACTTGGACCGCGCTCTGAAGACGGGAGACGGTCGATGGAGTACGACGATATCATTGTGGGCGCGGGTTCCGCGGGCGCTGTGCTCGCTGCCCGGCTCAGCGAGGATCCCAATCGCGCCGTCCTGCTGCTCGAGGCCGGCCCCGACTACTCAGCCGTAGAGCGCACTCCGGCCGACTTGCTGAACACGTGGGTCTCTGCCGGACCGCATGATTGGGGCTTGATCGCGCAGGCCACGCCCACTCGGGAAATCCCGTACCCGCGCGGCAAAGTCACTGGCGGCAGCTCTGCCGTCAATGGACATATCGCGCTGCGCGGTACGCCGGACGACTTCGATGAATGGGCGGCGTGGGGTAATCGCGAGTGGAGCTTCGAGAAGGTCCTGCCGTTCCATCGCAAGCTCGAAGACGATCGCGACGCTCGCGGCGATTTTCATGGAGTCGGCGGACCGATATGGATCGAGCGCCCGCGGCCCGAGAACTGGCAGCCTCTCAACCGTGCCTTTTTTGATGCCGCGCGCGCGGCGGGATACGCAGAAGTCTCGGACCACAACGATCCGCAGTCCACCGGTATCGGCCCGTGGCCGCGCAACCGGCGCGACGGCGTGCGCATCTCGACCGCAATCGGCTATCTTGCGCCCGCGCGTCATCGCATGAATCTCACGATTCGATCCGGTGTCAACGTGCACCGCGTGACAATCGAGAACGGCCGCGCGGTAGGTGTCGAAATCGAAAGCAGCGGCACGCTGCAGCGCGTGCCCGGCCGGCGCGTCACGCTCTCCGCCGGCGCCATCCACTCTCCCGCTCTATTGATGCGTTCGGGGATCGGGCCGCGCGATGAACTCGCGGCGCTGGGAATCAAATGCCAGATGAACTCGCCGGGCGTCGGCCGCAATCTCATTGACCATCCGATGGTCTTCGTCGTCGCGACGCCGGTGGCGGGAATTCCGCACGACCCGCAAGTTACCAATCCCATCGGTATCCGCTACACCGCGGCGGGCTCGGACGAATTCAACGACATGCAGATGTACGTGTTTGAACTGTTCGATGAGAGCGTGGCTCCCGGACTTGCGCTCGGCCTGACTGTCCCGAGCGTCGCTGTTGTGCCCGGCCTGCAGCGCCCCCGCTCGCGCGGTCGGCTAACCCTGCGCAGCGCCAATCCCGACGTCCCGCCGATCATCGATCTCAATTATCTGGGCGACCCCGAAGATCTGCGCCGGATGGCCGACGGCGTGCGCATCGCGTGGCGCTTGATGCACGAAGGTCCGTTCGCGCCGATGCTCAAAGAGTTCGTGAATCTGAGCGCGGAAGTGGTTAACTCCGATTCCGCGCTCGAGACGTTCGTGCGCGAAAACTGCACGACGATCTTTCATCCGGTGGGCACCGCGAAGATGGGCCCGGAGAACGATCCGGTGGCCGTCGTCGATCAGTACTGTCGCGTGCGCGGCGTCGAGGGACTGCGCGTGGTCGATGCTTCGATAATGCCGAACATCGTGCGCGCCAACACCAATCTCACTTGCATCATGATCGGGGAACGCGTCGCCGACTGGATGCGCACTTCGGATTAGGCAGTTCTCGCTTCTGTCTGCTAAATCCTCACTCATGGCCGACGAGCTCCTTACCATCAAGCTCTACTATGACTACAAGAGCCCGTTCGCGTATCTCGCGATGCATCCGGCGTATGCCCTGATGGAATCGCATCGCGTTCGCCTGCATTACATACCGCACGAACTCAACATCCGCGGCGCTTTCGGCGGCGACCTCGACCAGCGCCCCGAGCGCGACTGGCGCAAAGTCCGCTACCTCTACCTCGACGCCCGCCGCTACGCGAACGCGCGCGGCATGATCCTCCGCGGACCGCAGAAGATCTTCGACTCGAAACTCGCGCTCATGTCCGGCCTGTGGGCCGACCAGCATGGCCTATTCCGCCCGTATTCCGATCGCGTCTTCGAGCGCTTCTTCAAACGCGAGCTCGATATCGAAAACGCCGCAGCGCTTGCCGCGGTGATGAAAGAAACGGGACTCGACGCCGACGCTTTCCGGCGCTACGCCGCTCACGACGGCCCCCGCGAACTGTCCGAGGCGTTCGCCGCGGGCGATCGCGATGGCGTGTTCGGCGTACCGACTTTCATCGTCGATGGAGAACCGTTTTGGGGTAACGATCGAGTTGAATGGATCGTCAAAAAGCTCGACGCGATGGGCCTTAGGAGATAGCCGCCGATGGGTGAGTACCAGTTTTACGCATTGACGACTGTGATCCTGTTCTTCAAGATGCTCGCGAACTCGGTCGTTCAGGGCGTCGGACGAGTGAACTCGAAAACATTCGTGACCGCTGAAGACGCGCAATTCTTCGCACACGTCCCGCCTGCGCCGGATGAAGCGCCAATCGTAAAACGCGCCGCGCTGGTCTGGCGCAACGACCTGGAGAACATTCCGATCTTCCTGTTCCTGGGTTTAATCTACGTCACGCTCGGATGCTGGCCGGAAGGCGCGTTCATATATTTCACCATCTTCATCGTCGCACGTATTTTGCACACGATTGCTTACCTGAACGGCATGCAGCCATGGCGAACGATTTTTTTCACCTTCGGAATGGCAATGTGCGTCGCGCTGGCCATCCAGATTTTGCTTACAGTGCTTTAGAAAGATGAAACCTGTACCGGTCGGCGCCAAGGGCAAGTTCGAGCAGCTGGTCGAGACGCGGCATCTTGCGAGCGAACTCGATTCGTCTCTCGCCGCCGTGTTGTCCACGCCGACGATGATCGCGATGATGGAGCAGGCGGCCATCGAAGCCATCAAGCCGTTTCTCGACGCCGGCGAAAGCTCGGTCGGCATGTCGATCGAAGTCAGTCACATCGCCGCAACTCCGCCCGGGCATCGCGCACGCGCCGAAGCAGAATTGACCAAGGTCGAAGGCCGGCGCCTCGAATTTGCCGTGCGCGCGTTCGATGACGTCGAGCAGATTGGCTCCGGGAGCCATCGACGCGCAGTTGTCGACGCCGCCAAGTTCAATGATCGGCTTAAAGCCAAGCAGAAACACTAGCGCCGACAGGACATCACGATGGCCAGTGAAATTTTCGATCGCAAAGAGGTGTACGTCGGCCGCGACTTCGGCGGCCTCACCTACGACATCACACCCGATCTGATTGCGACCTACGCGGCAGGAACCGGTGACGACAATCCATGGTATCGTG
>NZ_DATDGQ010000174.1:0-2823 GCF_036522015.1 Binatus sp. (SeqCode)
CACCACCTCGGTCTCTTCGTCGCCGAGCGATACCACCCGTTCGACGTGGCGAACGTTCTCGGCGAGGAACGAAAAGCAAATATTGCCCTGGATTGCTGGATTCGGATGCACCTTGCCGAGCGCCACGATCGCGTCGGAGTCGAAGCCGGTCTCCTCGATCATCTCGCGACGCGCCGCATGCATCGGCGATTCATCCTCGGGATCGACCATTCCGCCTGGCACCTCGAGCGTGAACTCAGAAATGCCGTGACGCCATTGGCGAATCATCACGACGTCGCCGTTTTTCGCCAGCGGAATGATATTCACCCAGTTGGGCGCGTCGAGGATGAAGAAGTCGCGCTCGCCGCGCCGCGAATGTGTCGCGCGCCGGCGATGGAGATCGAAGATCGGCGTGCGGTACGCGACGTCGCTCCTGAGCGTCTTCCACTTGCGCGGCTTCATCTTACGGAGATGCCCGCGGATTTCACTTGTGCTCGAATTCGGCTTCGACGTCGTGGCCGTAGAGCCAGGCGCGGTTCTGAGGCAGCGGGGCGGTCGCGGCCGACGCCAGGTTGGCGTCGCGTTTCCGTTGCTCCTCGCCGTCGGCAAGATGGTTAATGATGCCGTTGCGGCGCGAGCCTTCCTGGCATTGGGATGCGCGCGGCTTGCGCGTCTGCTCATAGCGCGAAAGCGCAGCGGCCACATCGTGCTCATCGGCATGCTCGAGGCATTTCGCCAGCACCGCAGCGTCCTCGATCGATTGCACTGCGCCTTGCGCCATGTACGGGAGCATCGGATGGGCCGCGTCGCCTATCAGCGTGACGCGCCCAACAGTCCATCGCGGAAGCGGGTCGCGGTCGTAGAGCGCCCAACGATTGGTCGTCTCAACTGAGCCGATGATCGCGCGGACCTGCGGATGCCATCCTTCGAACTCCTTGAGTGCCTCGGCGACCTCGCCTTTGGCGGTCCACGATTCGACCCGCCATTCGCCTGGAGTGACCGCGACCCAATTGTGGTAACGGGCGCCGGCGCCGACATAGTAGTGGACGAAGTGATGGCCGGGTCCCCACCATACGTTGGCCGCCAGCTCGACTCCGAGATGCGCCACGCGATCGGCGGGAACCAGGCCGCGATACGCCACATGGCCAGAAAATCGCGGCGATTCCGGACCCATGATTGCGTTGCGAACGGTCGAGTGGATGCCGTCGGCGCCAACCACAACGTCGGCATCGGCGGTCGCGCCGTTGTGGAATTGCACTTCGACGCGATCGGGATGCTGCTTCAGTCCGACGCATCGATGGTCCAGATGCAGCACGCCATCGGGCACAGCCGCTGATAGAAGATCGAGCAGATCGGCGCGATGGAAGTTGTAGTAGGGCGCGCCGAAATCACGCTCGCACACCCCGGCCAGCGGCTGTCGTGCGAGTTCGCGCCCGTCGTCCCATCGACGGATGAGGATCGAGCGTGGGCGCACACCGAAGCGGCGCATCGGCTCCTCGAGTCCGAGACGATTAAGGATTCGCGACGCGTTGGGGCTTATCTGGATGCCGGCGCCGACCTCGCGCAATTCGGCGGCCTGTTCGAACGCCTGAACGTCGAGTCCCGCGCGTCGAAGCGTCAACGCCGCCGCGAGCCCGCCGATCCCCGCTCCGATGACGATTATTCGCATGTGCGTGCTCCGCTCCACTTCAGCTCGCAGATGAATCTAGTCTCGTCATTTTTTTTTGTCATCCTAACGGAGCGAGCAACGCGAGCGGCTGGAAATGGCTTCTGGCTTCCGGACAGCGGGGCGTAAGCGACGCCGGTTCCGGTTCTGAGCTGTTGCATCCAAAAAAGGACCGCTGCGCGATTTCAAATACCGGAACCGGCTTCGCGTGCGCGAAGCTGTCCGAGGTCCTTCCTCCCCTCGCGTTGCTCAGGTCGTCAGGATGACACAAAAACGCGAAGCCATCCGAGATCCTTCCAGCCGCTCGCGTTGCTCGCTCCGTCAGGATGACACACAAGGCTCGCGATACTCGCTTCGGCGACAGTCAGGCCCTCGCGTTGTTCACCCCTTCAGGATGACAAGAATGCCGCTCGTGCTAGTCACTTCGCCAGAATGAAAGAGCAACCGCTCGCCGCCTCAGAACAATCGCGCGTACTCGATTGCGGGGCATCGATCCATCAACACCGTCATGCCGGCCTTTTGCGCGCGGCGGGCGGCGTCGAGGTGGATTACGCCGAGCTGGCACCACAGCACGTGCGCGCCTTTTGTGATCGCGTCCTCGACGATTTGCGGCACGAACTCCGAGCGGCGGAACACGTCCACTATCTCGACCGGTTCTGGAATCGACGCCAGGTCGGCATAGCACTTTTCTCCTAGAGCGGCGCGTAGCGCGTCAGCGTCCAGCTGCGGATTGACCGGGATCACCTTGAACCCGCGGCCCTTTAACAATTTTCCAATTCGAAGCGAGTCGCGCTGCGGATTGTCAGAGCATCCGACGACGGCGACTGTGGTCGGCCGCGAGAGAATCGCGCGAATTTCGGCGTCAGGAGGATTGCTGAATTCCATCTTCGTATGATCGCGCGCGACGGCCGCTCGCGCTAGCTATGAAAGAGGCGGTCGATGATGGTCGGGGCGAGGCGATGGATTTCGTCGCGGCACTCGGCGAATACCAGGTCGCCCTTTTCGTAAGGATCGTCGATGTCGCCCGCCTCCCCCGCGAACGATCGCAGCGTGAACACCGGACGCTCGCGCGCCCCGGGAAAGCGCTCGACCAGATCGCGCGCCTGCTGCTCGGTCATCGCAATTATGAGATCGGTCTGCTCGAGCATCTCGGGATGACGCTTGAGGTCGGTAGAGGT
>NZ_DATDGQ010000175.1:0-2095 GCF_036522015.1 Binatus sp. (SeqCode)
GCCGTCTTCCAGGACCATCGCGCTCCGCGTGTGCTCTAGAATCGCGGGGATATCCGACGCGATAAAATTCTCGCCGTCGCCGAGACCCAACACAAGCGGCGTCGCAGTCTTGGCGGCAACCAGCTTGCCGGGATCGGTTTCCGATAGCACCACGATCGAGAACGAACCGCGGATTCGCAGGACGGCCTCGCGCACGGCCTCGGTCAGGCCGAGACCGCCTTTGAGCTTTTCCTCGATCAGATGAGAGATCAGCTCGGTGTCGGTTTCGGAGCTGAGCTTGTGACCGCGCGCGAGCAGCTCGGCGCGCAGCTCGACGAAGTTCTCGACGATGCCGTTGTGAATCACCGCGACCGGGCCGGCCTTGTGCGGATGCGCGTTTTCCTCGGACGGGCGTCCATGCGTCGCCCATCGCGTGTGTCCGATTCCGATATGTCCGCGCAGCGGCGAGTCGGCCAGCAGATGGCGCAGATTTTCGAGCTTGCCTTTGGCGCGCCGAATTTCGAGCTTGCCGCTATCGGCGATAGTTGCAACGCCGGCCGAATCGTAGCCGCGATACTCGAGGCGGCCGAGCCCGCCGAGCAGGATAGGGTAGGCCTCGTTCGGCCCGACGTAACCGATTATTCCGCACATGGTCGTTCGCTCCTTTCCCCGCGTTTGCAGGGAACGTTACAGAGTTTTTCGAACGCACGACGATGCGAAACGATAACGAAATAAGTTGTGCTGGAGAGTTTGGAAAATCACGTCAGAGTTGGATGCTCTGCCACTCGAGGCGCGTTTTGTCGCGCGGTCACCCGCGCGGTTTAACTGCTCGCCTCTATCGACTGTGGAGCCGGGAAGCCATCCGCCGAATCTTTCGATACTGCTTCCACCTCGTCAACTCATGCTGCCATGAGTCCTGGCGCTACTCTCGTTCTTTATTTTCTATCGCCTCGACCGTCACCTCGTTCCAATGATTATTCTCGCTCAGCCGAGTGAGTTCAAGCGCCGCGCCCCGGTTCGAAGCTTTTCACGCCTCTGCCCTATCCCACTTCTAACAGGGCGAAGCCCGCATCCTGATCACTAAGGTGCACGGGTTACCCCTGCCCAAGGAAGCGCGAAACCCACGGCGGGTTTCGCTTACCTTCAAACCACGCGCCTAGTTTTCTAGTGATCCTTCTTGCGCATCAAACTGCCATCGGGGCTGTCGTTGTGGCGCTTGCGCCAGCTTGCCATCCAGCCGGCTTTTTCGCGCTGCGGATGGTGCGACATTACGAGAGAGCCGTCGGGCACCTCGCGGATAATCGTCGTCCCGGACGCGACGTACACGTCGCTGCCGACCTTTACCGGCGCGACCAGTTGCGTGTCGCATCCGACCATACAGCGGTCGCCGATTTCCGTTTGATGCTTGTCGTAGCCGTCGTAGTTCACGGTGATGACGCCGCATCCGATGTTGGTGTCGGCGCCGATGTTCGCGTCGCCTAGATAGCTCAAATGGCTGGCCTTGGTGCCGCGGCCAAGGCGCGCTTTTTTGGTCTCGACGAAATTGCCGATTCGATTGTGGCCAGCGAGTTCCGTACCCGCGCGCAGATGGGCGAAGGGCCCGATGTCGGATTCCTCGCCGATGACGCAATCTTCGGCGCGCACCCCCAGCTTCAGATGGCATCGCGGGCCAACAGTCACGTTGCTGAGCCATGCGGTCCCGTCGATTCGCACGCCCTCGCCAAGCTTGCACGCGCCGAGAATCTGGACGTTGGGACCGATTACGCAATCGGGCGCGATCTCCGCCTGCTCCGAGATGTAGGCGGTGGCGGGGTCAACCAGCGTCACGCCGGATTGCATCAGTTTTCGATTAACGGTCGCACGAATTTCCGCTTCCATTCTTGCCAGCTCCTCGCGCGAGTTGATTCCGGCGAACTCCGCCGGGTCGGTGGCAACCCACGCTTCAATTGTTTCGCGACGCGCACGCACGATCGCAACGATATCCGTGAGGTAGTACTCATCCTGCGCGTTGCCCGGTTTCAGTTCCGCGAGCGCGGACCGAAGCAGGGCACCGTCGACGAGGTAAAAGCCGGTGTTGATTTCGTTGGTGGCGCGCTCGGCGGGCGACGCATCGCGG
>NZ_DATDGQ010000176.1:0-2698 GCF_036522015.1 Binatus sp. (SeqCode)
GTGCATCCCGATTGGGTCCGCTCGGTTTACAGCCCCGCGCTGCGCCCCGATTTGACGCTCTACTTCCGCGTGCCGATCGACATTTCGCTCGAGCGCCTGCTGTCGGGACGCGCCAAGCTCAAGTACCACGAGGCCGGCATGGACGTCGGCCTGTCGGCCGATCCGGTCGAAAGTTTCCGCATGTTCCAGAGTCGGGTGCTCGAAATCTACGATCAACTGACGACCGAGTTCGGGATGCGCCCGATCGACGCGACCGCCGAGATTCCCAATCAGCAGAAAGTAGTACGCAAGATGGTTCAGGAAATTCTCGACGACTACGACCTCAAACGAGCGAACGGAAAAAATGGCGTCACATCGCAGCCACGCTAAAGCATGGTACGGGCACGGCCTGCCGTACGTCGCGAAAAAGCGGCTGCCCGGCCATTTAATCGCGATCGAAGGCACCGACGGCGTCGGCCGCTCCGCGCAAATCGAACTGCTCCGCCCATGGCTCGAGCTCGAAGGCTACGCCGTCAGCAATACCGGATGGACGCGTTCGCCTCTCCTCTCCGAGACCATCAACGAGGCCAAGGCCGGGCATCAGCTCACCGTGACGACCTTCTCGCTGCTCTACGCCGCCGATTTTGCCGATCGCCTCGAACACGAAATCCTGCCCGCGCTGCAGGCCGGCTTCATCGTGATCGCCGATCGCTACATGTACACCGCGTTCGCGCGCAACTCCGTGATGGGCGCTGATCCCGATTGGACGCGCGAGGTCTTTGGCATGGCGCTCGTGCCCGACCTCGTCCTCTACCTGGACATCGACGTCGAGTCGCTCATCCCGCGCGTCATCATGGGCAAGGGGATGGATTACTGGGAATCCGGGATGCATCTCGCGCTCGGCACCGACCTGTTCGATTCCTTCGAGCGCTATCAGAGCCGGCTGATCGACGAGTACCGGCGCTTGTCCAGCGAGTTCGGCTTCATTTCCGTCGATGCGCGCCTTCCGATCGAGGAGCTGCAGGCCGAGCTGAGAAAACACATCGCCGAGTATTTGTCGGGCGCCAACGGCAAGTCGCGTGACTCGGGCGACAACGACGCATCGACGCGCAAGGAATAGCACGGTGATAGATGCTGCGCGCCCCGCTGCGCCACCACCGCGCAGGGTGACTCTTTCCCCCGGAGAAACTGTCGCCGACGCCGCGCGCAAGGCGATCGGGTTCGGTGCGGAATCGCTGCGATGCCATCAAAATGCGGCGGAGGTGGGCGAAGAGGAGCCGCTGCATCAACTTCGCGTCGTCACGCGACGCCTGCGCGCGTCGATCGATTTGTTCTCCAACGTCATCTACGCCGCACAGCTCAAGATCTTCCGGCGCGATGTTCCCTGGCTCGGCGCTCAAGCGGGCGCCGTCCGCGAATGTGATGTGACGTCGGCGTTGATCGCCGCGCGCGCCGCCAGGATCGGTCCCGATCTGAAAGCCGCGATTGCGCCGATGATCGCGGCTCTCGACGAACGGCGCAAGTCCGAGCACACCAGGCTGTGCGAACTCATTGCGTCGAAGCGCTATCAGAGTCTGCTCGCGAAACTGTCCCGGCCGGCGATCAAGAAAGTCGGCGCCGACCGCCGGCTCGGCATCGTCGCCGCGCAATTGATCAGGCCCGCTTCGCGCAGCGCTTCGCGTCTCGGTGAAAAGATCGCCGAAGATGCTCCTCCCCTGCTCTTCCACAAGCTCCGCGTTCGCATCAAACGCCTGCGCTACGAGCTCGAGATGATGTCGCCGCTCGGCGCCAAGCGCCAACGCAAAACTTTGCGGCGACTCGAGGAGCTCCAGGAACTGCTCGGGCTCTATCACGACACCACCGTCGCGACCGCATGGCTGATGTCGTATGCGGAAACTTCTGCCCCGCCGCCCCGGACCATGCTCGCGGCCGGTGCTTTGATCCAGTCGCTGGGCAGCCGCGAGAGTAAACTGCGCCGACAATGCATGCGCGCGTGGCGGCGGTTCGAGCGCTCCGACGCGATGCGCGATACGCTCGAGGAAATTCGCCAGGCCGGCAGATTAAGCCTGATGCCCGTCAGCTCGCCGGCGCCGGTTACTGAAACGAGTGAATCCGATCCGCCGACTGAAGCGCAAATCGCGCACTCCAATCACAATTCGATGAGCTCGCATTCCGCCACGGAAACAAACCCATGATGCTCTATATTCTGCGTCACGCGACCGCCGAAGAGGCCGCCACCAGCGGCGACGACGGCGCGCGCAAGCTCTCGGATCGCTCGAAGGAAAAAATGCGCGGAGCGGCGTCGGGTCTGCGCGCGATGGGTCTGAAGTTCAACGTGATACTGACCAGCCCGCTTGCGCGCGCTGCCGAAACCGCGGAGGTAGTCTCGGCCGCCTATGAAAACACTCCGCCGCCGCAAGTCCTCCCCGCCCTCGCAACCGGCGTGCCCGCCGCCGACGCGGTGGCAGCTCTTCGCGCATTTTCAAAGCACGAAGACGTACTGATTGTCGGCCACGAACCGCAGCTAAGCGCCGTCGCCTCAATCCTGCTGACCGGCGCAGCCGACCTGGCTCATCTCAAATTGAAAACCGGCGGCTGTATCGCGATCGATTTGCCCGCGCGCTTCGAACGCGGCGGCGGCGAGCTGCGCTGGATGCTAACCCATCGCCAATTGCGCACGATGCGCAAGTAGTCCCGCCCTAACATCTGGGGTGCAGGG
>NZ_DATDGQ010000177.1:0-8497 GCF_036522015.1 Binatus sp. (SeqCode)
ATATTCATCGCGAGAATTTCCACCAGGCTGGCACCACGAAAATGTACGCAGCCCGTTCGCTGATCTTCGCCTTCCCGGATCCCGCGACGACGCCCGCGAAAAAACCGGCGCCCTTCGACAAGGCTCAGCCGTTCAAGAACCTGGGAATTCGGCGCGTCAACGGCAACGCCAATGGCAACGACTTGCAGATCGAGGAAGTCGAGCTCGCGACCGCAGAGTTCTCAGGCACGGTCGGAATGGATCAGATGATCAAACATGGAAGCAACGACGCAAAGGACGAATAGGGAAATGAAAACGAAAATGTTCAGAAACAAGATCGTGACTGCGGCCTTTTTGGGGGCAGCCGGAGCGATTGCGCTCTGCGCGCAACAGGCGTTCGCGTTCGGAATGATGGGTGGCGCCGCCGGTGCACATGTCGGCGGGAGCGGTTCCGGACGGTTTGGATCTGCCGGGATGCGCACCGGAGCCTCGGGCATGGCCGGCGCGGTTACGATGAACGGAATCACAGTATTGCCGAACGGAGCGCTGATCGTCCCAGCGGTAACACCGCGCGTACCAGGAGCCGGTGCGAGCCAGGATCTGGGACGGCTGGATCAGCAGCAGACAACGGGAGCTCCTTGCAGAACTGCGAGCGACTGCACGGCCTATTAGCCGCTAGCCAAAGGACAAAGGAAGACAATGTTCAAAAACAAACTAGTTAATACGATGCTGTTCGCGGCTACCTGCGGAATCGCGCTTGCCGCCGTCGCAACGAAAACCAATCTCGCCCGCGCGAACGATAATCCGAAGGTGATCGAGATCACCGCGAAGAAGTTCGAGTTCTCGCCCAGCGAGATCACAATCAAGAAGGGCGAGCCCGTGATCCTGCGGCTGACCAGCGCCGATCGCGTGCACGGCTTCATGTCGAAGCCGCTCAAAATCGATACCGACATTGCTGACGGCAAGACTACCGATGTCGCCGTCAATCCCGACACCGCCGGCGACTTCACCGTGATCTGCGACCACTACTGCGGCACCGGCCACGGCAACATGAAGATGAAAGTGACCGTCGTCGAGTAAGAGTGACGTCATGTTTGCGCAATTGGTCAGCACGTATCATCTGCATCCAATCGTCGATCACTTCACCATCGCACTGCTGACCTTCGGGATCGCCGCGGAAATCCTCTCCGCCGCGGCGATCCTGCTCTCTCGGGGCCGCGGTGGCTTCTTATCAGCTTGGGGCTACAAACTTCGAAGCACCTCACTCCTGCTGATGATCGGAGGAGCGGCCGCCAGCGTCATGTCATATCTCACGGGCGACGCTGAGGCGGATCGGCTCTGGGACACAATGTCACCGGCCGCTCAGCAGATTCTCGCATCCTCGAACGGCCCGCACGACTACTTGTCCCACGCGGTATTAGGGCAATACCTGATGTACGCGTTTCTGATTCTCGCGGCATGGCGGGTGATGCTCGAGTTGTCGAGTCGTCTTGCACGCACACGAATCGTCTTCCTGGCTGTGGCGATAGTCGCGGCGGGAGCGCTCCTATATCAGGGCAAGACCGGTGGACAACTCGTTTACGAACACGGCGTCGGAGCACCGCGAGCAACAGTTTCATCTTCATCCCGCGGGGCGATCGCCGCCGATGTTTCGCGTCGGGAATAGCGCGACGTTCTGACCTGATGAATGAGTTCCGCCCTCGACGGCCTCTTCGGCGCATCGCCGAACTAGCTCCTTTAGAAATAAATTCGCAGGGCGAATCGCTTGGATCGAACCGATCCGCTAAGACTGATCGGCGTGCCCTCGTTGGTCAGGATATTTTCAACGGCCGCCGCCGGTCTGCTCTGCGCGATTCTTGCCACGTTCCCTGCCCTCGCGCAGATCGACTACGACGCCGGCAATGACACCGTCTTCGCGCATTCTGAGACGCTGCCATGGTGGCTCTCGGCACAAGGCAATTTCATCTTCCAGTGGCATCCGCGCTTTCACGCCGACTACAGCGGCCCCAACAGCTTCGAGCATGCCTCCGAACAGGCTGCTTCCGAGGTCACCACGCTCTACTCAGGTCTCGAGTTGTCGCCGTCGATTGAAGCGGTCGCGGATTTCGAAAGTGCAGGCGGCAGCGGCCTGAGCCAGACTCTCGGGCTGGCCGGCTTCACCAACCTGGACGCGGTTCGAAGTCCGAACCTTGGCGCGACACCCTACCTGGCGAGGCTCTGGTATCGCAAAGTGATCGCGCTGAGCGACGACACGATCAGCGTCGAGCGTACGCCGCTCTCGATCCTCACGACGTTGCCGGTCCGCCGCGTCGATATTCACGTCGGCGTATTCGACATGGTCGATTTCTTCGACCTGAACAGCGTCGCGAACGACAGTCACACGCAGTTCATGAACTGGACGGTCGTCAACAACGGCGCCTACGACTACGCCGCGGACACTCGCGGCTACACGTGGGGCGCGGTGATCGACTACGAAGATCGCGCGTGGGGTTTTCGCTTCGCTGAGGCGCTCATCTCCAAGCGTCCGAATGGACTGAATCTTCAAAAGAACCTGCAGGACGCCCATTCGGAAAACTACGAATTGGAGTTTCGTCCGGAATTGATCAAAAAGCGGGTGACCGCCGTGCGCCTGCTCGCGTTCACCAATTTCGCCAACATGGGCGACTACCACCAAGCGATCGATCTCTTCGAGCAGGGGAAGACTCCGACGCCGGAGATCGACAATCACCGCATGCAGACCACACTGAAGTATGGATTCGGCTTCAACGCCGAGCAGGAATTCACCGACTGTCTGAGAGGGTTCGTTCGCGCGGGCTGGAATGAAGGCGAGCACGAATCGTTTAACTACACGGAAGTGAACGATACGGTGGCGTTCGGCGGCGATCTGCGCGGCGCGCTATGGAATCGGCCCGAAGACAAGTTCGGCGTCGCGTTCGTCGGCAACGGAATCTCACAACGGCATCGCCAGTATCTCGCCGAGGGCGGCCTGGGCTTTCTCCTGGGGGACGGCGCGCTCAGCTACGGCCCCGAAAAAATCATGGAGTGCTACTACAACTTCCCAATCACGGTGCACGCCGGCTTCTTCGGTGCGATCGATCTCCAGTACATCGACAACCCCGGCTACAACCGCGCGCGCGGCCCGGTCGTCGTCCCCGGAATGCGCCTGCACGTCGAACTCTGAAGGTGCAAGGTTACCCCGGCCAGGGAAGCATGAAACCCGGGCGGGATTCACTACGATTAAGTTGGCTCCTCGCCCTGCTGGAACAATCGCATCAGCTCCTCGACCGTTGCCGGCCGCCTGCGCGCCGTCTCGAGGGTGTCGCGAACATGATCGACCGACTTCATCCCGACCAGCGCCACGTCCACCGCCGGCGTCGAGCGCACGAACTGAACTGATCTTTGCGCATCGGTCGCGAAGCCGCCGAACGCATTGGCGACTATCGGCGGCAGCCCGCGCGATAGCTGCCCCTGCAGCAGCGACGCGCTCGCGCAAACCGCGAGTCCGAACGCCTTCGCGGCGGCGAGCGGTGTTGCCTTGCCGGTGTGCGCGAATTGGTTCGAGCGCGTGACCGCCTCCGGCATCGCGAGATTGTACGGCAACTGGATCGCGCGAAAATGATGCGCGTCGCCGGCGACTTCGCGCGCGGTTTTCATCAACTCATCGAGCGACAGCCATCCTCGCTCGGTTTGCGCCGCGCGAAAACCGTTCCACGTCGCGGTCCCGTACACGCCGATCTTTCCGGCCTCCACCGCGGTTTCCAGGAACTCGAATATCGTCCTGATGCGCGCGAGGAACTCTTTCCGCTCGATCGCTTCGAGCTGCGTCTCCGGATTGTGAATATAGTAGATGTCGATCGTCTCGAGATTGAGATTCTTGCGCGACAATTCGAGCATCGTGCCGATGTACTTCGGCGTCATGCAGTGCGAGCCGTCGACCAGGTCGCTCGGCGCGACGATTCCCGTCTTCACGTAATGCTCTTCGAACCACGCGCGCGGATTCGGCGGCACTTCGCCGTCAAACGTGATGTAACCGCCCTTGGTCGCGACGATCACCTGCTCCCGTTCGATCTCGCCCGCTGCGACCAGTTCGCCAATCGCTTTGCCGATATTCCGTTCGCTCCTTTGGAAGCGGTAGTTCACCGCGGTGTCGATCAGGTTGATCCCGCCGCGCAGACTCGCCTTGATCGCTTCTTCGTACGCGCGATCGGTCTCGTCGTCGGGTTCGCCCAGGTAGGTACCGATTCCGATCGATGAAATCGACACTCCGAGCGCCGGCCGGAAATTTCCCGGCAGCGTTGGGAACCGGCTCGCGTATCTTGCCGTAGCGTCGGCGGTCGCACGCCCCTCGAGCATCATGCTGTGTCTCCCATCAATACTTACGACGAAAAAGATTGCGGGCTGATCGTCGGTTCGTAGAGCGCCTGGATTACATTGCCGTCGGGATCGCGAATGTAGAATGACACCGAGCCGTCGCGATGATGCTTAAGCTCGTGCACTATCTCGACGCCGTTGCCTCGCGCCCACGCGTATCCTGCCTCGACGTCGGCGATCGTCGGCACGATAAACCCGAGATGGTCAAGACGTTGCGCGTCGCCACCGTGATCACCGCGATGGAGCGCGACGTTGTCACATCCCGAGCTCAGGTACGCGTTGTCCGCGTCGGGTTGCCAGACCAGCTTCATGCCGAACACGCGAACGTAAAAATCCTTGGCGCGCTCGACATCGGAAACCTTGAGCGCCAGATGACGCATGCCGCGATTTTTGATCAACTCTTTGCCTCGCGCGTCTTGTAGCCAACCACCGCCCAAATCGGATCCGACGGCGGCGCGGTCGGCGCGCTTCGATCGATGAAATCTATATTCTCAAACGCGCCGCTCTCCATAAAGTAGCTGCCGACCAGCTTGCCGTGGTCGTAGTCGTCCAGACTCTGCCAAATCGCGACCGCCTTGGTCGGGAACATCCAATTCGAAAACGTCGCGACGAACGGCGCGCCCGGCTTAAGCACGCGCCCGACTTCCGCGAAGGTCTCCAGCGGCCGCGTCATGTACTGCACCGAGACTGTCACCACCACGCCGTCGAACTCCGCGTCGGCAAACGGCAACTTCGGCGCACGATTGAGATTGTGAATGACAATCTCCGTCAGCGCCGGATTATTTTCCATCTCCGCGCGATTCATCCCGAGTCCGACCACTCGCGACGGCCGGATATGCGCCGGCAGATGCGACCGCCAACTGCTCATCAGATCGAGGACTGTGCCGCCCTGAGGAAGCAGTTGCGCGTAGATCTCGCCGACCTTAGCGATCGCACCGTCGTCGATGTGCGTGACGAGTCGTGGGACCGAGTAAAATACCTCATCATCGTCGTCATCGACTCGTCTGAAGAAATCGGCGGGAAGTTGTCTAGCCATGCTGAAATCCTGTTTGGGCAGCCTGTGAATACATGATATTTATCGTTAAATATCAGCTATTTAGCAAAACTTGGCGAGAATTTTCGGAGCATCGTTGACACCGTTCGAGCGCCTCGTTTAAAGTAAAACACTTTTACATACTGCGCTGCAGCTCTCGTCCTTCGAGTAGCCGCGTAGATCGAGTAGCCGCGTAGATACTGAAAAAAAGAAAATGGTCCGACGCGACAAAACCAACTACGTTATCCAGTCCGTTTCTCACGCGCTCGATGTGCTCGAACAGTTTTTCGGCGAAGTCGATGAACTCGGAGTGACGGAACTTTCCAAACGGCTCAAGCTGCATAAGAACAACGTCTTCCGGCTGCTCGCGACGCTCGAAGCGCGCGGTTACATCGAACAAAACAAAGCCACCGAAAATTATCGCCTCGGCATCAAGTGCCTCCACCTCGGTCGCCGTTACATCCATCATATGGGCCTCGTGAGGCAAGCGCGCCCGATCCTCGCCGACGTCGCCAAAAAATGCCGCGAGAGCGCCTACGTCGCGATCGTCCGGCGCGACGGCGTCGTCCCGCTCGAAGCCGCCGAGGCCGAAGATCGCGCCGTCCGCATCACGCCGCCCATCGGAATCACGCTCCCGCTGCATTGTACTGCGGCCGGCAAGGCGCATCTCGCCTTCGACGCCGAAGAGCAGCTCAAGTCCGCGCTGCCGGAATCGCTGAAGCGCTTCACCGATCGCACGATAGTCGATCGCGCAATGCTGCTGGCGCAGCTCGAAGCAGTAGCGCGCGACGGCTACGCAGTGGACTCCGGCGAGTTCATCGAAGAAGTATCCTCAGTCGCAGTGCCGATCCGCGACTACACGCGCTCAGTCGTAGGCTCAGTCGCAGTCGCAGGCCCAACCTATCGCATTGGCCCCGAACGAATCACCGCCGAAATCGCCCCAAGCCTCCTCGACGCCGGCCGCGAACTCTCCCACCGCCTGGGATACAACGAATAGATTCACGATTGTATGCGGAACCCACCGTGGGTTCCGCACCTCCTTGGGCAGAGGTGACCCCTGCACCCAGCACTAGTCGCAAAATGGCGAGGACGCCATTTCGCTCCCAGGTTCTTTTTTCTGTCGCCTGCGTCTTGTGTCATCCCAAGCGAAGCCGAGAGACCCCGGATCTTTCGCGACGCCAGCCGACGCATCCCCAACCACGGATCAACCGCGACGTGTGAAGCTCGAGCATCGTTCCGATGCTTTGTGTCACCTTTGCGCGGCGGCGCTCTCATTAGTATGGTTTGACTGGCTGACGGTCCGCTGTTAGAAAATTTGCGTTTGTCGGCTCTATTCCCTGGGCAACTTCGTCTGTTCCAGATCAATCGATGCATGAACGAATGCGTGGAGTTATAAGGCTTTGAAGATTCTAGTTCCAATCAAGCGAGTTCCCGATCCCGCGACCACTATCCGTGTGCTGCCCGACGGCACCGGTATCGCCACCGACAACGTCAAATGGGTCATCAACCCGTTTTGCGAAATCGCGATAGAAGAGGCGCTCCGCATCAAGGAGAAACAGACCGGCGAGGTCATCCTCGTCACGGTCGGGCAGTCCACCTGGCAGGAGCAATTGCGCACGGGCCTCGCGATGGGCGCCGACCGCGCGATCCTGGTCAAGACCGACACCGCGCTCGATTCACTTGCGCTCGCGCGAATCCTCGCGAAAATCGCCAGCGACGAGAAGCCCGACCTCATCATATTGGGCAAGCAGGCGATCGACGACGACGCCAACCAGGTCGGCCAGATGCTCGCTGAGATGCTCGGATGGCCGCAGGCGACGTTCGCATCGAAAGTTGAGATCACGCCCGAAAAAACCTCCGTCGTCCGCGAAGTTGACGGCGGCCTCGAGACCATCGCGTTCAAGCTGCCCGCCGTCATCACCACCGACCTTCGCTTGAACGAGCCGCGCTACGCGTCGCTGCCGGGAATCATGAAGGCGCGCAAGAAAGAGCTGAAAGAGATTGCGGCGGACAGCCTCGGCGTCGATCTCGCGCCGAAGCTCAAGATCAAGACGATGGCCGCACCGCCCAAGCGCCAGGCCGGGCGCAAGGTCGCGTCGGTGCAGGAGCTGGTCGCGGTTCTTCACACTGAAGCCAAAGTTATTTGATTACGATTTTTACGATCACGACTCCGGAGTGAATTGAAATGGGTGACGTTCTGATTTTCGCGGAGCATCAGGGGGGACATTTCCCCAAGACTACGCTGACCGCCGTTCACGCGGGCCTCGACCTGGCGAAAAAGCGCGGCGGCAAAGCAATCGCGGTCGTCCCGGGCGATGCGCCCGAGGCGGCGGCCGGCGAGATCGCCAAGTACGGCGTCGCCAAAGTGATCGCGCTGGCGCATCCCGCGCTCAAGAACTATCTGGCCGACGCGCACGCGCAGGCGCTAGCTGCGCTGGCGAAAAAAGAAAACGCAGAATTTGTGCTCGCGACGGCGACGGCAATGGGCAAAGATTTGTTTCCGCGGCTGGCCGCGCGCCTCGGCGCTCCGATGGCGTCGGAAATCACCTCGATCAGCGACGACCATACCTTCGTGCGCCCAACTTACGCCGGCAACGTGATGGCGACAGTCGAGCTCGACGGGCCGATCAAAGTATTGACGGTGCGTGGCACCGCGTTCGACGCCGCCAAGCCGGGTGACGCCGTCGCGCCGGTCGAGAAGCAGGATGCCGAGATCGACGCGGGCGCACTCAAGATGGAATTCGTTTCGTTCAACGCGACCAAGAGCGATCGCCCGCAGCTAACCGAGGCGCGGATAATCGTTTCGGGCGGACGCGGCCTCAAATCGGGC
This sequence comes from Binatus sp. (SeqCode), assembly GCF_036522015.1. Taxonomy (GTDB): domain Bacteria; phylum Desulfobacterota; class Binatia; order Binatales; family Binataceae; genus Binatus. Next base: position 8,214 of record NZ_DATDGQ010000177.1, read on the forward strand.
GAAAACTTCAAGACCGTGCTCGAACCGCTGGTTGACGAAATGGGCGCCGCGATGGGCGCGTCGCGCGCGGCGGTAGATGCGGGCTTCGTGCCCAACGACTTGCAAGTCGGGCAGACCGGCAAGGTCGTCGCGCCCGAACTCTACATCGCAGTCGGAATTTCAGGCGCGATTCAGCATCTGGCGGGGATGAAGGACTCGAAGGTGATCGTCGCAATCAACAAGGATGAAGAGGCGCCGATTTTCGCGGTCGCCGACTACGGCCTGGTCGCCGACCTGTTCAAAGC
>NZ_DATDGQ010000178.1:0-8279 GCF_036522015.1 Binatus sp. (SeqCode)
ATGCAGCCGTGGCAGTTCGTCGTGATTCAAAGTCGCGATACGTTGAAAGAGATTGGCGCGCTTTGCTCGACGGGACGCTTCGTCACCGACTCGCCGTCGGCCATCGTCGTGCTCAAGGACGTCGCCAACGCGCGATGGGCCGACGTCGATTGCGGGCAGGCCGTGCAGAACATGGCGAATGCGGGCTGGGCGCTCGGCCTCGGCACCTGCTGGGTCGGCAACTTCGACGCGGCGAAAATCGGCGCGATGCTCGGGGTCAAGGACGGATGGGCAATCTTCACGATCCTGCCATTCGGCTACGCTGACCCGAAGAATCCGCCGCAGTCGAAGCCGCTCAAACCGCGCGGTGAGATGGTGCACTACGAACGCGTGGGAAATCCCAAGGCGTAGAGATCTGATAGAGTCCCGACACTGAAAGGAAGGAAGCCTTTGCTATGCCGATAAAACAGCAGGTCCCCGCCGAAGCGTACGAAACGCTCAAGCAAAATCCCGACGCGCTTTACCTGGATGTTCGCACCGAAGGAGAATTCGCGGCCGGCCACCCCGCCGGCGCGATCAATATCCCGGTGATGGTGGCGAAGGGTCCGGGGCAGATGCAGTTGAATCTCGAGTTTGACGAAGTCGCCGAGAAGGTGATTCCAAAAGGCAGGAAGCTCGTCGTCGGATGCATGGCGGGCGGACGCTCGCAGCGCGCGTGCGAGATGCTCGAAGAAGCCGGCTTCACCGACCTGACCAACGTGGTCGGCGGCTTTGGCGGCCAACGCGACGCGTCGGGCAAGGTCGTCGTCGCGGGCTGGAAGGACGCGGGATTGCCGGTGACGACTGACCTCGGCGACGCCGCCTACGCTGCGCAGAAAGCCAAGGCTGGAGTCTGATGGCGATACGCCTCACCCGGATTTACACCCGCACTGGCGACAAGGGACAGACTGCGCTGGTCGGCGGCAAGCGCGTGCCCAAGGAGAGCGCGCGGCTGGAGGCCTACGGCACGATCGACGAGCTGAATTCGATCATCGGGATCGTTCGCACCTACCTGCCGGAATATCGCGAAGGGTTCGGCGCCGACTTCGATTCATATTCGGAGAGTCTGCGACGGATACAGAACGAATTGTTCGACGTGGGCAGCGAACTCGCGACGCCGCCAGACGGCGAATATCCGCAGATGCATAAGATGGGCGCCGGCGAGATCAAGAAGCTCGAACAAGAAATGGACGCGATGGAGAAGGAGCTCGAGCCGCTGAAATCCTTCACCCTCCCAGGCGGCGGCGTGCTCAACGCCTTCCTGCATCAGGCGCGCACGGTCTGCCGGCGTGCGGAGCGCGTGTGCTGGCGGCTGAAGCGCGAGGAAGATATCAGCGACAGTCTCATCATCTATGTGAACCGGCTGAGCGACCATCTGTTCGTGCAGTCGCGATGGGTCGCGAAACGTCTCGGCGAGCCCGAATTTTTGTGGGACCGCGCGCTGCGGATCGAAGATGATGAGAAAGCGGCGCGTGCAGGGAAGAGCAAGACAAGTCGCAGCGCAAAATCCTGAGCGGAGAGTCTCGCGATGGCTGATACTTCAAAAATCTATCTTCGACAGGCGCAGATCGGGCCAATGGCGAATTTCGTGTACCTGGTCGGCGATCCGGCGACGCACAAGCTGGCGGTCGTCGATCCCGCCTGGGACGTCGACGCGATCCGCAAATTTGCGGAGTCCGAGGGCTACGAGATCGACAAAATCCTGCTGACGCACTATCACCCCGATCACCTGGGCGGGCGCATGATGGGCCAGAATATCGAGGGCGCCGCCAAGTTGCTCGAACACGTCAAGGCCAAGGTCTATGTGAACAAGCATGAGGCCGACGGCGTGAAGCAGGTCGCGGGATTATCGGACTCAGACATGGTCAAGGTCGATGCGGGCGACACGATGAAGGTCGGCGAGCTCGAGGTGAAGTTCCTGCACACTCCCGGACATACACCGGGCTCGCAATGCTTTCTGGCCGAGGGCAATTTGATTTCCGGCGATACGTTGTTCGTGAACTCGTGCGGGCGCGTTGACCTGCCGGGCTCGGATCCCGAGGCGATGTATCACAGCCTGAACGACACGCTGCGCAATCTCGACGACTCGACGGTGGTGTATCCGGGGCATGCGTACTCGTCCGAATCGAGCACGACGATTGGCGACCAGAAGCGTCACAACATGTACATGCGATTCCCGACGCTCGACGATTTCCTCGACGCGATGGGTTATCCGCGCCGCTAGCCGTTCGACCACTGATCTTATGAGCGATAAGAGTAGCTCACGCGTCGAGTTGGCGGATCTGCCTGCGGACTTCGCGCCGAAGGGCGTGCCGTATGCCGTCCTCGTGCCGCCCGGCTACGACGACAGCGGCGCGTATCCGCTCTGCTTGTTGCTGCATGGCGGCGGTGGCAGCCGCGAGAACCTCGCCGCGCTCAAACCGCTGTTCGACAATTGGTGGACGGCGGGCATCATGCCGCCGATGGTGATCGCGTCGGCGAGCACGGGTGCGATGAGTTACTATCTCGACCATCCCGATGGGAGCGCTCGCTGGGAGACTTTCGTCGCGGAAGATTTTCTTGCGGATCTGCGCGGAAAATACAACGCCGGGCAGGATAGGGCGTCGACGCTCATCGCGGGAATTTCGATGGGCGGTTACGGCGCTCTGAAGATCGCGTTCGCGCGCCCCGATCAGTTCGCCGCGGTGGCTGCGATACAACCGCTGCTGGAACCCGGCTATCGCGATGCGGACATTGGTGCGCGAAATCGGCTCCATCACGGGGTCGGCGGTCTGCGCGAGTTGCTCGGCGAGAATCGTGACGCTGCGCTGTTCGAGTCGAACAATCCAGCCGGCCGCGCTCGCGCGAACGCAGAACTGATCCGGGAATCGGGACTCGCGATTTACCTGGAAGTCGGCGATGCGGATTTTCTCAACGCGCACGACGGCACCGAGTTCCTGCATCGCGTGCTGTGGGACCTCGACCTCGCGCACGAGTACCGCCTGATCCGCGGCGCCGATCATGGTGGCCCGACGTTCGTGCCGCGAATCCGCGACGCCTTCGCATGGCTCGGCTCGATTGTGACCGAGCAGCGCGCCGCATCCGCGGAACCGACGCCCGATGAACGCGCGGTGAACGAATGGCTGAAACGCGGACTGGATGGCGCGCCTCCGCCCGTCGATCCGGGCAGCAAGGCGTTCATCACCATGCTCCGCGCGCAGTTGAAGCCCGCGCGCGAGGAAGCCGCGAGGACCGATCCAACCACACTCAGGCGCTACGGCGTGTTGCCAAAAACAGATTGACCGCCATGAGTAAGGAATCGCCGAAGCCCGCTGCGCAGGCCGAAAAGTTGCGCGACGAGATCAATCGCGCCAACTATCGCTATTACGTCCTCGACGATCCGGAAATTTCCGACGCCGAGTACGACAAGCTGATGCGCCGGCTCGAGGCGCTCGAGCGCGAGCATCCGGAGCTCGCAACGCCCGATTCGCCAACGCAGCGTGTAGGCGCGGCGCCGAGCGAAAAATTCGGAGTCGTGGTGCATCGGCGGCCGATGATGTCGCTGGGCAACGCGATGGACGCCGAGGAGATGCGCGAGTTCGACAAGCGCATCAAGCGCCTGCTGAAATCCGACGCCGACATCGAGTACGTCGCCGAGGTCAAGCTCGACGGACTGGGTATCGAGCTGGTTTACCAGGACGGGCGGCTGACCGTGGGCTCGACGCGCGGCGACGGGGTCAACGGCGAGAACGTCACGCAGAATATCCGCACGATCAAGAGCGTCCCGCTCAAGCTGCAGAAACCCGATCACGGCAAGATTCCACATCTCCTAGAAGTGCGCGGTGAAGTTATTTTTCCGCGTGCGGGCTTTGCAAAGTTAAACCAGCAGCGCGATGAGGCCGGCGAGCCGGCGTTCGCCAATCCACGCAACGCCGCGGCGGGCGCACTGCGCCAGCTCGATCCGAAGATCACAGCTTCGCGCCCGCTCGACGCTTTCATGTATTCGCCCGGCGTGATCGAAGGCACCGCGTTCAAATCGCAGTGGGAATTTCTGCAAGGGATCAAGGCGCTTGGGCTCCGCGTGAATCCGCTGTCGCGCTTATGCAACGGTATCGACGCTATCCTCGAATACTGGAACGAGATCACCGAAAAGCGCCACGAGCTGGACTACGAGGCCGACGGCGTGGTCGCCAAGGTGAACTCGTACGCGCTCCAGGAGCAGCTCGGCGAGGTCTCGCGGTCGCCGCGCTGGGCGATTGCGTACAAGTTCAAGGCGCAGCAGGCGGAGACGGTGGTCGAGAAGATCGATGTGCAGGTCGGCAGAATCGGATCGCTGACTCCGGTCGGCAAACTGCATCCGGTGCAGCTCGCCGGTGTGACGATTTCCAATACGTCGTTGCACAACCTCGACGAGATTCGGCGCAAGGACATCCGCGAGCGCGACACCGTGCTGATCGAGCGCGCCGGCGACGTGATTCCGTACGTCATCCGCGTCACCAAAGAAGGGCATCCGCGTGCGAAGCCGTTCGAGATGCCCGCGCATTGCCCGGAATGCGGCGCGGCGATCGTGCACGAGGAGGGCGAGGTCGGCTACTTCTGCGTCAATGCGAACTGTCCCGCGCGGATGCGCGAATCGATTCGTCATTTCGCGTCCAAGGGATGCCTCGATATCGAAGGGCTCGGCGACAAGCTGGTTGGTCAGCTCGTTGAGAAGGGCTTGGTGAAGGAACTGGACGACTTATTCGGGCTCACGAAGGATCAACTCGCGGGGCTCGAGCGAATGGCCGACAAGAGCGCGCAGAACGTGCTCGACGCGATCCAGAAAGCGCGCAAGACTACCTTCGACAGGTTTATCAACGGACTCGGGATTCGGCACGTCGGCGAGCATACCGCGCGTCAACTCGCGCTGAAGTTCAAGACCATGGACGCGCTGGCCGAAGCATCCGAGCACGACCTGCTCGGCGTGCGCGATATCGGCGAGGAAGTTGCCCACAGTATCCGCGAGTTCTTCGACGAGCCGCGAAATCTGAAAGCCGTCAAGCGGCTGATCAAAATTCTCGACGTCGAGACGCCGGCCGCGGTCGAGGGACGCGGTGCATTGCGCGACAAAACCTTCGTGCTAACCGGGACACTCGAATCGATGACGCGCGAAGAGGCCGAGCGCAAAATCATGGCGGCCGGCGGACGCGTCACATCGTCGGTGAGTCGCAAGACGGACTTCGTCGTCGCGGGCGCGGAGCCGGGCTCGAAGCTGAAGAAGGCGCAGGATTTGGGAGTGCGAGTGCTCGATCAGAAAGGGCTTGAGTCAGTGCTCGCGGGAACAGCTTGACGACTCAAAACAAATTTGGGCGAGCAAGGTTACATCTAGTCATCAGCGGACGGGTGCAAGGCGTCGGCTTTCGATTCTCGGCGTACGACGAGGCCAAAGATCTCGCACTTGCCGGATGGGTGCGCAATCTACCCAATGGCGACGTCGAAATTGTCGCCGAAGGGAGCCGTGAGAACTTGCAGATGCTGGCTGCGTGGGCACATCTGGGCCCGCCGTCGGCGCACATAACTGAGGTACGCGAAGACTGGCTCGATCCTACAGGTGAATTCACCGAGTTCCGGATTCGCTGATCAGAAGGCGAAAAGACGGCCCTTTAATGGTTCCCGTGGATTAGCTATGCTTCAAATCCGCGTGTTGGAGTATTTGCAGGGCTTCGAATTGTCGGAGTTAATTTTCAATCAGGCTCTAACCACAAGGAGATTGGACTGAGATGGCTGTACCACCTGAGGCGGCTGGACAAGCTGCCGAGTCGCATGGTTCCGCTGCGCTCAAACCGCATCTGCAGCGCGACCACGTCGTTATCCGGTTTGCAGGCGACTCTGGCGATGGGATGCAGTTGACGGGAATGCAATTCACGGCCGAATCGGCGCTGGCCGGCAACGATATCGCAACACTGCCCGATTTTCCCGCTGAAATCCGCGCGCCGCAGGGCACGCTCGCCGGGGTCAGCGGCTTTCAGCTTAATTTTTCCAGCAGCGAAATCTTCACCGCCGGCGACGAGCCCAACGTGCTGGTCGCGATGAATCCCGCGGCGCTGCAGGCCAACATCGAAGATGTCCCGCCCAACGCCGTCATAATCGTGGACCGCGAGGCGTTCACCGATTCCAACATCAAGCGCGCCGGCTACAAGACCAATCCGCTCACCGACCATTCGCTCGACAAATTCCAGGTGATCGAAGTCGATGTGACCAAGCTCACCTCGCTCGCCGTTCACGGGATGGGCCTGAACAATCGCGAAGTGTTCCGATGCCGCAACATGTTCGTGCTTGGGATGCTGTCGTGGCTGTATCAGCGGCCGATCGAGAGCACGCTCACCTATCTCGAGAGCCGCTTCAAGAAGACGCCCGCAGTTCTCGAGGCGAACATCAAAGTGCTCAAGGCCGGGTTCAACTACGGCGAGACGACCGAGATGTTCGCGAGCTCGTACGAAGTGCCGGCCGCGCGAATCGCGCCGGGACTGTATCGCAATATCACCGGCAACAGCGCGACCGCGCTGGGATTCGTGGCGGCCGCTGTGAAATCGGGACGGCCGCTGTTCCTCGGCTCGTATCCGATTACGCCCGCCAGCGACATTTTGCACGAACTCTCGGGCTTCAAGAATTTTCCCGTCTATACTTTCCAGGCCGAGGACGAGATCGCCGGCGTATGCGCTGTGATCGGCGCGTCATTCGGCGGTGCGATCGCAATCACCACGACGTCGGGCCCCGGCATGAACTTAAAGGCCGAGGCGGTCGGGCTCGCGGTAAAGGTCGAGCTGCCGATGGTGATTACCGACATCCAGCGCGCGGGACCTTCGACCGGCATGCCGACCAAGCCCGAGCAGGCCGATTTGCTGCAGTCGATGTACGGACGGCATGGCGAGTCGCCGATTCCGATTATCGCGGCCTCGACCCCCGCCGACTGCTTCGATTGTGCGTACGAGGCGGTGCGAATCGCCGTCAAGTACATGACGCCGGTGATCCTGCTCACCGATGGCCAGCTCGCCAACGGTGCGGAGCCGTGGCTGCTGCCCGACGCCGACAAGCTGCCCGAAATCAAAGTCGAGTTCGCGACAAATCCCGAAGGCTTCCTGCCGTACAATCGCGAACCCGAGACGCTTTCCCGTCCGTGGGCGGTGCCGGGGACCAAGGGTCTCGAGCATCGCGTCGGCGGACTGTCGAGCGAGAACCTGACCGGCAACGTGAGCTACTCGCCGGCCAACAACGAGCTGATGGTTCGCACGCGGGCGCGAAAGATCGCCGGCATCACGCGCGAGATTCCGCCGACGCAGGTGTTCGGCGACGCCGACGGCGACCTCGTCGTGCTCGGATGGGGCTCGACCTATGGCCCGATTCGCGAAGCCGTCAAGCATGTGCGCGCGAAGGGCAAGAAAGTTTCGCACGTGCATCTGCGCTACCTGAATCCGCTGCCACGCGACCTCGAGGAGACGCTCAAGCGTTTCAAGCAGGTCATGATCCCCGAAATGAACATGGGACAACTGCTCAAGATGATCCGTGCCGACTACCTGATCGCGGCCTTCGGCTTCAACAAAATCCAGGGCCGTCCGTTCAAGGTCAGCGAGATCGAAAACCGCATCAACCGGGCCCTGGAGGGCTGATCGAAAATGGCTACCGCTCTTAACCGCAAGGATTTCGTTTCCGACCAGGAAGTTCGCTGGTGCCCCGGATGCGGCGATTACGCGATCCTGGCCGCGGTGCAGAAGACGATGCCCGAGTTCGGCATCGCGCCGGAGAATACGGTCTTCATCTCGGGCATCGGATGCTCAAGCCGGTTCCCGTATTACATGAATACTTACGGCTTCCACACGATTCACGGCCGCGCGCCCGCCTTCGCGACGGGACTAAAAGTCTCGCGTCCCGATCTCGACGTATGGGTGGTCACCGGCGACGGCGACGGCCTGTCGATTGGCGGCAATCATCTGATTCATGTGCTGCGGCGCAACGTCGATCTGAAAATTCTGCTGTTCAATAATAAAATCTACGGACTCACCAAAGGCCAGTACTCGCCGACTTCGGAAGTGGGCAAGGTCACCAAGTCCACGCCGATGGGCTCAGTGGATTTTCCCTTCAATCCGATCACTGTCGCGCTCGGCACGCACGCGACTTTCGTTGCGCGCACAATCGACGTCGAGCAGAAGCACCTCGGCGAGATGCTCAAGCGAGCGCACGCGCATCGCGGCGCGTCGTTTGTCGAGATTCTCCAGAACTGCAACATCTTCAACGACGGCGCGTTC
>NZ_DATDGQ010000179.1:0-3237 GCF_036522015.1 Binatus sp. (SeqCode)
GGGCAGGCCAGACCTTCAAGGCCTTCTCGCTTCTCGTCTCGTTCTGCGAGCTGGCGCCGGTGTGATTCCTCGATATCATCGCGCTGTTTGCGCAGCGCCTCGGCAGTGTTGCGGGCCGCTTCGTCAGATAGCTGTTTCCGAACCGCTGCATCCTTGGCCAGTACAGCCGCCTCTCGCTCCCGATCTTTTTGAGCGGTGATTTTTTCTATTTCGTGGCTGGCTTGCCTCTGGACTTCGATTCGAATCTTCGCCTCCACCTCCAAAAATTCCGCTCGAGAAATTTTACTGCCACACAATGGACAAGTGTCTACGGCCACGCCTCGGTCATCTGCGTCGTTCTCATGCTGGTGTGTCTGCGGATTGGTCATTTTTCTCACCTCAGGAGGATTGATAAGGACCTTTTTAATCCTTTTAAATCCCCATGTCAAGAACGATCATCGCAGATCCGGTGACCCTACTCCATGAACTAAACCTAATATGGGAGGGCAGCTGCGAGACGTCGTCGTCGAGCCCGCGCGCGAGCGGGACCCGTCGATGGAAGCTGGGGGATCTCACTGAACCGCTTTGGCGACGCGGCGCACGGTCAGTGAATGCTCTGGTTGGGGGAATCCTGAGCGGGCTGATTTTGATCGCGAGAATTTTGATCGCGAGAATCCTGATCGCGATATCCCTGGATCGTTACCACCGCGGTGTAGCCCGTCTTGAACGGGAACTTTGGGTCGCGGTCCTCGAGCACGATCCTCACCGGGAAGCGCTGCGAGAGCCGCACCCAGTTGAGCGTCGGCTCAGTCTGCGGGAGCCCATCGACGGTCGCGCCGTTGGTCTGATACAACGCCCATCCCACGCCCTGCACGCGGCCGCGAAAACGCTTGTTGGGATAGGCAAGGATGAAAACCTCGGCGGTCATGCCCGGTTGGATGTGCGACATAAACGTCTCGCGGAAATTCGCAATGACGTACCACTTGCGATCGTCGACCAGGCTGACGACTTGACGGCCTTCGTTGGCGTACTGGCCTTCGGAGATGTTGAGATTGGTGACCCAGCCGTCGTACGGCGCGCGGACGTAGCAATAACCGACGTTGAGTTTCGCGTCGTAAACCGCGGCCTCCGCGGCTTTGCGCAGCGCGTTGATATTGTCGTACTGGCCGAGCTGGTTTTGCGCTTTGCCGACGTCGGAACGCGCGGCCTGGACGGCGGCCTCCGCCGCGCTGACCCGCGAGCGGGCATTGAAGACGTCGTTGGCGGTGACGAAATGCTTCGCGAGCAGCGGCTCAATACGATTGAGATACTGCTTGTCGTAGGCCGCATCTGCTTCGAGCCGTACTTGATCGGACTTCGCGGTCCGGATCGCATCTTCGAGCGCCTTGATATTGAGCTCGGTCAATTGAAGCTTGGCGACCGCTGCATCCAATGCCGACTGATACGGGCGGGGATCGACGACGAAGAGCAAAACGCCCTGCTTGACGTACTGATTATCGACGATCGGCAGTTCGGTGATCGGTCCGCTCACATGCGGCGCGATTCCGACCCAGTTGGCGCGAACGTAAGCGTCGTCGGTGCGCGGATATATGTAGTAGAGGCGCGCGACGTAGAGACCCACGATGATGGTCGCGATTACAATCGCGGCGCTGATGAGGTGGCCGGCGAATCGCAGGGTCAGCGATGTTTCGGTCTCGATCCTGGTCGCGGTATTCATCAGATTCGATTGAAGAAGACGAGCCACACGATGCATCCGAGGAGGATGGTGAGGCTCGAATACACGATCGGCAGCGGCCACAGGTAGTTCTCGAGTCGCGTCATCACGAAGAGCGGGCGAATGACGGCGGTCAGGACTACCCCGCAGATCGCGCAGAACAGCCAGCTTGGGAAATTCGCGCCGGCGACATTGACGACGGGATCGCATCCGGCGAGCAGGAATGCGGCGGCGATGGTCAGCGAGAATCTGATTCTGGGCGCGGAGGTAGATCGCATGTGCCAGAAATTCTACTTGCCGGATTGTGCAAAAGCACGTTGCGGGATTCAATGGCGCGGAGCGGATCCAATGGCAGCGGGGACATTTATATGAAGAAGAATTTCGAAATGCGTCGCGCGCGACGGAAGGTCATTCTTGCCGCACTCAGCCTGGCGGTGTGCGCAGGCGGATGCAGTTACTTTGCCGAGCAGCCCGAAGTGTATCCCGACAAGTTCGCGCCGCAGGATTCGGATCGCGCGTGGATACCGAAGTCAAACCAATACGCGATACCAACGCAGGCGCGGCCGCCAAGCACGCTGCCCGAGCCGCACCCCGCGAGCACGGGCAATACGTATGACCTGCCGGCGCTGATCGACATCGCGCTGACCAACAATCCCGACACGCGGGTGACGTGGGATCAAGCTCGCGCCTCCGCCGATGCCTACGGAGTCTCGCGCGCGCCATACTATCCGGTCGTGAGCACGCAGGTTCAGAGCGCATATTCTCGCCGAATATTCGAGTTGCCCGGGCAAGACGGCGTGCTGAAGCAATGGCGGGTGACCCCGATGATCCAGCTTACCTACACCCTGCTGGACTTCGGCCGCCGCGACGCCGGCGCCGCCGCCGCGCGCGATCAACTGGCCGCCGCGAATTTCTCGTTCAATCGCAAGCTGCAGGATGTGGTGTTCGCCACCCAAGGCTCCTTCTATGCGATCGGCGCGGCGAAGGCGGCGGTGCAGGCCGCGGAACAAAATCTCGAGCTGGCAAAGACCGACGACGAGGCCGTCAGCCGCCGGGTCGATCTCGGTCTCGCCACTCAACCCGAGTTGCTGCTTTCGCGCGAACGCGTCGCGCAATCGCAGTACGATCTCGCAAACGCGCATCTGCTGGTGCGCGAAGCGCAGGCGAGCATGGCAGTCGCGCTGGGAGTTGCCGCCAATACCGCGCTCGACGTGCCGAGCCTTCAGAGCCTGCCAGTTCCGGCCGGATTGGGCGCCGACGTCGATCAACTGATCGAGACTGCCGTGCGCCAGCGGCCCGATCTCGCGGCCCAGGTCGCGACGCTTGGCGCGCGCCGCGCGCAGGTCGAAGGCGCCAAGGCTGAATTTTATCCAACGATAGGAGTTGCAACCGCTTATGGTGAGCAGGCGTGGGGTTACAGGTTCGATGGGACCCCGAGCGTCAAGACCGCACAGCCGCAATATGCAGGCTTATTGACGATCAACTGGGACCTGTTCACCGGGTTCAAGCGCCTGAACGACGTGCGTCAGGCCGAGGCCGAGCGC
>NZ_DATDGQ010000180.1:0-4497 GCF_036522015.1 Binatus sp. (SeqCode)
GGAGCGCGAGTAGGTGGCAACGGATCGAATACTGATCGTCGGCGTCGGAGGACTGGGCGTCCCCGCATTGTGGGCGCTCGCGCGAGCGGGCGCTCGGTGGCTGACGATTGTCGATCCCGACCCGGTCGAGCTGTCGAACCTCGCGCGCCAGGTAATCTTTCGCACTCGTGATATCGGCATGCCCAAGGTTGAAGCGGCGGCAGGATCGCTCGGCGAGCGATTCCCCGGCGTCCGCATCGAGCGGCATGCGATCGCGCTCGACGCGTCCAACGCGGCGCGCATCGTCGCCGCTAACAATTTCGTAATCGACGCGACTGACAGTCCAGCCGCGAAGTTTTTGATCAACGACACGTGTGTCGCCGCGCGGACGCCGTTCGTTTATGGCGGCGTAGTCGGGATGACGGGACAAGCGATGACGGTGACTCCGGGCCAGACGGCATGCATCCGATGCGTGTTCGAGACGCCGCCCGATGAAGACGAGATCCAGACTTGCCGCGAGGCGGGAATTGTCGGTTCGGTCGCGGGCGCGATTGGCGAGATGCAGGCGGGCGAGGCGATGCGCGCCTCGCGCGCGCAAAAGCCTTTACTCTCAGGAAAAATTCTCACTTACGACGCGTCCGGCCCGAGCCGGGTGCGGATTGCGGAGGTTAGACCGCGCCCCGGATGCGGTTGCGGCGCGTGGCAGCAGGGGCATCGCGAATCGCTATCGCCGGGCGAGTAACAGAATCGAGGACACGATGAGCTACATCACCAATTTGAAATGTCGCGAATGCGGCCAGGAGTATCCGATAAGTCCGCTCCACGTCTGCGAGACGTGCTTCGGCCCGCTCGAGGTCACCTACGACTACGCGCGGATTCGCGCGGCGATCTCGCGCTCGACAATCGAGAAGCGGCCGCACAACCTGTGGCGCTATCGAGAGTTGTTGCCGGTCGACTTCAACGAGAACGAGGTCGTCGGTCCAAACTCCGGCTTCACCCCGCTGCTGCATTGCAAACGGCTCGGCGCGGAGCTCGGCCTCAAGCATCTCTATATAAAGGACGACACCGTCAATCATCCGACGCTGTCGTACAAGGACCGCGTCGTGTCGGTGTCTATTACCAAGGCGCGCGAGTTCGGCTTCACCACTGTGTCGTGCGCGTCCACCGGCAACCTGGCGACCGCGGTTGCGGCCCACGCGGCGCGCGCGGGACTGCAATGCTACATCTTCATGCCCGAAGGCGTGGAGGCCGGAAAAGTAGTCGGCTCGACGATTTACGGCGCGAAGGTTATCACGATTCGCGGCAACTACGACGACGTCAACCGGCTGTGCAGCGAAATCGCGGACAAGTACGGGTGGGCGTTCGTCAATATCAACCTGCGGCCCTTCTATACCGAAGGCGCAAAGACTTTCGGCTTCGAAGTCGCTGAGCAACTGGGCTGGCGCCTGCCGGATCATATCGTGGTACCGACTGCCGGCGGGACTATTCTGCCGAAGATCGCGAAGGCATTTAAGGAGTTGAAGGAAGTCGGGCTGATCAAGAGCGGCGAGTTCAAGATTCACTCGGCGCAGGCCGCGGGCTCCGCGCCGGTGATCCACGCGCTGCACAAGCACACGGACCTGATAACGCCGGTGAAACCCGACACGATCGCGAAATCGATCGCGATCGGAAATCCCGCCGACGGCTTCTACGTGCTCAAGGCTGTGCGCGATTCCGGCGGATGGGGCGACGTCGCTACCGACCCGGAAATCATCGACGCGATCAAACTGCTCGCGCGCACCGAGGGAATCTTCGCGGAGCCGGCCGGTGGCACCACGCTCGCGGTCGCACTCAAGCTGGTCAAGCAGGGGCGCATCAAGCCGGACGAAACCGTAGTCGTGGCGATTACCGGCAACGGCTACAAAACGCTCGAGGCAGTTGCGAGCGCGATCGAGCAGCCGTCGATCATCGACGCACGCCTGAAAGATTTCGACGCGTTGTTCGATCAGCTAACGGGAAAACGCGCGGCCGATAGCGCCGCCTAGCCTTGTTTGGGCTATGCGGCCAGCATAACTGTAGGAATTCAACCAGGAGGCTAGTCCCCAATCATGGCAGTACGCGTCAGAGTTCCAACTCCACTTCGCAGGTTCACCGCGGGCGTCGATGAAGTCCCGGCCGACGGCGCGTCGATCAAAGCGGTCATCGAAGACCTCGAACGGCGCCATCCGGGGATGCGCGAGCGGCTGCTCGATGAAAAAGGCGACATCCGCCGCTTCGTCAACATTTATTTGAACGGCGACGACATCCGCTTCCTCGATGCGATCAACTCCAAGGTAAAGGATGGCGACGACATCTCAATCGTTCCCGCGATTGCCGGCGGACGTTAACCGCGGCGTGTCGGCCGACGTGGACGAGCGCGTCGTGCCGCTGGATGAGGTCGTCCCGGTCGGGCGCGCGGCGAGCGTGCTCGATCTCGTCGGCAACACTCCGCTGCTTGAGATCTCGCGGCTGACCGCGGGACTGATTCCCGCCGGCGTGCGGATTTTCGCCAAGCTCGAGGGCTTCAACCCCGGCGGCTCGGTTAAAGATCGGCCGGCGAAGAAGATGCTCGAGGTCGGAATCGCCGAAGGCAAGCTGAAACCCGGCAAGGTGATCCTGGACTCGACCTCGGGCAACACCGGAATCGCGCTGGCGATGCTCGGGGCGACGCTCGGCTATCCGGTCGAGCTGGTGATGCCGTCGAACGTCAGCCGCGAGCGCAAAAAAATCGTCGAGGCTTACGGCGCAAAGATTCATTTCTCGGATCCGATGGAAGGATCTGACGGCGCGATCGTCATGTGCCGCCGGCTTGTCGCGGAGAACCCGGCGCGCTACTTCAAGCCCGACCAGTACAACAACGAGGCCAACGCGCTGGCGCATTTCGAGACCACTGGCCCGGAAATCTGGCGGCAGACGCGCGGCAGTGTGACGCATTTCGTCGCGGCGATCGGCACCGGCGGCACCGTGATGGGCACCGGCAGATTTCTGAAATCGAAAAACAATGCGGTCAAAGTGATCGCGGTCGAGCCCGACGACGCGATGCACGGGCTCGAGGGCCTCAAGCACATGGCGAGCTCGATCGTCCCGGGCATCTATCACGAAAAAGAGCTCGACGACAAAATCCAGGTCGGCACCGAGGAGGCGTACGAGATGGTCTACGCGCTCGGACAGACCGAGGGCATCCTGGTCGGGCAATCGTCGGGGGCTGCAATAATCGCGGCGCTGAAGGTCGCGCGCTCGATCCGCGAAGGCACGATAGTCACCGTGTTCTGCGACTTCGGCGACAAGTACCTCTCGACGAATTTGTGGATCGGATGGCAGGAATGGCGTCGCGAGCGCCTGCAACAAGTTATCGCCAAGTGGAAAAACAAATAACCCAAATGGAACGTATTCACGAACGCTACTACCTGAGCTATCCGCGCACGCTGATCAAGGAGCCGATCCTTTACCAGCTGGTGAAGAAGTTCGATCTCATTTTCAATATTCGCGGCGCCAGCGTGTCCGAGGAGATGGGACTGGTCGCCGTCGAATTCGAAGGCACCAACGATCAGATCGAGCGCGCACTGACGTGGCTGCGCAGCACCGGCGTCACCGTCGAGCCAATCGAAAAGAACGTAATCGAGTAGGTCCGCAAGCGCGCGATGACTCTGACGGAAGCGCAAATCGATCGCTACAGCCGGCAGATAATCGTGCCGCACATCGGCGGCCGTGGCCAGGAACGCCTGCTCGCCGCGCGTATAATGCTGGTGGGCGATCCGCGCGATATCGAAGCCCCGCTCGCTTACCTGGTCGGCGCAGGCGTAGGATCAATCTTCGTTCGAATCACCGGCCGGCAAGGCGGTTTCGCGAAGAAAATCGCAGAAGCGCACGAACTGAACCCCGACGTGACGGTGACCGTTGAACCGAAAGCGCCGATCGATCTGGCGCTGCTGCTCATTGGAAGTGAAGCTGCGAAAAAAGTCGCGGATGAGATCGCGAACGATCGCGATGCGCGAGCATTGGTAATCGCCCGGCTCGACGCACCAGGAAAAATTCTGGTGATTCCCGACACTCAGAGCCCACCAGCCGTCGACGCACAGTTCGGTACGCGTTCGGAGACCGCGGATTTTATCGCGATGCTCGCGACGGTGGAGTCGTTCAAGTTAATCGCCGGCTATGCGGAAAATCCGTCACGCGCGACAATTGAGTTCGACGGCTACGCGACCAGGGTTCGCGTTCATCCGTGATGTACCGACTCTGGATGTTCGATTTCGATAACACGATCGCGCGGCTCGAACCGGAGGTCGATTGGGCCGGCGGACGTTTAGTGCTCGAGCCTTACTTGCGCTCGAAAGGCGCACCTGACGAACTGTTCGCACGAATCCCGCGCGGCAATCTCCCGCTCTACGACGCTTACCGCACGCTCACTCTCCACGACTCCGAGACACCGAAAGTCATCGAGACGCTCCTGCACGCTTCAGACATAATCGAGAAGCTCGAATTGGCTGGAGTCGATCGCGC
>NZ_DATDGQ010000181.1:0-2691 GCF_036522015.1 Binatus sp. (SeqCode)
GGAACTCAATTTATCTGAAAACGCTGCTTCGAAATCCTAACCTCTCCTCGGACGAGGAGAGGTTAGGAATCAAATAATGGACGCTGCGCTGTCGCTGCTACCGGCTGGAACGAGCGGCGATGGATTGGCGAGGGACCCAGCTTGATCAGTAACTGCATGTGCTCGTTGGTGCAGTACCCTTTATGCTGCGCGAAGCCGTAGCCGGGATATTGGCCGTCGAGATCCACCATCATGCGGTCGCGCGTGACCTTGGCGATGATCGAGGCGGCTGCGATGCAGAAACTTCTGCGATCGCCACCGACGATTTTGGTTTGCGGCAGCTCAAGACTCGGGATCAGGCGCCCGTCAACCAATACGTGGCCGGGGGTGAGACTCAACGCGGACAGCGCGCGCCGGCTCGCGGACATCGTGGCCCAGTATATGTTGAGGCGATCGATTTCGTTGACCTCCGCGATGCCGACGCCGATCGCGATGGCGCGCGCGCGAATCGGGATGAACAATTCCTCGCGCTGCTCGTGGGTCAACTGCTTGGAATCATGCACGCCGCTGATGAACGTCTCGGGTGCGAAGACGACGGCCGCCGCGACCACCGGACCGGCCATCGGGCCGACGCCGGCTTCGTCGACGCCGGCGACAGCGTCGATGCCGAGTTTCCACAGGCGTCGTTCGTAGCGCAGGTCGGGTCGCTTGCTCATCGTGGACTATGCCATCCGCTTGAGGCGCGCCTTGCGAATCGTTTCGGCTGCGTTGTCGGGATCCTGGATTTCGTGGAGGCGGATGGCGTAGTCGGCGCTCGCGGCGGACGCGATGGTGACGTCGCCGAGTCCGAACATCCGTTGAATGACCCGCTTGTCGACTTCGACCGAGCGGATGTCGGCCAGCTCCATCTCTCGCCGGCGCGACGCGAGCAGCCCCCGCTTTTCGATCAGCCGATCGGAGGTGAGACTCCAATTGACGGTTCGCGCGCGAATCATCGTGACCAGCCACGTCAGCACGCCGAGGCCGACCACCGCGAAGCCGACCTGGATCGGCTGGAATTTGAGATAGAGCAGCCGGCCGCCGATCGCGATCAGGATTCCGCCGACCAGGAACCCGTTGGCGTAGTACCAGAGCGAGGGGCGGAATGTTGCCAGCGCATACTCGCGCACGGCAGACGGCTTGGGCGCGAACATCCGCGTGCCGCATCGCGCGCAAAAGGCGGCGCCTTGCTGGGTTTCGTTACCGCACTGGGGACATCTCATCGCGCGCCGCCTCGCCACCTCATCGAAAAGAGTCGATGCGATTATGATGATGCATGGCGCGCCGCGTCAATGCAGGTCCGGGTCTTCTTCTCCCTTCTCGAACTATTTTTGTGTCATTCTGGGCGAAGCGAAGAATCTCGGTGCCATCAACGGGTAGAAGGTGAAAAAATGAAATTCGGATTATTCGGAATCAACAACGGACCGTGTGCGTTTCCCAAGTGCGCCGCCGCCGTCGCGCTTGCGGCGGAAGGCGCTGGCTTCGAGAGCGTGTGGACGGGCGAGCATGTGATACTGCCCGACCCGCAAGCGCCGCCCTCGCCGGTGGCAGCGGACTACCCGATGCTCGACCCCGCGATTTCGCTGGCGTTCGTCGCCGCGCATACGTCGAAGATCCGGCTTGGCACCGGCATCATCATATTGCCGCAGCGCAACCCGGTGGTGCTCGCCAAGGAGCTCGCGTCAACCGACGTGCTGTCGAACGGACGGCTGATTTTCGGAATCGGGGTCGGCTACCTGAAGCCGGAGTTCGACGCGATCGGCGCGCCGTTCGATCACAAGGGTGCGCGCTCCGAGGAATGGCTGGCGGCGATGATCGCGCTGTGGTCGATGCCGAAGCCGGAGTTCAGTGGCAAGTGGATCTCGTTCAAGGGCGTCAATGCGATGCCCCGGCCGGTACAGCAGCCGCATCCGGAGATTGTCTTCGGGGGGCATACGAAGGAGGCATTCAGCCGGGCGGCGCGGCTGGCCAAGGGATGGTACGGGTTTGCGCAGGACCTGGGCGGGACGGCGAAGTGCGTCGAGGGGCTGCGACTGGCGTGCAAGGCCGCGGGCCGTCGATTCGAGGACGTCGAGGTGAGTATCACGCCGAGCCCGCGCGTGAAGGTCGATCGCGACACTGTGAAGCGTTACGCCGACTTGGGCGTGAGCCGGCTTATCCTGCTGCAACGCGGCACGGACGAAGCGGCGCTGCTCGACGGAGTCCGCGAGGTGTCGCGGGAGCTTATCGGCAGGAGCTAACTCGCAGTTAACGGGACTGGAGGCAGTCAGAATGGGACGATGAGTGTCCCAAGGGCGCGACGGCTCGCATTGACGAGTCGCGTTCGCTGCATGACCGTCATTTTTCTGTCGTAGTGGCAAAATCCTAGCGCAGCGGCGTTCAATCGCCGTCGCAGACCTGTTTATTCGTGTGACATTTAGGTCCGTGCCCTCTCGGCACGCAGTTTGCGATAAGCCCTCTCGTGGGTCGCTAAGGGCAGCCACGCGAATCAAAAAAGGATCTGGAAGAGGGAGCTGACAGATGCTGAAAAATGACAGCAGCCACGTGCTGACGGTTAAGGAGCTATCCGACTATCTGAAGGTTCATCCATCGACGATTTATCGGCAGCTCAAGCGCGGCCGGCTGCCAGCGTTCAAGGTCGGCAGCGATTGGCGCTTCAATATCGAATCGATC
>NZ_DATDGQ010000182.1:0-10673 GCF_036522015.1 Binatus sp. (SeqCode)
ACCGCACGCCGAAGCGCCGAACTGATCTCCGCGATGCGCTCGAACCAACTCGAGCCCAAACGCATCCGCTTCGTTCATCCGCAAGTCGCACTGCCCGCATCCGTGATGTTGATCGAGGCCCGAGTCGCCGGCGGAATCGAAGTAGCTATCGAGCCCCCGTTGATACTCTACGACCGCCCGGGAATATACACTTCCGAAGCACGCGCATTACTCAGTTCGCCTGATTCCCAATAGCCTCTCCTGTCAGGGAGAGGCCGACGTGCGTCCGCGCGCGTCGGGTGAGAGTCCAAATTTCTGGATGCCCTTCCGCGCTCCGCTCTCTCTACTTCAGAAATTCGATCGCCTGATCTGCAACATAGTCAGGCTTTTCCATCGGCAGAAAATGCCCCGCATCCGCCACATCGATCACGCGCCCATTCTTGAGCTGCTCAGCTACCTTCCCCGACAATGACGCGCCGAGCGAGTCGCCGCGCGCCCCGAACATTACCAGCAGCGGCGATGTGCATCGAAGAATTCGCCCGAGCCCGTCGAAATCGCGCGCCGTCTCGTAGAACTTGGCCTCGACCTCCGGCGCGCACTTCAGTTCTCGCTTCCCGTCGCTGGTCGGACGCGTGCCGAACTCGCAATAGTCGCGCAGAATGTCCTTGCGCCAGGTGTTATACGGCGGCTTGTTCTCGAAGTTCGAGCACATCGCCTCGACGCTGTCGAAAATACGCCGGCGCTTCAACGTCCGTTCGATAAACGGGTTGCTCCATCCAAGTTCCGGTGCGTCCGGCGACTCGAAAATCACCGGCTCCGCCAGCACGGCGCGCGAGATTAGATCCGGTCGCTCGCTCGCGAGCGAACCAATCGCCGTCGCCCCAGCAGAATGACCGACAGCCCTGACGCCCGACCATCCCATCGCAGCTATGAACCCTCCAAGGTCGCGCATCGTCGCGTCCCAACTGTACTCGCCGTCGGGCGCCGCCGAACTATCGCCATGCCCGCGCTGATCGTAGCTGTAGACATGCCCGATCGCGCGCAGCCGCTCTGCAAGCGGCCGATAGATGCGCCCAAGAAATCCGGTCGCGTGCAGGATCACGATCGGCGCGCCGTGACCGCCCCAGTCCAGCGTATGCAGCCGGATGCCGTTGACGTTCACAAAGCTGCTGCGTGGTTCGATTCTTTCCATGTATTCAAATCTTTGAGTATGAAATTCACTGGTTAGCTTTGCTCTCGGTCGCTGCCGTCTCCTGATCGACGGCCTTCGCCTCCGGAGAACGGATGTCCTCGAGCGTAATCGTTTTGAGCAGGCCGTTGCGCACCGCACCCATCTTCGCCAGCACGAGGTCGACGCGCGGATCGCCATCCCTTGCGCTTTGATCGAACTCGACGGACTTGATCGCGTCCGCCAATACGATCGTCGAAGACTGGCGCGCGAGGAATAGTCCCTGGTTCAGTGAACCCGTGGTCGCGTCGGCTTCGATCACAAAGCCGCCGGCCCTGAGGCCGTCGAGAATCGGCTTGAGCGTGGCTTCCGGCACAAAGAGTTCGTGAGAGAGCGTCCACGAGGTGATGTCGTCACCGCCGCGGTAGGCGCGATCCGCCAGGCGAATCAGGATATGCATCGTCGCCGAATATAGAAAATCCGGCGACATCGGTCCCAGCATCGGCGGAATGTCGCCGCGCTGCATCGACGCAGTCAGTTCGGCGCCGAACAGAATCACCGACCAGGCGACATAGATCCAGACCAGGAAAATCGGCAGTGTGGCCATCGCGCCGTAGATCGCTCGATAGTTGGCGACCCCCACCTGGAAGCGCACGTAGCCCCACTGCGCGAGCTGAAAAAGCACCGCGGTCACGAACGAACCGATCAGCGCCGGACCGTACCTGACCTTGGTGTAGGGAAAAAAGACGAACAGGAAAAAGAATCCGCCCCAGACGAACAAATACGGCAGCAGGTGCGTGATAAATGGAAATTCGGAAATCCGCACCGAGAACACCGCGGTGACGCCGAGCGCGGCCACGATCAGAAACGGCACGGTGAACAGCACGCTCAGGTAGTCGGAGAATTTGCGAAAATAGCTGCGGCTCTGCGGGACGTTGAAGATCGTGTTGAGCGCCTGCTCGACCGTGCCCATCGTGGAAATAACCGTGATGAGCAAAAACGCGCCGCCCGCCGAGCCCAGCGCCGCCGCATTTACGTTCTCGACGTAGCCCATCAGCTGCGAACCCGATCCGCCCAATCCGAGGTATTGCTCGACCAAAGGCTGCAGCCGTTCGGCGCCGCCGAATCCCTTAACCGCGGAAAACGCGAGCGCAAGAATCGGTACGATCGACAGCGCGACGGTGAAGGTCAGCGCCGACGCGCGCAGCAGATCGTTGTTGTTGATGAATGCTTCGACCGCGTGATCCAGGATGTGCCAGACGCGAAGCGCGGTGGTGTGCCGCGACACGCTGGTTTCTAGATCCAACGTCTTCCGCTCGAGCCAGCTGGGAGCGTGTCGCGCCATGTCAGCTACAGGATCGCGCCGCCGCCGTTTTCGCTCTTCACAAATCGATTGTCAGGGCACGACTTGCGCGAAGTCAAGTCTGCGCCCGCTCCGCGCGTTGCGCGCCCATCGGCTTTGCGATTAGCTCATCGTTCATGGCTCGGCTGGTATCGCACGGAAAATATCTCCTGGACGGCGCGCAAAAGTTCTACATTCGCGGCGTTTCGTACGGACCGTTTGCTCCGAATTCCCGCGGTGAGCGATACCCCGAGCCCGAGCGTGCCGCCGCCGACTTCGCCCTGATGAACAGGCTCGGCGCCAACCTGATTCGCCTTTACGTTCCACCGCCGTCGTGGATGGTCGAGGAGGCGCAGCAGGCCGGACTGCGGATGATGCTCGGTATCCCGTGGCCCTTTCACATGGCGTTTCTCGATTCGGCCGACATGATGCGTGAAATCCGCGACGCGATTCGCAAGACGGTTCTCGAGACGCGCCAATTCGGCGAGACCATCGCCGCCTACAGCATCGGCAACGAGATTCGATCGGATATCGTGCGCTGGCACGGGCCGCGCGCCGTCAGCAGGTTCCTCGCTGAGCTGCGCGACCTCGGCAAACAGATCGACCCCGGCGCGCTCTTCACCTACTCGAACTATCCGTCGGCCGAATACCTTGATCTGAGTTTTCTCGATTTCGTTTCGTTCAACGTTTATTTGCACCGCGAGGAAGACTTTCGCCGCTACCTGACTCATCTGATGGGACAAGCGGGCGAGCTGCCGCTGGTGCTCAGCGAAACCGGGATGGACACCATTAGCGAAGGCGAGGAGCATCAGGCGGAACTCCTCTCATGGCAGTGCCGCGCGGCGTTCGAGCTTGGCTTGTCCGGCTTCATCGTGTTTGCGTTCACCGACGAATGGCACACCGGCGGCACCGAGATCACCGACTGGGCATTTGGACTGACGCGACGCGATCGCTCGCCCAAACTCGCCTTCGACGCGGTCGGCAGAGTCTTCGGCGAAAATCTGCCGCCAGCTCTCACAGCGGCTCCCAAAGCGACCTTGGTCGTCGCCGCCTACAACGCCGCGGCGACGCTCGGCGAGTGTCTCTCGTCGATTCGCGAGCTCAACTATCCGGACTACGAAACGATCGTCGTCGACGATGGCTCGACCGATGCCACTTCCGAGATCGCCAACCAATCAGGAGTCCGCACGATTCGCGTCGAGCACAAGGGTCTCGCGGCGGCGCGCAACGCCGGCGTCGATGCCGCATCGGGTGAAGTCGTGGCGTTCATCGACGCCGACGCGCGTGCCGATCGCGACTGGCTGTATCATCTGGTCGAAACGATCTCGCATCGCGATGCGGCTGCGGCAGCCGGGCCGAACTTTGCACCAGATCCGCAATCCGCTCGCGCGGCCGCGATGGCTGTCGCGCCCGGACTGCCGCGCGAGGTGCGCGCCGGCGACGATCGCCTCGCGCAGCTGTGCGGATGCAACATGGCAATTACCAAGGCCGCATTGCTGAAGGTTGGCGTCTTCGATCCGATGTTTACGAGCGCGGGCGACGACGTGGATCTTTCCTGGCGTCTTGCGGCGTCGGGTGAAACTCTCGCGTACGCTCCTGGAGCCGTCGTGATTCACGAGCGCCGCGCGACGCTGGCAGCTTATCTCCGCCAGCAACGCGGCTACGGCATCGGCGAGGGCTTGCTGTTCCGCAAATATCCGCTCCGCGCCGCGGACCAGGACGGAATGTACGCAGGCCCGTCATGGATCGGCTCAATTCTCGGCAGCGCGCGCGTATATTACGGAGAGTTCGGTCGCGGCCTCTTTCAGACCGTGTATTCCACCGGCAACTCGTACGGCGACCTGCCTCTGACCATCGACTGGATCGGCGTCTCGCTGACTCTTCTGGTCCTGGGCTACTTCAATCGATTGCTCGGCGTGTTCGGTGCCGGTGGAATCGCGATCTCAATACTGGCCGCAGCGGCCAGCGCAGCATCCGCACCGTTGCCGCGCGCGTATTCCGGCCCGGTCGCACGAATTTATCTGTGGATCGTCAATCTCCTCGGTCCCATCGTTCGCAGCCTTGCGCGGACGCGCGTCAAAGAGCGATTCGCACCCGCGACGACCGATGTTGATGACCATGGTCCGATTGGACTATGGGGCCAGCTCGAATTCGTCGTTCCAGACGGCTCCGCGCGGATCCAATCGGCGACGATACTCGCTGCCATGCGCGACGCACTGGTGCGCGGCGGCGTCGCAGTCGCCGAGACGGACGGCTTCCAGTCCTACGATCTCGAGATCGTGGTTCCGCCGACGATTCGCGTACCGATCAACGCCGTGCGGACCGACTCGAGCATCGTACTTCGCTGGCGAACTCGAACCGCTCCTCGACGCGCACTGATCGCTGCGGCGATCTTACTGCTCGTTTTCATCGCGGCGGGCTTCCCGCTTGACGAGACACTGGCGATCCTGGCAGGCGTCGCAATTGCCATTATCTTCATAGCGATCGGCCGCGCGGTACGCATACCAGCGATAATCAGAGCCAGCGCCGGCGAAGTAGCGCGCTCACATGGAATCTCAATCGCCAAGCGCACGGAAGACGAAACCTGATGACCACGCTGGAACTTTACGGCCACGTGATTCGCAGGATGCGTCCGCATCTCGGCCGCCTCGCGATCGCAATCGCCGGTGTGCTGCTGGCCTCCGCGACCGAAGTCCTCAAGCCGTGGCCGCTCAAAATCGTGATCGACAACGTGCTGCGAGGCGCGCCGCTCGTGAGCAGCTGGATTCCTCCGATGCCACGCGCCGAGCTGCTCATCGCCGCGTGCGTCGGCCTCGTCATCCTGTACGCGCTGCTCGGCCTGCTCAACGTCATGACGAACTACGTCACCATCTCGATCGGCCAGCGGATGGTAAACGAGTTGCGCGCGCGCCTGTTCGATCATCTGCAACGCCTTTCGCTCTCATTCCATCGCCGCCGCGAAGTCGGCGACCTGATGGTGCGCATCACCTACGACACCTACTCGATCCAGACGATCGCGATGAACGGCTTCTTCCCCGTGTTGTCGTCGCTGATTCTGCTCGGCGGGATGTTCGCCGTGATGATCCGAATGGACGCGACGCTGACGCTGGTCGCGCTCGCGGTCATCCCGCTGCTGATTTTGTTGATCATGTCGATCAGCGGCCGCATCGACGCGATCGCCGGCGGCGCGCGCATCAAGGAAAGCCGCCTGTTCACCGTAGCGCAGAGCGCGCTGGCCGCGATTCACGTCGTGCAGGCCTTCACGCGCGAGGGCGAGTCGTACCGTGAGTTTGTCGAATCGAGCAGCGCGAGCCTCGACGCGACCCTGCGCCTGTACACCCTCCAGACGCTTTACGCCGGCGCGGTGGGCGTGTTGATCGCGTGCGGCACGGCGCTGGTGATTTACCTCGGCGCGCAGCACGTCCTGGACGGCCGCCTCACCATCGGCGAGCTGATCGTTTTCATCACCTACCTGGCCTCGCTCTACGCACCGGTAAATCAGATCTCGCAAACCTACGGACAGATCGAAGGCGCCAAGGCCGGTCTCCGGCGATGCCTCGAACTGCTCGCGATCGATCCCGAAATCAAAGACCGCGCGGGCGCGCAGACGCTTGGCCGCGCGGGCGGCGAGATAGAATTCGACAACGTGGTCTTCGGCTACGAACCGGGCCGAGTCGTGCTGCAGGGTATCAGCTTCAGGGCGTCGCCCGGCGAGTCTATCGCGATCGTCGGTCCGAGCGGTTCCGGAAAAACCACGATGGCCAGTCTGCTCGCGCGCTTTTATGAACCGCAAGGCGGCGCGGTCAAGATCGACGGCAACGACACGCGCCAACTCACGCTCGATTCGCTGCGCGGCAACATCGCGATGGTCCTGCAGCCGCCGCTGGTGCTCGGTGACACGATGCGCGTCAACGTCGCGTTCGGAAAGCCCGCCGTCGACGACGCCAAAGTGCTCCGTGCGATCGAGATGGCGCGCCTCGGCCCAGTGCTCGCCAAGCTGCCCGCGGGATTGGACGAAGTGCTGGGGCAGGGCGGTCACAGTCTTTCCGAGGGCGAGGCGCAGCGCGTGACGATCGCGCGCGCGCTGCTCAAGGACGCGCCGATTCTGATCATGGACGAGCCGACCAGCGCGCTCGACACCGAGACGGAATCGATGGTCCTTGCCGCGGTGCGCGAAGCGATGCGCGGGCGCACGACGCTCGTGATCGCGCATCGGCTCTCGACGATTCAGAACGCCGATCGCATCCTCGTGCTGCGCGACGGCGCGATCGTCGAGCATGGAACGTTCGACGAGTTGCTGGCTCGGGGCGGGTTCTTCAGCTACCTCTACAACATCCAGGCGTGGAGCCGCGAAGCGGCGGGCTGAATTCAAATGCTAACAATAGGTCTCACTGGCGGAATCGGATCGGGCAAGAGCACGGTCGCGCAGATGCTCGGCGAATTCGGCGCACCGATCCTCGACGCCGACAAAGTTGCGCACTCCACGTACGCTCCCGGCGCTCCTGCCTACGACGTGGTCGTCGCGGCCTTCGGCGCCGATATAGTTGCACCCGATCGAACAATCGACCGAAAGAAACTCGGCGCGGTCGTGTTCGGAAATCCTGAGCGGTTGAACAAGCTGACATCGATCGTGTGGCCGGCCACGTTCGAAAGCATTCGGCGCAACGTCGCCGAATTGCGCGCGAGCGGCGCGAAGCTTCCGATCGTCGTCGAGGCGGCGATTCTGATCGAGGCAAACTGGCAGCCGCTGTTCGGTGAAATCTGGCTGGTGCGCGCGTTGCGCGAACAAGTCGTCGCACGCATCGAGAGCCAGCGCGGACTAAAGCCGGCCGAGACGGAAGCCCGCATCCGCGCGCAGCTGTCCGACGAGGAGCGCGCTAAGCACGCCAGCCTGATAATCGAAAACAACGGCTCCCTCGAAGAACTCCGCGCGCTGCTGAAAACAGTCTGGGCCGACGCACTCAAGCGCAACGGCTAAACCCGGATTGCCGCCAGCACCGCAAATGTGACGACCTCGGCCAGCGCACATCCGCCCGCGAGCATGTAGCCCGAGGCGCCGCCCATGCGGCGGCTCAGCACCAGGCGCATCGCAAGGATAGTCAGCGCGAGCACGACGATCACCGCCAGCCCCACGTTTTGATACAGCCCCATCGTGAGTCCCAGCGCGACCAAGCTCGAAACGGCGAACTCGCGAAACGAGATGCCGCCTTCGTACGGGATGCCAAGCCCCCAATGCTCGAGCGGCTTCAGCCCGTAGCCGATCGGAATGATCGCCCATCGCGACAGCATCATCGCCATCACCAGAGCGCCTGCGCGTCCGGCGTCGTCAGAGATTCGCGACAGGCACCAGGCCTCGAAAGCGAACGCGGCGATCGCCGCGACTGCTCCTGCCGGTCCGATTCGCGTCAGTCCGGTCGAGGCTGGCCGCGTTCCTCGCCGGAGCACCTCGACCGTGTCCGCGAGTCCGCGATTTGCCAACCCCAGCGAGAGCGCTGCGCCGACGATCAGCACGATGACTGAGCGTGCTACCGGTCCGGCGACGATGGCGGCCGCTCGATCTGCAATCGCGAGTGTTATACCGAGGATCAATCCACCAACCGGAAAATAGACCATCGCGCGAGAGCGCTGCGAAGCGGTGCCCTGAGATCTTTCGTCGAGGATCGGCCAGAGAGTGAGCGTCGCAACCGCCAGCACCGCCTCGAACAGGAGTTCGCGCACATTTGGCAGACTCGTTTCGCTCGCCGATTCCATCGTGACCGGGATGATTACAACAGATCGCGGCGGCGGTACGATAGGCGAGATGAAGATCCTGGTGATGGGCGCGGGCGCAGTGGGGGCGTACTTCGGCGCGCGGCTACGAGCGTCCGGCGAGGACGTTGTGCTGTGTGCGCGGGGCGCGAACTTGCGTGCGATTCGCGACCACGGTCTCGACATCGCCAGCATCCGCGGCGATCTGCGCATCGATGTCACCGCTACCGACACACCGCGCGACTTCGCGCCGTACGATCTGGTTCTGTTCTGCGTAAAGGCCTACGACACCGACGACGCCGCGCAGGCAATCTCGGGGTGCCTCAAGCCGGGCGGCGCGATTCTGACTTTGCAGAACGGCGTCGAGAACGAGGCGAAGCTCGGCGCGATCTTCGGTCGCGACGCGGTGATGGGCGGCAATGCGCGGGTCGGAGTCGAGATGATCGCGCCGGGCAAGATTGTCCATCTCAGCACCGGCCATATCGATTTCGGCGAGGTTGACGGCCGCGAGACGGATCGCGCGCGGAAAATCGCGGACCTATTTCGACGCGCCGGAATTCTGGGCGAGCTCTCGGCCGACATCATGACTGCGCGATGGGACAAGCTGATCTGGAATGGCGCCCTCAACACGGTAACGACCCTGACGCGTCGCCGCGTCGGAGAAATTCTCGACGACCCCGAAGGCATGAAACTACTGCGCACGCTGATGCAGGAAATCGTGAGCGTCGCGCGCGCTGAAGGTGCGAAGATTTCCGACGACCGGATCGACGCATACATTATCCATTCGCAAAAGAACCTGCGCGCGCTGAAGACCTCCACTCAGCAGGATCTCGAGCGAGGGAAAGCGCTGGAGTACGAAGCGCTGAGCGGCGCAGTTGTGCGCGCGGCTCGCCGCCACAACATCAGTGTCCCGACTGTCGAAACAATCTACCTGCTATTGCGATTGTTGGACGGCGCGCCGAAGAGGAACGTCTGAGCATTGTGGTGGATGCCAGGCAACCTAACCCCTAACCCATTCCCGAGCGGGAAGGGGAACCGGATTTAACGCGGAAACCGATCTACCGCTTCTCGAACTGCTTGTTGCCGAACAGTATGTCCCACGTTTTGGGATCCTGCGGCGGCTGATTTGCCGACGCCGTCGCCGCCGCCGCGCGCATCTTCTCGACGATTTCGCTCATCACGGCAAAGCCGCGTTGAGTTGCTGGACGCGCGCGCAACTCGTCGTACCACTTTTTCAGATTCGGGAAATCTTCGAGCGCCTGCCCCTGCATCGAATGCGGCACCAGCCACGGGTAGGTCGCGATATCGGCGATCGAGTAGTCGCCCGCCAGGTACTTCGCTTCGCCGAGGCGCTTGTCGATCACGCCGTAGATTCGCTTCGCCTCGTTGGTATAGCGGTTGATCGCGTACTCGAGTTTCTCGGGCGCATAGCGGCGGAAATGATGCGCCTGCCCGAGCATCGGACCGACACTTGCCATCTGGAACATCAGCCACTGGATCACGTTGTACTTCCCGCGCGTGTCCGACGGCATCAGCTTGCCGGTCTTCTCCGCGAGGTACATCAGGATCGCGCCGGACTCGAAAATCGAAATCGGCTTTCCGCCGGGACCGTCGGGATCGGTCATCGCCGGCATGCGATTGTTCGGGCTGATTTTCAGGAACTCGGGCTTGAACTGATCGCCCGCACCGATATTGACCGGGATCACGTTGTACTTGAGGCCGACCTCCTCGAGCATCCACGTGATCTTGTAGCCATTGGGCGTTGGCCAGAAATATACGTCGATCATCAGCAACTCCTTGCGCGATTAGTCGAAACGAAGCGTCCGTTTCATATTGCAACTTGGATCAGTCCGTCGCGTGACGCAACATGAAACCGTGCCCTAGCGCGGCATCAGATCCAATTCCGCTTCCGCCGAAGACTGCGCGCGGGTGTAACTCGGGTCGAGCGCGTGATACTCGCCGCGGCTCCAGGGGCCGATCATATCGTCGTAATGGCGCGACGCGGGATGGTCCGATTCGCCGCTGTGGTTCATTCCGAGTGCACCTTCGGGATCGGCAAGGTCGGCGATGAATCGATACGACGAAATCTGCGTGACCTTGAATTGATCGGACTCATCGCTTAAATCGAACCACGAGTTGTTGACCGTATGCCGTCCGCCCTCGGTCGGGAACGGCCCGCGGTTGAAGTACCATCCGAGCACGCCACCGCGGGTGCCCAGCGGATGATCGAATTCGATCGTCTCCATCGCGCCCCATCGCCACTTCTCGCGATCGTCGCCGAGCCGAGTCGTCAGCAGCGCGAGCGAGTCTTTCACACTGGCGCGCAAAGTCGCGCTTTCGGTGTCGGCGCCTCCCGGCCACAGGGTACTCGCCGGGCGTACGATCATATCTTCGCTGGCGGGATATGCTGTCGGGGATGCCAATGTCGCCCTGGCG
>NZ_DATDGQ010000183.1:0-8252 GCF_036522015.1 Binatus sp. (SeqCode)
GATCGCGCGTCTCGCCGCGGCAATCAAAGCGCGGCTTCATCTGGTAGGTCCTCTGGGATTCTCGCTAGAAGATCGCTACCTCAAGCGCGCGGGGCTGGATTACTGGCCGCTGGTGGATTTGCAGACTTACAACGGATGGGACCAGTTCGCGGAGCACCATCACGATTCGCCGCGAGCGAAATCGAAATTCTTTTCGACACACGGGCCGACGTCCTATCTCGACGCTTACTATAAGCGAGGCGATTTCCTGTTCTTCGGCGGCGAGACGTCAGGCCTTGGCAAAGAATTCCTGGCGGAGAGAGCCGATCGAACCTATCGGATACCAATCTTCGAGGCGGGCGTGCGCAGCCTGAATCTCTCCAACGCAGTCTCGATCGTGGTGTACGAAGCGCTGCGCCAGACCGGCGCGCTCAGGACTTCTTGACGCTGCAACTGCCGCAGCCAGTGCTGCACGCGGTCTTTTCGCCTTCAGCGGGCGGCGGGCCAAAATAATAACCTGCCTGCTCGAGTTCGCCGGGCGATACCCATTTGAGATTTTCGGCGATCGGCGTGTCGCAATGCACGCAGATGCGACGTTCGGCGCTTTCGTTGTCGAGCGCGACATACGTCAGCACCGATTTGCCGCAGACTGCGCAATCCGCCATCGGAAATGACGAGTCTCTAAGTGCGAGTAGAGGCGTAGGCATCGAATTCACATTACATGATTGCGCAAGTGAAATTCGATGCCTACAAAAGGTTATTTGCCTTGGTCCGACGGAATCTCAATCGTTTTCGGAGGTCCGACTGGATTGGGTGCGGGAGGCGGCAACTCGTAGTCTGACCAACCGTCGAAACCGTACGTGTCAAAGCTGTAGCCCCACGGATTTCCGACGTACGCCGGACCGACGATCGACGGCCCTGACCCATATGTCGGGTACCCATATGTCGAGTATTCGTGTCCGTAGTACCCACCGTATTCTGGACCGCGGTAGGAGCCGTGGGTCGAGACCGCGCTAACCAGGAGCGTCAAGGCTGCCAGGTTTGTTAAGATCTTCCGCTTCATAGCTTTGTACCTTTTCTCTAACGCGAGCGAGGAGTCGGCATCGAATTCACATCATGCCAACTATGCGTGAGATTTCACGTCACACGATTGTGCCTGAAATTCGACGCCCGCTTGGGTCAGCCGCGATGGTGTCCTTCGCCGTGTCCTGAATGGGCGAAAGAATGTCCGCCGTCACCACCATGACCTTCATGACCCCATCCATCGTGTCCGCCATGACTCCATCCATCATGATCCCATCCGTGACCCCAACCATATCCGCCGTAGTATGGATGGCCCCAGCCGTATGCCGGTCCGTAGGCGTATGACGGGTATCCGCCGTAGCCACCACCGTAGCCGGGGTAATCCACGTCGTAGCAGCCCTGAGTCGAAACCACGCAAAAGAGGAGCGACAGAGCTGCTAGACCTGTCAATATTTTCCGTTTCATTGCTCTGTACCTCTATCTAGTTAGACGCTCTCGACAGAGCGGTGATACAGGGGCGAACAAGAAACGAATAAGTGCAAATTAGCTCGAAAAATTAGATAGTTAGACTGACTGAAAAATGCAAAATAGTCGGCCAAATTCGTCGCCACAACAGGCTGGGACTATTGCCGTCGATAGGGCTCTCCGAGCGCGCTTGGCGCCGCTGCCTGGCCGCCGAAGCCCGCCAGTACTACGAGCGTCAGCGCGTAAGGCAGCGCGAGAAACAGTTGGTATGGGACGACGGTGCCGAGCGCCTGCAATCCGAATTGCAACGCCATTGCGGCGCCGAATAGCAGTGATGCGGCGGCGAGGCCCCACGAATTCCAGCGGCCTACGATCACCACCGACAACGCGACAAAGCCGCGGCCGGCCGAGATGTTCTCGACGAAGGTGTTGGCATACGCGAGCGTCAGGAACGCTCCCGCCAAGCCCGTCAGCGCACCCGAAACGAGCAACGCCTGCCAGCGGATTGCGATCACGCCGAGGCCGAGCGCGTCCGCCGCCTCGGGACGCTCGCCGCATGCGCGCAGCCGAAGGCCGTAGCGCGTCCGCGAGATCACGTACCAGAGAACGGGCACGAGCAGGAAGGTGACGTACACCAGCGCGTTGTGATCGAAGAGCACCGGGCCGAGCAGCGGGATTCGCGCGAGCGGACCGAGCGGGATTTTTGCGATCGGCGCCACCATGAACGCCTTGCCGGTCACGCCGAACAGCTGGCGATAGAAAACTCCCGTCAGGCCGAGCGCCAGGATGCTGACCGCGGTGCCAGTGACGACCTGGTTGACGGCTAGATTCACGACCAGCACCGCGAAGATCGCATTGAGCGCGACGCCCGCCGCGATTGCGCCTATAAGCCCCAGGCCGGCGCTGCCACTGAAATACGCGATCGTCAGCGCCGCGAATGCTCCCGACAGCATCGCGCCTTCGATCCCGATATTGACCACGCCGCTTTCCTCGACCAGCAGTTCGCCCAACGCGGCGAGCAGAATCGGCGTTGCCATCGTGATGACCGAGACGAGGAACGCTTCAAGCATCGGGCATCTCCGCGACCGGCGGCACGGCGGCCGCATCATCACTCGACGCGCCGAAAATATTCTCGCGCAGTCCGTTCCATGCTGGCGTATCGAAAGCGAGGATGATCAGGATCACGAGGCCCTGGATAACCTGCACCAGCTCCGGCGAGATACCCTGCGTGCGCTGCATCGCCTGCGAGCCGTTGTCGAGCGCGCCGAATAGGAGCGCGGCGGGAATGACTGCGAGCGGATTCAGTCGCGCGACCAGCGCAACCGCGATCGCCTCGAAGCCCCATCCGGGCGACAGCTTCTCGTACAGTCGATGCGAAATCGCGGACACCTGCACCGCGCCGCCAAGTCCCGCGAGCGCGCCCGACAAAGCCATCACCCAAACCGTGAGCGCGGGAATCCGGATGCCGAAGAACGTCGCGGCGCGGCGGTTGCGGCCCATCGCACGCAGCTCGAATCCAGCGCTGGTGTTGAACAACAGCGAGTAGCAGGCGACCGCGAGCACGACCGCCAGCAGCATACCGAGATTGAGGCGGCTCGGCGCGAAGTAGAATTCGAGCTGGGCTGCGGATGCGATCGGTGAGCTGGTCGGATATGCGCGCGACGGCTCCATCAGCGGGCCATGCACCATCCAGCTGAGCATCTGCACGGCGACGAAGTTGAGCATGATCGTGCTGATCACTTCGTTAACGTCGCGTCGCGCGCGCAGCCATCCTGCGACGCCGCCCCAAATCGCGCCGCCTAGCGCACCGGCGGCGAGCACGATCACGATTGCGATCGCATGCGGAAAATTCTCGAGATGCGTACCGACCGCGGCGGCCGCGATTGCGCCAATCGTAAGCTGTCCGTCGGCGCCGATATTCCACAGCGCGCCCGAGAACGCGATCGAGACGGCCAGCCCAGTGAAAATCAGCGGCGTGGATTTCACGAGCGTATCTACACAGGCGTACCAACTGCCGAATGCGCCTCCGCCAAGCGCGGCGAACACTCCGAACGGAGACGCACCGAGCGCGGCCAGCACGATCGAGATCAGCACTGCTGCAAGCGCCAGCGCCGCGAATGGTTTCGCAATCGAGGACAGCATCAGTCGCGCGCTCCGGCCATCAGCAGGCCCAGCCGCTCGGGATCGCGCTCGCCAGGATTTGTCTCGCGGACTGTTCCGCCGCTGATGATCAGCAGCCGCCCGCATATCGCAAGCAACTCGTCCAGGTCGCTCGAAATCAGGAGCACCGCGCCTCCGTCGGCAGCGAAGTCGAGAATCCTGCGATGCACTTCCGCAGTCGCAGCGAGGTCGAGGCCGCGGCAGATATTGTGCGCGACGATCACCCGCGGCTGCGATGCGATCGCGCGCGCCACTTCCAGCCGCTGCCGATTCCCGCCCGACAGCGCGCCCGCGATCGCTTCAGGACCGGGTGCACGAATCCGAAAACGCTCGATCAGCTCACGCGATAGATCGATCGCGCGCGAAGTGTTCAGCCACCCGCGCGACGTCACCTGCTCCCGGAGCGGACGCGCGAGAATCAGGTTTTCCCACAGCCGCATGTCGAGGATCAGTCCGTCGAGGTCGCGATTCTGCGGTATCACCGCCATCGCGCCGATTGAAGTTATCTTCCCGCCGCCTGGCTTGCGCACACCGGCGAGCAACTCGACCAGTTCGGTCTGTCCGTTACCGTCAACGCCGGCGATACCCACGATCTCACCGGCGGCGACGCGCAACGAAAGCCGGTCGAGAATCCGGCGCCGGGTGTGATCGTCGAGAGTCAGATTTTCGACTTGCAACACGGGCTCGCCCGGGCCCAACTGCATGGCCGAGGCGTCGGGCTGGATGACGATTTCGCCAATCATCAGCCCGGCCAGTTTTTCCTCGCTGGTCTCGGCGGGAATCGTGCGAGCTACGACGCGGCCGCGGCGCAGTACGGTAATTCGATCGGCGACCGCGATCGCCTCGGAGAGCTTGTGCGTGATCAGCACGACGATTCGGCCTTCGCCGCGAAGATTGCGCAGCAAGTCGAGGAACGCTGCCAGTTCCGAAGGCGCGAGCACGCTGGTCGGCTCGTCGAGAATCAGCACGCGCGGATTGAAGCTGAGCGCGCGCAGCACTTCGAGCCGGACGCGCTCGGCCACCGAACGATTCTCGACGGTGGCGCCGGCAGGCGGCAAGTCGAACCCAAGTTTCGCCGCAAGCGCGCGCGCCCGCGCCGCGACCGCCGCGAGGTCTAACAATTCAGCGCCGGTGTCGAAGCCGCCGAGTGCGAGATTCTCCTCCCACGTCATCCGCTCGAACAGCATCGGGCTCTGATGCACCGCCGCGATTCCTGCCGTCAGGGCGGCGCGCGGCGAGCCTGCCTGAAGCGGACGTTCGTCGAGCAGCGCCTGGCCATTATCGGGCGCGAGTGAGCCAGCCAGCACATTCATCAGGGTGGTCTTGCCGGCGCCGTTCTCGCCGACCAGCGCGTGAATCTCGCCTGGACGCGCCTCGAAATCGACGCCGTCGAGCGCGAGAGTGCGGCCGAAGCGCTTGGTTATGGCGTTGGCGCGGAGCAACTATGCGGCGTAATGCGCGCGCACGTATTCGAGCGCGGCTTCGCGGGTTTCGAGCGCGCCGTCGAGTTGATGGTCCTCGACGTCCTTTAAAATTTCCTTGAAGCGCGGACCCGGCGTGAAGCCGAGCTGCTTCAAGTCCTCGCCGCCAATCAAACGCGGCGGACGAATTTCGGTCGGCGTCATTGTCGACATTGCACGTTTGCAGAAATGCCAGTAGCCGAGGTACGAGCTCGACGCCATCGCGTCCATGAACGCCACGTCCATCAATTCGCCGAAGCCATCCTCCCCGAGCATCCGCTTGAGCGTCGCCGGACGCATCCGCGGCGCCATGCACAGCTTCAGATGATTCTTCACCAGGTACGCGACGCGCTCCTGCACCGCGCGCGAGCGCTTCAGCCGCGCGAGCATGTTCGCCGCCATCACGGCGCCATCATCGGTATGCCCATAGAAAGTGACCTTGTCGCCGGTGACCGCGCGACACTGCGGCTTGGCGATATCGTGCAGCAGGATTCCGAATGCGACGGTCTCGGTGCATCCTGCGGGCAGCATCGCGACGCCAATCCGCGTATGCGTGTAAACGTCGCCCTCGGGATGAAAATTTTCAGGCTGCGCACATCCGCGCATGCGCACGACTTCCGGCAGCAACAACTGCATGAGGCCACTGTCCATCATCAGATCCATCGCGCGCGCGGCAGCGCCCTCGGTCATCATCATCACGATTTCTTCGCCGATTCGCTCGGCCGCGATTGCAACAATCTTCGGCGCCGCGAGTTTCATCGCGTCCCAGGTCGCGGGCTCGATCGTGAAGTTGAATCGCGCGGCGAAGCGCACGGCGCGCAGGATGCGCAGATGATCCTCCTCGAAACGCTCGGCAGGATTTCCGATCGCGCGGAGGACTCCATCGCGCAGATCGCGCATCCCGCCGACCAGATCGATTAAGTGCTCGGCGAGCGGATCGTAGAACATCCCATTGATGGTGAAATCGCGACGGATCGCATCCTCCTCGATCGCGCCGAAGCGCACCGACGAAGGCCGGCGTCCGTCCGTGTATTCGGCGTCGGCGCGGAAGGTCGCGACCTCGATGGGTTTGTCGTGGTCGAGCACCACGCCGATTACGCCGAACTTCGCACCAACCGCGACGGTGCGGTCGAACATTTTCTGCACGACTTCGGGACGCGCGTCGGTCGCGATGTCGTAGTCCTTGGGCTCGACGCCGAGGATTCGATCGCGCACACATCCGCCGGCGAATACGGCGCGAAAGCCGGAATCGACCAGACTGCGAACGATCTGCAGCGCCTCTTTCTCCCTGACGTTCATGCGCGATACGACTCTCCAACCGCGCATTTTATAGCGTCGCGATTGCAGGGTGCTATATGGGCTGACGCGAATCATACGTGAAACCGGCTGCTTGAGTTTGGCGTGGGCGATGCGATAAGTGGATCAAATGTTCAACGGCAGCAAAGTAATCGACGCTGACGGGCATGTGATGGAGCCGAACGAGCTCTATGACGAATACCTCGATAAGAAGTTCAAGCCCGATCTCGACGATCTGAAGAAGGTGGCGTCAACGCGGGCGTCGAAATATTTCTTCGGCTACTTCCATCAGTTGAACACCGGGAGGCCGCTCGGTATCGCGGCGCCTGATAAGCCGCTGACGCGAACCGGACGCAAACCGCACGGCGAGAAGCCCGACATGCGCGGCGGATTCGACCCTCACGTGCGCATCAAGGATATGGAGCGCGAGGGGATCGACGTCGCGGTGCTGTTCGCGACGGTTGTCTCGAGCTTCTGCGCGCTTATGAGTGTCGATTTCGAAGTCGCGATGATTCGCGCGTACCATCGATGGCTCGCCGACTACTGCGCGGCCTATCCCGCGCGCCTGAAGGGCGTTGCGATTGTGCCGATGCGCGCGCCCGAGCGGGCGGCCGAGGAAATCCGGCGCGTCGCGAACGAGCCGTGGTGCGTCGGCATCTACCTGTCGGCGCACATGGAGGACAAGCTGCTCGACCATCCCGCGTTCCATCCGATTTGGAAGGCGTGCGTCAAGACCGACCTGCCCGCGTGCTTTCATGGCGGCACGGCGCGCCCGCCGTACGGGATGGGCACGTTCGAGATGGGCAACAATCTGTTCATCCAGCATTCGGCGACGAATCCGTTCGAGGTGATGCGCGGGATTGCGGCACTCGTCGGCGGCGGCGTGCTCGACATTTTCCCGAAATTGCGCGTTGCGTTTCTCGAGGCGGGTGTGGGATGGCTGCCGTTCTGGATGGAGCGGCTCGACGAGCATTACGAATTGATGCCGGAGTACGTGCCGTTTCTGCATCGCAAGCCGTCCGACGTGATTCGCAGCGAGAACTTTTTTATTTCGTGCGATCCCGACGAGGAGACGCTGCCGTTCGTAGTCGAATCCGTCGGCGCCGAGCACATCTTGTATGCGTCGGACTACCCGCACTTCGACGGCCGATTCCCGCATACGGTGAGCCTGACGGCGGGACGCAAGGAGTTCGCAGCGAGCGTGCCGAAAAAAATCCTGCACGAGAATCCGACGCGGTTGTATCCTCGGTTGAGGTAGCCAACCTAACCAAGCCTTGGCGCGCAGCAGTGATTTCTCGATTGCGCGGAACATCTAACTTTAGTGTCTCTGCGATCGCACGTTTTATTTCGGTTACACTCGATCGTTTTAGATGAAGAAACCCGACATTAGTCAGAGCAAATCGCCATCTCAGCTCATCACCGAGAGAATCGCAGAGCTAGGCGGCTGGCGCGGTGAGACGCTTGCCCGTGTCTGCAAGCTCATCAAGGAGGCAGACCCGGGGATAACGGAAGAATTGAAGTGGAGGAAACCCACCAATCCCTGGGGAGTTCCGGTCTGGTCTGACAGCGGGATCGTATGCACGGGCGAGTCTTACAAGACTCACGTGAAGCTCACTTTCGCGAAGGGCACTGCAATCAAAGACCCGGAGGGCATCTTCAATTCCAGCCTGGATGGGAACGCAAGGCGCGCAATCGATCTGCATGAAGGCGACAAGATAAATGAATCTGCCTTCAAGCAGATAATCCGCGCTGCAGTCAAGCTGAACTCCAAAGGAAAGAAATAGCGAATGGTGGGGCGGGCCTCCGCGCTCGCCACTCTCGACCGTAGCGCCGGCCTCCGCGCCGGTTCTTTTTTTCTGCGCCTGCAAC
>NZ_DATDGQ010000184.1:0-12298 GCF_036522015.1 Binatus sp. (SeqCode)
CACCGACGTCAATTGCGTGCGCGTCGGCCCCAAGGGCAGCGTCTTCGTCCAGCGCGGCGGTGTGATGCAGTAAAATTTCCCGCTTTCCCTTTTAAAGGGAGAGGATCAAGCTGAGGGTCCATATTTAGCGCACAATTCTGCGCGCGACCGGATTCTTTTGCCGCGCTTCCCTCGTTGCGCAAGGACCGTCCATCTGACAATTTTTTAGATCGGTACTTCACGATGAACTGTCCCATCTGCAAAAAGCCCGCTGACCTCTCGCCCAAAAATCGCTCTCGCCCGTTCTGCTCCGAGCGATGCCAGATGATCGATCTCGGCACCTGGGCCGGGGGCGATTACAAGATAGAAGGCTCAACGACATCTGCCGACAACGAGCATCACGACGATCTGAAAAAGCGCAGGCTCCTCAATTGACGAGTGACCCGCCGCCGCGGATTCATCCGACGTCGGTGATTGGTTCCGACGTCGAGTTGGCGGCCGGTGTCGATATCGGCCCGTTGTGCCTGCTCGAAGGAAAAATTCGCCTCGGCGCGCGTACCCGGCTGATCGGTCACGTGACGATTCTCGGCATCACCGAACTCGGCGCCGACAACGTGCTGCATCCCGGCGCGGTGATCGGCGACGAGCCGCAAGACCTGACGTACACCGGCGTCGCGCGCTCGGTGAAAATCGGCGATCGCAACGTCTTTCGCGAATACACCACCGTCCATCGCGGCAGCGAGCACGGCGACGTCACCATCATGGGCGACGACAACTTCATGATGCAGAATGCGCACGTCGCGCACGATTGCCGCGTCGGCAACTCGACCATCATCGCCGGCGGCGCGCTGCTGGCAGGATGGGTCGAGCTGGGCGACCGCGCACTGGTCTCCGGCAATTGCGTGGTGCATCAGTACACCCGCATCGGGCGGCTCGCGATGATGCGCGGGCTCTCGCGCACCAGCCGCGACGTTCCGCCCTTCTGCATCATGGACGGCACCCATACGCTGCGTGGAATAAATGTAGTAGGCCTGAAACGCGCGGGCGTTCCATCAAAATCAATTCACGCCCTGCGCCACGCCTTCACAGCACTATTCGGCACCCGCCAGAATCTAAAGTTTGCAATCGAGCGCCTGGAAAAGTCCGGCGCCCAGACTCCCGAAGTGATCGAGATGCTGAATTTCATAAAATCCTCAAAACGGGGCGTAGCATTCGGCCCCCACGACCCTCACGCATCAGACGATTCCGGCTCCGAATCCTAGCCTCTCTCTATCAGGGAGAGGCCGCGCTTCCGGCGCGGGTGAGGGTCCAAATTCCAGGATGCCTTTTGCATTCTCTCGGCGCTGCAACACAATTGAAGAACCAGGAATTTTGACCCTCACGCGCCACTCAAGATCTCGCGTCGGCCTCTCCCTGATAGAGAGAGGCTAGGAAAGATCCGGGATTCTTCGCTTCGTTCTGAATGACACATGGAACTGAATGACGACGGAAAGAGAACCTGAGAGCAAAATGGCGTCCTAGCCATTTTGCGATTAGTACTGGGTGCAGGGCTCAGCCCTGCCGAAGGAAGCGTGAAACCCACCGCGGGTTTCACTACAATTTATTCCTAATGCGCATTCGTCCACGATTCTTCATCGGCGGCTGCCTGATCGTCCTCGCGATCGGCTACCTCATCTTCAGCTCGATTCGTAGCACCTCCGAGTACTATCTCACCGTCCCCGAAGTGGCAGCGCGCCGGAGCGAACTCGGTGGACAGGCGATCCGCGTGGCGGGCCGCGTCAAGCCCGGCAACATCGCATGGGACCCGAATTCGCTTACCCTCAAATTCGAAATCGTGCCGATTCCCGACGTCGATGCTGCCGCCGTCAGACCCGTCGTAGCGTCCGATCCCGTCTCGTTTCGTGTCATATGCGTCGGTGAGCCCAAGCCCGACATGTTCGCGCCCGGCCGCGACGTTATCGTCGAGGGCAAGCTCGGCCCCGACGGCGCGATCGCCGCGACCCAGGTGATGACGAGTTGCCCTTCCAAGTACAAGCCTAAGCAATCACAATAGCAGCGGGTTTTTTTGATGCCGCAACTTGGCAACCTCGCGCTCGCGATCGCGCTGATTCTCGCCATCTATTCGATCGTCGCGAACATCTACGGCGCGCGACGCAATGCGCCCGACTTCGTCGTGAGCGCCCGCCACGCGCTGTGGGCGATGTGCGCGATGGTCACGATTGCGGTCGTCGTGCTGTGGGCCGCGCTGCTGCGCAGTGACTTCTCGCTCGAGTACGTCGCCGCCTATTCGAGCACCACGCTCCCGACCGTTTACAAATTCACCTCGCTATGGGGCGGCCAGCAGGGCTCGCTGCTGTTCTGGACCTGGCTGCTGTCGATCTTCACGTCGATCGCCGCGTTCCAGAATCGGCGCCGCAATCCTGACATCGCACCGTATGCGCTCGCCGTTCTCGCCGGCGTCGCAATCTTTTTCCTGCTGATGATGAACTTCGTCACGCGACCGTTCGATCTGCTCGCGACGGTTCCCGCCGAAGGCTCCGACCTCAATCCGCTGCTGCAAAACTATTGGATGGCGATACATCCGCCGAGTCTCTACACCGGCTACGTCAGCGCCACGGTGCCGTTCGCTTTTGGCGCCGCCGCGCTGATCACCGGCAAGCTCGACGACGGATGGATTCGCTCGACGCGCCGCTGGGCGATCTTCTCGTGGTTTTTTCTGACCCTCGGCAACATGTTCGGCGCGCGATGGGCCTACGAAGTGCTCGGATGGGGCGGCTATTGGGCATGGGACCCGGTCGAGAACGCCGCCTTCATGCCGTGGCTCGTGATGACGGCGTACCTGCATTCGGTGATGATCCAGGAACGCAAGGACATGTTGAAAGTCTGGAACCTGTCGCTGATCGGACTCGCATTCGGCTTGACGCTTTTCGGGACCTTCATCACGCGCAGCGGCGTCATCTCGTCGGTGCATTCGTTCACGCAATCCGGTCTCGGCCCATACTTTTTGAGCTTCCTGATAACCGTGACGCTCGCCTACACTGCGCTTTTGATCTTCCGCTCGAAGGATTTGCGCAGTCCCGCCGAGTTCGAATCGTACCTCTCGCGCGAAGCCGCGTTCCTGTTCAACAACCTGATGCTGGTCGGAATCGCGTTCGCAGTTTTCTGGGGCACAATCTTTCCGGTGCTGTCGGAAGCGGTGCGCGGCGTGAAGATTACCGTCGGCCCGCCCTTCTTCAATCGCGTCAACGGCCCGCTCGCGCTCGGCCTCGTATTCCTGATGGGCATCGGACCGCTGATCGCGTGGCGTCGCACGACGACCAGCAATCTCGTACGCAGTTTCGCCGCGCCCGTCGCGATCGGCGTCGCGACCGGAATCGTCGCCGCCGCCGCGGGCCTTCGCCAATGGTACGTGCTGACTGCGTTCTCGCTCGCAGCGTTCGTGCTCGGCACCGTGCTGGTCGAGTTCCGCCGCGGGATGAACGCGCGCCGTCACATGGTCGCTGAGCCGCGCGCCAAGGCGCTCGTCAATCTGGTAGCCAAGAACAACCGCCGCTACGGCGGCTACATAATTCACATCGGCACGATCGTCGCCTTCGTCGGAATCGTCGGCTCGTCTTTCTTCCGCACCGAAGTGAAAAAGAGCGTGCACCCCGGCGACAGTTTCACGATTGGCTCGTACACGCTGCGCTTCCAGGGCCTGGATGAAACCGACACGCCGCATCTCGAGAGCGCGACCGCGCGCGTCCAGGTGCTGAGCGCCGACGGCCGCGAGATCACCGTGATGTCGCCGGCCAAGCTGTTCTTCAAGCGCCCGCAGCAACCTGCGACCAAGGTCGCAATCCGCTCGACGCCCGCGAGCGACCTCTATGTCGTCCTCGCCGGTATCGACGACAGCGGCCAGACCGCGACCTTCGAAGTGTTCCTGACACCGCTGGTCTTTTGGTTATGGGCGGGCGGCCTGATGATGGTGTTCGGCACGGTGATCGTAATGTGGCCGAACGTTCGCGAGCGCGCCGCAATCGCAACCGCGCTGAGCCGCTCATCTACTGACGCGCGCGAACTCGCCGACGCGGCGCCCGGAGGTGAATGAATCCGTGCGCGCGAAACTCACACTCGCATCATCGCTCGTGTTCCTCGTCGCGGCACTATTCGCTTTTCTTTCTCCTGAACTAAAGGACGTTTCACCTGAAACATTCGCAGCAGAAATTCCAACGAATTCGCAGGTTTCCGAGGGTTTGACCTGCCAATGCGGCTGCGGTTTGACGGTCGCTAACTGCAATATGCCGACCTGCGGTTTTTCGGTGCCGATGCGGCACGACATCGATCGCATGATCGGCGAGGGCAAAACCCGCGCACAAATAATCGCCTTCTATCGGCATCAGTACGGCGAAAAAGTACTGTCCGCACCGACCACCGAGGGCTTTAACCTGCTCGCCTGGACGATGCCCTTCATCGCGCTCGCAATCGGCGGTGGCTTGATGGTGTTCGCGGTCGGGCGATGGCATTCGTCTGCGCCTGCAGACTCGAAGCCCGGCGCGCCGCCGGAGTCGTTCGACCCCGAACTCAGGCGCAAACTCGAAAAAGAACTCGAGGAGCGCAGATAGCCGGTGTTCATTGTGGCCGCAGCACTGATCGTCGCCGGAGTCGCGCTGTTCGTCGCGGCTCCGCTCGGCATCGGGCTTACCGGAGCGCGCGCCAAATCTGCCGGCGAGCTTCAAACCGAGCGACACGAGCATGATCGCGCGCTGGCGGTGCAGGGCCTTCGCGAACTCGAGTTCGATCGCGAGATGGGCAAGCTGTCCGGTGCGGACTATGACTCGATGCACAAAGCGCTCGAGGATCGGGCGCTGACGGCGATGGCCGCAGTCGAGAAGATCCGCCTCGACGCCGAGCAGGCCGCGAACGCGAAGAAGCCGAGCGTCACACCACTGACCCAGCCGATCCGCCGGCCTGTGCCGGCGCCTCGCCGCATCGATCCGATACCGACCCTCGTCTTGCACTACGAACCGCGCCCGCCGCAACCACCGCCTCAGCCGACGGCGGCGGCGTCAGGCAAGCTTCACTTCTGTCCGCAGTGCGGGACGCGTGCGGCAGTCGACTCGAAATTCTGCGCGCAATGCGGCATCGCGATCAGGCCCCTCAGCGGCAAGATCGCCCGGTCCGAGTAATAATGTCGGCGCCGGTCGTTGAGACTCACAGCCTCGCAAAGACTTACGGTCTGGCGCTCGTGCTCCGCGACCTGGATTTGCGTCTCCCGTCGGGCGCGGGCGCGTTTGTGACTGGCGGAAACGGCGCTGGAAAATCCACCCTGCTGCGGATCCTTGCGGGACTTGAAGCGCCGAGCGGCGGCCGCGCCCTGGTCTTCGGGCAGGACACGCGAAAACTCGCGGCGCGCTATCGGCGTCGAATCGGCGTGATGGCGCATCAGAGTTTCCTTTACCCGAATCTGACCGCGCGCGAGAACCTTGAATTCTTCGCCGAGCTGTATTCGCTCGCCGAGCCGCGAGCGTCCGCCGATCGATGGCTCAGCCGGATCGGGCTGGCCGAGGTTGCCGATTCCCGCGTACGGACGTTCTCACGCGGGATGGAACAGCGGCTCTCTGCCGCGCGTGCGATGATTGCCGAGCCTGCTCTGCTGCTGCTCGATGAGCCGTTCGCGTCACTCGACCATGACGGCGCTGAAATTGTCGCTGCGCTGATTCGCGGCGCGATCGAGCGCGGCGCCGCGGTTATCGCGACGGCGCATGGTGTCCCCGAAATTGAAGGCGTCGAGTTTGCGGTTTACGAGATCTCGCGCGGCCGCCTGGCGGAGCCTGCGCCCAAAGAGGAGGTCCGCCGCGGCAGCCGAATCCGTTCGCTGCTCGGTAGATAAAAGCGATGTCTGGATTTGCCGCAGTCCTGCGCAAAGACCTGCGCCTCGAGCGTCGCAGCGGCGAGAGCACACTCGCGCTGCTCGCGTTGTCGATGCTGGTACTGGTCGTGCTGGTCTTCGCGCTCGACTCAGCGCGCCTCCGTAGCGTCGACGTTGCCGCGGGTGCGCTGTGGGTCGCGATGGTCTTCGCGGGGATGCTCGGCGCGAATCGCGCGCTGCTCGCCGAGCGCGATAACGGCGCAATTCGCGGCCTGCTGCTGAGCCCGCTTGATCCAGGCACCCTCTTCGCCGCCAAACTTGTCGCCGCGTTGATCTTCATGGCAGTCGCGGAAGTGGGCGCGGTCATCCTGATGGTATTGTTTTTCAATCTCGAGTTCGACCAATCGATCGCGCGCCTCGCGCCCGTCCTGGCGCTGGGTGCGATCGGATTCTCGGCGCTCGCCACGCTGCTTTCCGCAATCACGGGACGCACGCGCGGCGGCGACATGCTGTTGCCGATTCTCGCCGTGCCGATTTTCGTTCCGGCGCTGATTGCGGGCGTCAAGGCGAGCGCGGCCGCGCTCGCCGGCGCGCCACTTTCTTCGATGGGCGATTGGCTGAGGATCATGATCGCATTCGACGTGCTGTTCGTCACTGCTGGTTACCTGCTCTTCGAGCATGTGGTAGGTGAGGACTAGCTATTCGATGAATTCCGCAATTCGCAACGGGCTCGGGTACACGACGCTGGCGCTGATGATTGCGGCGCTGTTCATGGTATTCGACTACGTACCGCCGGAGGCCGAGCAGGGAATCGCGCAGTTGA
Source organism: Binatus sp. (SeqCode) (assembly GCF_036522015.1). GTDB lineage: Bacteria > Desulfobacterota > Binatia > Binatales > Binataceae > Binatus. The sequence goes on from NZ_DATDGQ010000184.1 coordinate 6,654, forward strand.
TATTCTATTTTCACGTGCCGCTCGCGTGGGTCGCGTTCGCGTCGTTCGCGATCGTCGCAATCGCCGGGATCTTTTACCTGTGGCTCGGCGATCAGCTGTGGGACGATCTGGGCTACGCCGCCGCTGAAACCGGGATGGTCTTCTGCACGCTGATGATCGTCGCGGGTTCCATTTGGGCCAAACCGATCTGGGGCACCTGGTGGACTTGGGACTCACGCCTTACCACCACCTTTATCCTGTGGCTGATGTATGGCGGCTACCTGATGCTGCGCGCCAGCGCCGACGACACGCCGCAAGTCGCTCGTTTCGCGGCGGTGCTGGGAATCGTTGCGGTGCTGGACGTGCCGATAGTCATTGCGTCCGTGCGGCTCTGGCGCACTATTCATCCCGCGGTGCTGGTTACGAAGCAAGGCGGCCATGGCCTTGAGGATCCGCGGATGGTCGCGACGCTGATGGTGTGCCTGGCCGCATTCACGGCGCTGTGGGCGTGGCTGCTGATGCTGCGCTTCATGCAGTTGCGGACGCGCAGCCGGATGGGCACGCTGGCAGTCAGAATTGCGTTCGCCAATGCGGCCGCATCCGATAGCAAGTGATGGAATCGAGTTGATGGAACATTTGGAATACCTGTTCGCCGCGTATAGCATCATCTTTGCCGTGATTTTCCTGTACGTGCTGTTCATCTGGCGCCGGCAGGCGGCGCTCGATGCGGAACTGCGCACGCTGGAGGCGCGGATGGCTGCGCTGAACGAGAGTTCGACGGCCGCTGACGTCTCGGAACCGCGAACTGATATTTGATTGGCTAGTCGAGCAATAGCGAATCAGGATAGTAACTGAGTATTCTGGATGGAATTCCGCGATTACTACAAAGTCCTCGGCGTTGACCGCAAGGCGAGCGATGCGCAGATCAAGAGCGCCTACCGCAAGCTCGCCCGCAAGTTTCATCCCGACGTCAATCCGAACAATAAGGACGCCGAGCTCAAATTCAAGGAGCTGAACGAGGCCTACCAGGTAATCGGAGACGCCGACAAGCGCAAGAAGTACGACGAACTCGGCGCCGACTGGGAGCACGGCGTGTCGCAGGAAGAGATGATGCGCCGATACGCGCGGCAGCAATCGGCTGCCGGCGGGGGCGGAGCCGGCGCAGATTTCGGCGGCGGTGGCGATTTCAGCGATTTTTTCTCACAATTCTTCGGCGGCAGCGGACGAAGCGGCTTTGGACGCGGCGCCGGCGGTCGCGGATCCGCACCGCGCGGGTTCTCGAATTTCGAATTCGGCACCGAACCTGCCCGTGCGCCGGATCTTCGCGCGGAGGTAGGAGTTACGCTGGCCGATGCAGTCAGGGGCGCGCGACGGCGGCTCGATCTCGTCGCCGAGGACGAATGCGTCACATGCGGCGGCAGCGGCATGATCGCGCGCGAGGAGAAACAGGGCAAGGCGCGCGTGATTCGCTCTGCCGAGCCGTGCCCGACCTGCGGCGGCAGAGGTGTCGTCGCGGCGCGGCGTACACTCGAGGTGACGATCCCGGCCGGCGTGACGGATGGGACGCAGCTGCGACTGAAGGGGCAGGGTGGACGCGCGCCGCGTCCCGATCAGAACGGCGATCTCTTCCTTACGATTCGAATCGAACCGAACCCGGTGTTCGCGCTTGCTGGGCGCGACCTGCGCGTCAGCCTGCCGGTATGGGATTACGAAGCGGCGCTCGGCGCCGAGATCACTGCGCCCACTGTCGACGGGCGCGTGTCGCTCAAGATTCCGGCCGGCAGCCAGACGGGACGCGTGATGCGGCTGCGTGGGCGTGGGCTGCCTGCGCGCGGCAAGGAACCGGCCGGCGATCTGCTGTATGAGCTTAAGGTTCTCGCACCGACGGACCTGAACGCGAAAGAGCGCGCGCTCATGCAGGATTTGGCGAACAGTCTGAAAGATCGCGGGATCGCCGATCCGCGGGCCGACCTTATGGCGTCGAAGTGACGCGGAGTTGAATGCGATGGCGCGGCGATCTTCATCTGCACGCTCGAGCGCCTCGATGCGTCGAGGCGGCGCGCGCGGGGAAGTGATCCTGATGAGCAGGAGCGTGTTCCGCGCAATCAGTGGAATCAGTGAGCGCGAGTTGGCGTCGTGGGAGCGCGAGGATTTGATCGCGCCGGCTCAGGTTGAGCGAGTGCGCGGGCGGATTGAGGAGCTGTACGATCGCGAAGCTTTGCGGCGCGTGCGCTTGATTCGCACGCTGGCCGAAGAACTTGAGGTGAATATCCCCGGGATCGGAGTGATTTTGCATTTGCTCGATAAGATGGGGCGGTGAGCCGAAAGGCTCGCGGCGCGTGCTTTTGCGGGATGGGTTGGGCCGTGCTAATTAACACGGACTCATTCCGGCAGATTTTTTCAGAAGGACTATGCGATGCTGTTCGTGATTATCGGCCATGACGGACCCGACGGCGCTGCGCTGCGACCGAAGGTGCGGCCGGCTCATCTCGAGAATCTGCAGCCGTTGGTTCGCGCCGGCAAGGTGAAGATCGCTGGGCCATTCACCGACGGCAGCGGCAGTCTTATCATCGTTGATATGGAAAGCGAGGCGGAAGCGATCGCGTTTGCCAATCGCGATCCGTACGTGACGAGCGGCGTATTCGCGCGCGTCGAGGTGAAGCCGTTCCGGCAAGTGTTTCCGGAATAGCCAGTTCAGACAGATAGTTAGATAGGTGGATTGAGAATCGATGGCGGGAGCTTTATCCAGTTTAAAGATTGTCGAAGTTGGCGAGATGGTGTCGGCGCCGTACTGCAGCAAGCTGCTGGCGGACATGGGCGCTGAGGTGGTCAAGGTCGAGCGGCCGGGCGGTGGCGATCGCGCGCGAACGCGCGGGCCGTTTCCGGGCGACAAACCGAATCCCGAGACCAGCGGACTGTTCCTCTATCTCAACACCAACAAGCGCGGCGTCACGCTCGATATTACGCAGCCCGAAGGCTTCGAGATTCTGGAGAAGCTGGTCGCGAGCGCCGACATCCTGATTCACAACGTCACGCCGCCCGAGATGGATCGCGTCGGGCTCACGTACGATCGGATGCGGCGCGCGAATCCGAAATTGATCATGACCTCGATCCTGCCGTTTGGGTTGACCGGTCCGTATCGCGACTACCGCGCCGAGGATTTGACTATTTGGTGCGCGGGCGGAGTGTGCGTGCTCAACGGCGGCGGACCGGAGCATCCGGAGCTGCCACCGCTCAAGACCGCGGGGCATCAGTCGGGCTACCAGGGCGGAGTGCATGGCGCGACTGCGACGATCGCCGCGGCCTTCGCACAACTTCAAGACGGCGCCGGGCTGCATATCGAGGTCTCGGTGCAGGAGTCGATCGCGTCGATCCTCGAGATGACGTTCGAGTACTGGCCGTATATGAAGATGATTGCGACGCGGCTCGGGCAGAAGCCGCTACAGCCGGTCGAGACGATGCAGTGCAAGGACGGGTACATCTACCTGTGCTGCATCGAGGAACATCAGTGGCGCAATTTCGTCGAAATCATGGGAAATCCCGAATGGGCGGAAATGGAGATTTTCAAGGATCGGCTGGTGCGCGCGGAGAACTGGGATGCGCTGAGGCCGATGCTCGAAGAGTGGGTAAGCCAGCAGACGGTGCTCGATCTGTATCGCAAAGCGCAGGCCAAACGAGTGCCGTTTGCGCCGGTCTCCACAATGGGCGATCTGCTCAACTCGGAGCATCTGAAGGCGCGCGGCTTTTTCGTCGAAATCGCGCAACCGGTTGCGGGCACGCATAAATATCCAGGCGCGCCGTTGAAGTTCGCGCGCACGCCGTGGGAAATTCGCCGGCCGGCGCCGACGCTCGGACAAGACAACGTCGAAGTATTCGGCAAGATCGGAATGTCGCCGGCGCGAATCCACGAACTCCAGCGCAAGGGTGTGATTTAGAAATGGCAAAGCCACCATTGGCGGGAATTCGAGTTTGCGATTTCACCTGGGTGTGGGCCGGTCCGTACTGCACCTTGCAACTGGCGCATCTTGGGGCCGAGGTGATCAGGATCGAGACCAAGACGCGGCCGTGCGTGACTCGGATGCTGCCTCCGTGGCCCGACGGCGTGTTCAACAGCCTCAACAAGTCGGGCTACTTCAATCAATATAACCAGGGCAAGAAGTCGCTTTCGCTGAATTTCAAGCATCCCGAAGCGAAGGAAGCGGCGTGGCGGCTGATCAAGAACAGCGACGTCGTGATTAACAATTTCGCGGCGGGTGTGCTCGAAAAAATGGGATTCGGCTACGAAGAGGTCAAGAAGGTAAATCCGAATGTAGTAATGATTACTCTGTCGGGCTACGGCGACACCGGCCCGTATAGTCATTATGTGGCTTATGGTCCGGCGCAGGTACCGTTGTCGGGATTGTCGGCGCTGACTGGCTATAAGGGATTTCCTCCGATGCATGCGGGTTTCAGCTACGCCGACCCCAACGCGGGAGTGCATGGCGCGTTCGCGATAATCAGCGCGCTGTTCCATCGGGCGAAAACCGGCGAGGGACAATATATCGACATGAGCCAGTGGGAATGCGCGATGGACCTGCTGGCAGAAGGGATTCTCGAATACACGATGAACGGCCGCGAGCCCGAGCGGAGCGGCAATCGCGATCCGCTGATGGCGCCGCACGGGCTTTTCAAGTGCGTCGATCTGCCGGAGAAAATCCTCGATGTAACGATCGATCAGTGGGTCGCAATAGTATGTGCGGACGACGCGGAGTGGGCGCGACTGGCTAGAGCAATAGGCAAACCGGAATTAGCCAATGATCCGCGATTTGCGACGCTCGCGGCGCGCAAAGAGAACGAAGACGCGCTCGAAGCAATAGTCGGTGGGTGGACGGCGACGCGGAGGGTCGCGTACGTCGTGGATACTCTGCAGGCGGCGGGAGTCGCGGCCGGAGCTTGCGCCGATAGCAAGTATCTATCGGAGGATCCGCAGCTCAAGCAGCGCGAGTACTTTGTATATCGCGAGCACCCTGAGGTGGGTAAGCGGCAGCATTGCGGGATTCCATGGCGGATGAGTGGGACACCGTGCGAGGTGAAGGCCGCGGCGCCACTGCTCGGGCAGCATACTGATGAGGTCATGACCGGATTGCTCGGCTACGGCGCGGCGGAGGTCGAAGCGCTGCGCGCGAAAGGCGCACTGGACTAAGGTTGGGACTCACAATGCGGACGCTGAAAGTGTTAGTCGATGGGCTCGCGTTTCCTGAAGGGCCGCGATGGCATGATGGAAGACTCTATTTTTCCGACATGCATGCGCATGAGGTGATCGCGGTCGATATGACCGGAACGCGGGAGGTCGTGTGCGAAGTGCCGAATCGGCCGTCGGGACTTGGATGGTTGCCCGATGGACGGATGCTCGTGGTATCGATGACTGATCGCAAACTGCTGCGGCTTGATCGTGACGGGCTGAAATTGGCCGCCGATATGAGCCAGCTCGCGCCGTTCGATTGCAACGACATGGTGGCCGACGCGCCCGGGAATGCGTACGTCGGGAACTTCGGATTCGACCTGCACAACAATGAGAAGCCGCGCGGGACGACGCTGGTAATGGTCACGCCGGCCGGCGGCGCGCGCGTTGTGGCCGAAGACATGATGTTCCCAAACGGCATGGTGATCACGCCGGACGGCAAGAC
>NZ_DATDGQ010000185.1:0-1509 GCF_036522015.1 Binatus sp. (SeqCode)
GGTGTCGAAGGAAGCGGAAAGACCACGCAGGCCGCAATCCTTGGCGATGTTTTGCGCAAGGGCGGGCGGCGCGTAACGGTCACGCATGAGCCCGGCGGCACGCGCGCCGGCGAAACGATTCGTGCGATTTTTCTCGATCCCGCCGTGTCGCTCGACATCGCCGCTGAACTGCTGCTGGTGCTGGCCGATCGCGCGCAGCACGTGCGCGAAAAACTGCGGCCTGCGCTCGCCTCGGGCGAGATCGTGATTTCCGATCGCTACTCGGATTCGACTACCGCCTACCAGGGCTATGCTCGCGGCGTTGATCTCAAAGTGCTCGGTGAGTTGAACCGGCTTGCGACCGACAACGTGACGCCCGACCTCACTATCGTCCTCGACCTGCAGGTCGAGACCGGACTCGAGCGCACTCGCGCGCGGGCGAAGGGGACGGGACGCGGCTCCGACCGCTTCGAGGGCGAGCGCGCGGAATTCCATCGCAAGGTCCGCGACGGTTTTCTCGCGATCGCGAAGGCCGAGCCGTCGCGCGTCGTCGTAATCGACGCCGACCGCCCAGTCGCCGCCGTCACCATCGATGTCCAGCGGGCCGTTGACGAAATGCTCGCGCGCCGATGACTGGTTTGCAATGCCGCTAGCGTCGATCCGCGGGCATCGCGAAATTGCTGAGCGGCTGCTTGCCGAGATGCGCAGCCGCCCGTCGCACGCGTACCTGTTCGCGGGGCCGCGCGGCGTCGGCAAGGCGCTGGTGGCGACGAGTCTCGTACACGCGTTGATGTGCGAGCGGTCGCCCGGCGAGAATTTTTGCTGCACGACCGCGCGATGCCCCGTGCGCATCGCGCCCCAGACGGAACGCATCCGCGCGCGAGCCGGCGACGCGGACACTCCACATTGCGAATGCTGTCCGGCATGCGTGCAACTCGCGACGGGCGTGCATCCCGACTTCACTTACGTGTCGCGCCCCGCCGGCCGCAGCGAGGTTCTGATCGACCAGGTACGCGAGCTGATTTCGCGGCTTGGAATTCGGCCGTCGCGCTCGCCGGTTCGGATGGCGATCGTTGACGACGCCGAGGTTCTCGGCGAACCTGCGCAGAACGCGCTGCTGAAGACGCTCGAGGAGCCGCCCGGCCACGCTATCATCATAATGGTGACCGCCAGCGAACGCGCGCTGCTCGACACTGTCCGCTCGCGCATGCGCATCGTGAGATTTCCCGCGCTACAGCCGCCCGATCTCGAGGCTATCCTTGCCGCTCACGGAGTCGCCGACCAGGCTCGCGCTCGTGCGTTGGCAATGTTGGCGCGAGGCAGCGCGGCGAATGCGATCGCCTTGGCCGACGGCGATGAGCCGCCGATGAAAGAACTGATCGACGCTCTCAGCCATGCAAAATCGATCGACTTTGCCCGCGCGCAATCGATCGCGCAGGAGCTTTTTGCCAACCGCGACGCCGCCGCCGGCAACTTCGAGCTGCTCGCAAGACTGCTCGAGGAAATACTATGCTACAAACTGCTTAAGAC